>DAXJ01000007.1:0-8978 GCA_002506335.1 Methanosaeta sp. UBA114
GCCGCCGCCTGCCCCGCCGATGCCATAAAGATGAGGCTCTTCTCCGATGAGCAGATCATGGCCCAGGTGAAGGCGGCCACCGAGGAAAAGAGCATCTATCCCATGATTGTAGCATTCCTCTGCAACTGGTGCAGCTACGGCGCCGCGGACCTGGCAGGGACCTCCAGGATCCAGTATCCAACTAACTCCAGGAACATACGGGTCATGTGCGCTGGCCGCGTGGATCCGAGCTTCGTCCTGGAGGCCTTGAGAAGAGGGGCTGACGGAGTCCTCATAGCCGGCTGCCGCATAGGCGAGTGCCACTATGTCAAGGGCAACTATCAGGCCCTCCAACGGGTGCAGGTGCTCAAGGGCATCCTTGAGAAGCTGGGCGTAAACTCCGGAAGGGTGAAGATCATATGGTGCGCCGCTAGCGAAGGGGAGATCTTTGCCAAGGAGCTAAAGCAGTTCGTGGAAGAACTCAAGGCCATGGGGCCTATAGGAACAGAGCTTAAGAAGAAGTATGGTGCTAAGGAGGCGATTGCCTGATGGTCATGGAAGTACAGAAGGACATGACCGCCGAGGGATCTCTGGTGAGGTGCACCCAGAGAACCTCCGAGTTCGAGAAGGTACTGGATTACGATTACAAGAAGTGCAAGGGCTGCTCCATATGCGTTGCCCTTTGCCCCAAGAATGCCCTGCAGGAAGGGCCTTTGAAGGAGATCGCCACAGGCTTGGATGCGCCTCCCGTGCTCATAGACCTGGATGCCTGCGCCTTCTGCGGCATGTGCGTCAACTTCTGCCCCATGAGAGCCTTCAAGATGGCCGTGATGGCGATCAAGAAACCTGAGGCGGAGGTGGCAGCTGAGGCGTGACCGACGAGGTGACAGATCAAGGGACAGGACAGGTTGTGGATTTCAGGAAGCTGGAGAGATACCCCAAGCTAATCTCCGAGGCAGTCCCCAACGAGAAGTGCCTTCCTTGCGCCCTGTGCGAGCCCACCTGCCCCGCCAAGGCAATCAAAGTTTCCTTCAACAAGACCCGCGAGGGCCTTGGGCCTTTGAGAAAAGGCATCAAGGGCAGTATCGTCGTTGACCCAGAGAAGTGCAACCTCTGCGGCAGATGCGCCAGGTTCTGTAAGGCCTTTTTGTTGCTGGATAAAGAGAAGATCGATCCCAGGGATCTGAAGCCCTTCGATCAGCTTTTGGTGGATGAGGAGCTTTGCGACTACTGCGGCCTGTGCGCATCCCTCTGCCATGAAGAGGCCATAAAAGTGGAGGGCGAGCCCCTCAAAGTTAGCTCTGAGTTTAAATTCACGGGTAAGATCAACGTAGATAAGGATCTATGCATAGGCTGCGGCAGGTGTGCCTTGATCTGCCCCTACAAGGCCATAGACGTGAAGAGGCCATTTGAGGGCGAGATAAGGCTGATACCCAGAAACGTTCCCAAATGCGACCCTTCGGGCTGCCATGGTTGCTTCAACGTATGTCCTGCTAGCTGCTGGTATGTGGACGAGAAGGGTGGCATAGGCGTTGCCAAGGATCAATGCATCTTCTGCGGCGCCTGCGCCAAGGCATGTCCCAAGGAGGTCATGGAGATCAGGAGGGCCGTCGTCCATCACACACCCTTGGAGGATACGCCTTGGGCCTCGGAGTGGAAGGATGCCATAGCTTCCATCACCACCGGAGAAAAGAACAGGCCCGATGTGAGCAGAGCTGTGATGCCCCCTAACATCGAGCGTCCATCTCCGCCCAAAGCAGAGATGCCGGTCATAGACTCAGAGCTTCTGAGGCTCATCGATGAAGCCCTAAAACCCGTGGCCCCCGCTCTGCATAAGCCCAAGGCCAGGTACATCATGGAGAGGGAACCACCTGGTATCGCCAGCCAGAAGATCGTGGACAGGCTGAAGAAGCAGGGGCCCGAGCAGAAGAAGGCCTCAACGGGAAAGGAGACCTGAGATGGCAGAGATTGGGAAGGATAAGGATGCAGGGTTTCTAAAAGAGGTAGTAAGGCTGGCAGGCCCCGAGGTCAGGACCTGTATCCAGTGCGGCACCTGTTCCGCCAGCTGCCCCACGGCCAGTCTCATGGATAAAAAGCCCCGCCAGATCATAAAGATGGTTTTAGAATGCCGAAAGGACGAGGCCCTATCAGCCAAGTCCCCATGGTTCTGCACATCCTGCCAGGCATGCGTCGTCCGCTGCCCAAGGGGCATAAACCCCAGGGCGGTGATGTCCGCAGTCAGGGAGATATGCGAGCACGAGGGTCGGGTGCCAAAAGACCTGTCTTACGATGAGATATTCCAGCGTCAGGTAAGAGAGAATGGCAGGGTCTCGGAGCTCCAGATATCAGGTGAGTACGCCCTGGCCAATCCCAAATCCACGGTCCAGGCCATGGAGCTCGGCCTGGAGATGGTCCCTAGGAGAAAGATAAGCCTGGAGAGGGTGAAGGTCAAGAGGCCTGAGGAGATCGAAAGGATCTTCGAGGAGTTGGGGAAGGCATGACTGAGCAAGGCACTGAGCAAGATACCAAGGAGCAAGATCAGAGTCGAGGCATGCGTCTGGCTTACTACCCGGGCTGCGTCTCCAAGTCCACCGGAAAGGAGATGGATCTATCTACCAGGGCCGTCTGCTCCGCCCTAGATATTGCCCTGGAGGAGCTGGAGGACTGGAACTGCTGCGGCGCCACCCACGTGGCCAACGACCTGATATCCGTAGGCCTTGCCGCCAGGAACATGGCGCAGACCGATCTTCCCATCATGACCCCATGCGCCATATGCTATAGCAACCTCAGGAGTGCAGCCAGGTGCATGGATGAGCCCACGGTCAGGGCCAAGGTTAACGCCGCCCTCACAAAAAAATACTCAGGGGCCCAGGTCAAGCACGTCCTGGATGTGGTCATAGATGCCCTAAGCAAAGATCCCGATAAGGTAGCAGTCCCCCTGACTGGCCTGAAGGTTGCCCCTTACTACGGTTGTCTCATGACTCGGCCCCGCGGCGGCATAGACAGCCCCGAGTATCCCACCATCCTGGAGAAGCTCATAAGATATCTCAAGGCCGATCCCGTCAATTTCAGGCTTAAAACCTTCTGCTGTGGAGGTCCCATCTTCACCACCGAGCAGCAGGCAGCGGAGGATGTGGCCTATCAGATCCTCTCCGAGGCCAAGAAGGCGGGAGCTGAGGTCATAGTGACCTTATGCCCTCTGTGCCACTTAATGCTCGATGCCAAACAGAAATCCCTGGAGACGAAGCGCGGTGAGACCTTCGGCATACCCGTGCTATATGTGACTCAGCTTGTGGGTATAGCTCTCGGGCTTGGGCCTGATGAACTCGGGCTAAACATGAACTCGGTCTCGCCAGTGCCTATTATTGATAAGGTGTATGAAAGTATGACCTAGGAAGAATGGGCATTCTATTATTCTCTGTCAAATCTTTTCCATTCTATTTTATTATCGACTTGTCCATGATCAATTACCTATACTCTGATTAACAGTGCCTTTGAGCATAGGCCTAAGAAACCTTTTTTTGTAAGAAGGTCGATATAGAAACCACAGCTATTATCTATTGGTCCATGGATGAAAGGACAGAGCTAAAGCGTGACTTAGGCCTCGCGAGAATCACCATCTTTGGCATCGGCATCATCCTAGGCGCCGGAATCTACGTCCTGATAGGCGAGGCAGCAGGCCCGGCAGGAAATGTCCTGTTGCTCTACGTCCTCCTGGCCTCCCCTGTCGCCCTCTTCACGGGCCTCAGCTATGCTGAGCTCTCCTCAGGTATCTGAGAGCTAGCGCCGAGCACGTCCTCCATGCCCTGGGCAGGAGCGCGCTGCTTTCCTTATAGGTTGGCTCATAATCTTCAGCGGAGTCATTGGGGAGGCTACCATCTCTTTGGGCTTTTCAGGATATCTGAGGGCCCTAACCGGAGTCCCTCTAATACCGGTAGCTTTAGCCCACCCTGTCCTACTATCCATCATACTTTTCTACGGGCTAAATCAATTCACCAAGGTGGCCATCGTCTTCGTGGTAATAGAAACCCTAGGGCTTCTGGCGGTTATAGCCCTGGGATTGCCGGCCTTTGGAAAGGTCAACTACCTGGAGATGCCCCCCGTATTGCAATGAATCTTCCAGGCATCATCCCTGATCTTCTTCACATTCATAGGCTTTGAGGAGATGGCCAAGCCCTATGAGAAGACCGGGGCACCGGAGAAAAATATCCCAATGGGGCGGCGGGCCCTGACCCTCGCCATAACCGCAATCCTGTACACCCTGGTGGCGGTAAGCTCCGTCAGTGTTCTTTGTTGGCAAGTGCTCAGCCAGTCATACGGCTCCCTTTGCGGACATAGCTTACACCGCGTTTTGAGAGTAGGCTTTTTTATTGCTAGGGATAATTGCATTCCCGGCTGAGCTAAGTTCCGGCCAGGGACTCAGCGTACTTGAGGTAATTGCACTTGGGAGCGCCCAGGGGCACTATCCTCCCTTTAACCGAACCCCCTTCTATGATCACCTCGGCCACGGACGGGGCCGACATCCTGGGGAGAACTGGGCTGCCGGGACATAGCAGAAGTTTTTTCCCTTGGTCTATGATGGGCCGGTGAAGATGACCGAAGATCAGGACGTCCACCTCCATCTCCCTGGCCATCATCCCGGCGCCCGTCAGGTCGAAGGAATGTGATGGCATGTGGACCACCCCGACTTTCACTCCATCCACCTCCAGGGTCAGCCTTTCCGGAAGGGTAGATTTTAGCCGGTGCGAGTCGGAGTTCCCGAAAACGGCCTCCAGCCGCCCAAGGGAGTCGAACTGGTCGTAGATCTCGGAGGTCACGAAATCCCCGGCGTGAACTATTATGTCGTAGCCCTTGACCGCCTCTACCAGCTCTTTAGGCAGATCCCTCTCCGTGTGGGTATCGGATACAGCGATGATCCTGGTCATACGTGCAACCTTCTCATGCCTGCCTCCACCATGCCCAGGAACTCGGCGCCCACGGCGACCACGCTGTTGGTGAAGATGGATGCGTTGATCTCAAAGATGGGATATCTGCACTTGGTGTAGTCCGACATGAGCCAGGTGGTGCTGGACGTATCGCCGCTGAAGATCCTCGAGTACTCGGGTTTCACAGGTATGTACACTATATCATCTACTCTGCCGTACTTCCTCATAAGGGCTACCATCTTCGATGACATGTTCGCTGTGATGGGCATGACGTCGGCACCCTTGCTCAGGGCGTGGTTCATCCCCTCCAGGGCCTCATAGGTGTTGCCAATGCCGCTTATGGGAATGTACACGTCCCCTATCTGGAAGCTTGGGGTATTGAAATCCCTCTCCCAGTAGCTGATCTTGTTCAGGTGGGTGAACCTCATTTCAAAGGCCCTGGCCACCAGGCCCGACCTTCCCACGCCGCCGATCATGTACCTGCCGGACCTCGGGAAGAGCTTGTTGAACCACTGCTCCAGGTGATGGGGGTCCATCTCCAGAAGGAGTTTGGCGTTCTCCTCGAAGTCCACGATGGTGGAGCGATACTCGGGGCAAGATGCCTCGCAGATTCCCTTGAGCCTGGACCGGATGTCTTTAAAGGCGGCGTTCAAGAAGGCCAGGACCTCCAGTTCGAACTCGGTGCCCATGGGAGTGAGCCTGGACCTGGCTTCCTTATCAGTGCTGTACTTGGTCCTGGCCTTTATCACCAGGGCCGATCCCTTATCGTAATCGCTGACCATCTTGAAGGCGGTGCCGTTCTCATTGGAGGTAATGAGCTTGATCTCGCCGCCATGGGATATAATATCCTCTATGTACTTATTGACTGAAGGGGTCTCTCCCGAGCCCGAGACGGCTATCCCAAGGTTCTTTTTGTATGATTTGTAATGCCGCTGGACGGGGTCCTCCAGGGTATAGGGAAAGACGTTATCGAAGTGGTTCTGTATGAGCTGGAGGAAGCTGTAGAGGGCGAGGGCTGATCTGCCTGCCGCCAAGCCATAGACGAACTTGTTCTCGGGAAAAGAGCTCTCTGTAGTGGGGCTCAGGAACTCTACCATTGAGTCTGAGAAGGCTGCCACATCTGCCATGTCCAGATTGAGCAGCTTCTCAAAGAAGGTACACTGGAGTAGGGTTGCATCTCTGAAGGTATCGAATAAGCCCGACATAGGGGTTCATAGAGATGCATTCTATAGTTAACCCTTTCCAGCTGAGGACCTAAGCCGAGGACCTTGGGTTGTGAACCTTGGGCTGTGGCCCTAGCCTGTGATCCTAGCTTATGATCTCCTCTAGGGCACCGGCCTTCCTTGCCAGCTTTATCTCCTGGGCAATCCGCCTGCCGTTGGATAGGTTCGGCTCTACGAAATCGGAATAGGGAGATCCGCTGACGAAGAGGTTGGTTCCGGCAACGATCCTGGCAGAGATCTCAAAGACCTTGAACTCCAGATCATCGGTCACTATGGTTTCCAGACTGAAGGGGCCTATCATTCCTCCGAAGAGGTCGATGGAGGTCTCCACCACCCTTTCGCCCAGCTCAAACACCCTGGGAAGGAGGGATTCTCGCAGAACCAAGGGCAGGTTTCCGGTGACCACGAAACTCGGATATATTCCCGCCTCTGCCAGCTCATTCATGGATCCTATCCTGAAGATCTCATCGGCGTTGGATTCGACCCTTCTGTCTATGCCCAGCATATCCAGGGTACCCTTCCTGAGCATGTAGCCCTGGCTCTTTATGGGCGAGTAGAAGAAGTGGATGTAGTACCTTGTGCCTAAAATGAACTCCTGGAGGGTGTAGCGCTGATCGGTCAATCCCATCTTGGACTGGAACTCATCCTTGCTCTTGGCAATGAAAAAGCCCTTACCACCCTTGGCTCCATGGTACTTGACGATAACCGGCCTGTCTATATCGTCGGCGGTCTCAAACCTCATGGGCACATTGACGCCAGCCTTGAGGAGCCACTCGCGCTCCATCTCACGGTCGCTCTCCCAGGCCAGGACTCTTCGGTTTCCGAATGTAGGCACCGCCAGGGATTCGAACTTCTCTATGCCCAGGTACTCCACCAGGGAGCCGTGGGGTACCACTATGGCGTTTTCCTGGATTAAGTCACCGCTGTAATCCAAAAGGGCCTTGTAGCTGTCGACACTCAAGAACTTATCAGGCTTGGCCAGGGGAAATGCATCGTAGAACTTGGGCGGCTGGCCTATGCATATGCCCAAGGTCTTAAAACCCTCCTGGCGGGCGCCGTAGAAGATCTGTAGGCTGCTGTGGGAGCAGATGGTGGCTATGGTGATGTCCTCCTTATCGTAGCCATTGAGGATCTGAGCGATGTCTTCTTTCGATATCATGGTTACAACCCTTGAAGCGTGATCTTTGAACCGCCGAGGTTGGGTTACAGGTAGATAACTCCTTCCCTCGCCTAGGAGATAATGCCAGATTTGATGCCAGCCAAAAAGCGGATTCCAGGGCTGGCGCCAGGGTGGATGCCGGGATGATGGCCGAGGTTGACGCCAGAACTAATAAGACCTCAGGATCAAACTGAGCATTATGAAGACGTCCTTGACGCGGGAGACCAAAGAGACCCGAGTAGAGGTATCCCTGGACCTGGAGGGCCACGAGACCTCTGTAAGCACTGGGATTGAGATTCTGGACTGCATCCTCAAGTCCATGGCACAATCTGCGCAGATGGGCCTCAAGGTTGCGGCCCATGGAGACCTGGCCACGGGAGATCACCACACCGTCGAGGATGTGGGCATAACGGCAGGCTCTGCCCTAGCAGGGCTCATCAAGGGCGGGAAGAGACCCGGAAACGGGTGCGCCATAGTCCCGTTAGGCAGCGTGTTCGCCACCGCTGCAGTTAGGTTCGGGGAGCCGGGCTATCTGGAGGAGTTCTCCTTTGCATCTGAGCGGCTTGGGGGAATGGAGCTGGAGGACTTCAGCCACTTCATGAGGTCCCTGGCCTACAATGGGTCCTTCAGCCTCTACCTTGGAGCCAAGGGTGACGATGACTGGAGGAAGGCCGAGGCCATGGCGGCTGCCCTGGGATCTGCCCTGAGAGCGGCTTTTAAATGACAATGGTAACCACAATCAAGGGGTCTGAATCTCCTCAAGGTGAGAATCTTTTAAATAAGAGAAATTGCGAAGGAGGGCGTTTTTCCTTCGCGAATCGATCTTTGAAGTTAATCACCCAAGCTGTTTATCAGCCCTAGCTGTACTCGGCCAGGACTTATACAACCTTCTCCGCGAACTCCTGAGATGTGCTGGAACCACTGCCGATCACTATCTTTCCACCCTGGGTCACGGACTGGTCAGAAGCCTTTGCTCCTATCTCCTGGAGATAGTCAATTTCACTGGTTGTTGCAGCCTTTCCCTCCAGACGCCCTGCATTGGCCAGGATCCAGTGACCCAGGTATATGGCTCCCACCACCTTTCCATCGGATATGATGCTCTTGGCCAGGTTCTGATAGTCTGCATCTTCGTAGAGTTTGAGCTCATAGACACCCTCGCCGCCGACGAAGACCATTGCCGAGTAGTTTGAGAGCTTGACCTCGCTCAGGCCCATAGCATCCATATTTCACCTGGGAGGTGCGCTTGCGTCTTCATCCATGGGAGTGAGATGCCTGGTTCCCTTGGATGCCACATCTACCGAGAACCCATGGCACTCGAAATAGCTCATGGCTGTATCCAGCTCCTGTGCCTGATAGTCTTTGGGGACCACGATCATGAGGATCCCGCCCTGAGGCTTGACTGAGGTTGGTTTCTGGCTGCCGTCGGCTAATGACGGAAGGCTGCTGCCCTCCTTCTCCGCCTCTGAGGAGCAGTAGGTGCCGAAGTTACCGGAGATGCAGTAGCTGATGGAGCCACCGTTGTTAGTTGAGTTGCCATAGTTTGTGGTAGCTGTAGTTGTTGGTTAAGCTGTTGCTATCGGTACCAAGGCTGCTACTAGTGCCAGAATTAGTGTTGGTTTGGGATTTATGGTTGGTATCAGAACTGCTGTTGGTACCGTAGTTGCCATTGATGCCATAGCTACCATAGTTGCC
>DAXJ01000007.1:9314-18749 GCA_002506335.1 Methanosaeta sp. UBA114
AATGATGGATATAAAGTCGAGGGCTTTAGAGTAAAGCGCTTTCATATCCAGAAATCATTATTCCAGACGTATAATAATATAAATAAAAAAAATACTGAGCCCCCGCTAGCTCCGGCGCTTTGCCAGAGCTGTCAGGATTAGGGTGAGAAGGGAAAAGGCAATTATGGGGCTGCTGCTATTGAAGGTCTCATATTTCGGCTTAACCTGGGCAACCTCTGTCCCCTGATCTCCTGTTCCTTGACCACTTGTTCCCTGTTCCGAAGATACGGTAATGAAGCCGTTGATGATTCTGTCGGGCGTTATCCCTTCGATCTTTATGATCTTTACCTCCGACGTGGTATTAGCCTTCTCCACCCTAAAGGTCAGATTGGCGGAGGTGCATAAAGGAGGCATCACCACCCACATGTTGCCCGCCTCCTGATCTATGCGGAACGAGGTGTTGCAAGGCCCTGTGGCTCCCAGGGCTTTGAGAACCGACGGATCATAGGACATCTCGACCCTGGTCTCATTCTTCGTGACGGGCACGGTCAGAGCCATCGTGGCATTATCACCTGGGCTTGCATAAGCTGAGCTCAAGGATACGATCCCTCCTAACGGTTCTGTCACGTTAAAATAAATGCCTCCAACCCGCAGGGCATCGGCCGAGTTCTCCAAGCGGATGCGCAACTCGTACTTGCCCGGAGCAGACGGAATGCTCTCCAGGTTGGGCTCCAGGGAGCCTATGTCCCCTGAGAGCGTGTGGTTGGACTTCTGAGGGACCGTCGCCTCATCTATGATATCGTATAGCTTGAGGAGGCTCGATCCGGGCTGAACTTGGAGATAATCCTTCCTTACGGTGGCGTTCATGAGCATAGCCCCGTAGGCCAGGGGGTGACTGGATCTCTCGTATTCCGACTTGGAGATGTAGTAGATGATCCGGCCGCTAGATATGAGCGTCATTCGACCTATGGCATCGAAGCTGACGCCGACAGGAATAGGCCGGCTGGTGCTGTTCAGATAGAGCAGAGCAGGCACGACGTTTCCAGGGCCCACGTCCATGACAGGGCTTCCATCATCGCTCATGGCCAGAGTGGTGACGTTCCACTGCCAAGAGTAGGCCCAGTGATCCTCGGACCCAGTGCCAAGGGCAGTCAGGTCCCTGGCATAAATTGTCCTTCCCTCGGAATCCAGGATCTCAGCGGTGATGCCCACAATCTGGGCGGCCACCGCTGACATGGCGAAGTTGGCCTTGATGGTTGTGTTGGCCACCTTGGGATAATTGATGCCGGTAATGAGGGGCTTGGGTACAACGTAGGCCACGGTGTAGAGGTAGTACCTAAGGCTGTCGTTATCCGCCACCCTCAGGTTCATCCCCGGCCAGAGGCTTATGGAGGATTCGCGCTTGAGCTCCACATTATCAGTGTTGCCCATGATGATGAAGTTAGGAGTCGTGGCGTAGATGGTGAGCTCCCCAAAGTCCATGCTCCTCTCAGCGGGCATGGTCATGTCCGAGATCTGGAAGATGCCGTCCACCTCTGCCTTGGTCATGCTCCCATCCGAGAATATGTTCCTGATGTGGATGCACAGGATTGGGAAGTCGGTGATATCCCCGATATCCCTCTTGTAGATGTAGGTGGAGTTGGAGGAGATGACCACATCTTCCAGAGGCTTGCCGTTCTGGTGCAGCTGGGCAAAGACCTTCTCCTTATTCACGTCCTTGATGAGGAACTCAAAGCTGTCTGCCAGCTGGAGGACATTTCCTGCCTGAGCTATCTTCGTCTCATCGGTATCTATGAGCACCTGGCCCAGGTGCTCGTTATCAATAAGACCTTTGCTGCCTATCTCTGAGCTTGTATCCGGTCCGTAACCTGCAAACCAGATCTGCCCCAGGAAGCATATGACCCTGTAGCTTCCCCAGGCCTTGCGCTCAAACACTTTAGGCTGAACCGAAGTGCTGTACTCCATGCCATAGAGCTTGACGGTGTTGTTGACTACTTCAGGGGGTCTTAAGGCCATTATATACCTACCATGGGTGGCGTATACGATCAGGGATTCGGTGCCTATTTCCTTTCCCGGGTCGAAATAGAATCCCGAGAAGTTAGCGGGGTTCCACTTGGCCACCGCCCTGACCGGGGTGGTTCCGAACTCTGCGGACACCGAAGAATTCTCGTCAAAGATCGATCCCCTGATCTCGTGGTAGCTGTACTCAGCTACGTCCCCCTCGGGATAGTATACGAGGGTGGGATTATCAATCACCGTGAGTCCGAAGCTTCCGTACAGGGTCGCAAAGCTGTCACGGCTTAAGGTGACATCCTTATAATTACCGAGAGTTATTCTATCATCGGATACATCTGTAACCTCCAGGTTATCCAGCTTCTCACCCTGATAGAGCTTTATGGGTTGATCGCTCACCTGGAATACTCCCTCGATCTGGGCTATACCGGTCTTGTCACCCTTCATGGCATCGGAAACGTGGACTATGATCAGGGGCAGGTCGCCCTGCTTGAAGGCATGGGTGCCCCCCGTGGATATCACCGCCTGGGCCATGGGCATTCCATTCTTGGCCAGTATCAGGTGCACCACGTCATTGCTCTCGGAGATATCGACAAGAAAGAGGGCATATCCTCCCAGGAGGTTTAAGGTGCCGTTGTAGGTGAGGGTGTGGGGCTCCTTATCATCTATGAGAATCTCCCTGAGTTCTCCATCGGAGAGGGCACTCTTGGCATCGGTGAAGTTGCTCTTGTGATACCCTGCCAGGTAGCGCTTACCCATGAAAGCCACTGCATCGTACTTCCCCCAGGGCTCATTCTCAAAGTCCTCTGACCAGACGCTGCTGGTATACCTCAGATCGCCCTTGCTTATGGTCCTGCCCGCGGGTTTTATGGATAGCTTCTCGCCACCATAGCCATGATCAATATCGTAGTAGAACCAGCCGAAACTTCTGGCATCCCAGTTGCTAGAGCCGCCAGAGAAGGATCCTCTAATCACTGCAGCTTCCACTGAGGGCTGCTGAGCCTGGCTGCTTGCTATCAAGATAAGGACCAGGGCCAGTAGGGATAATAATGATAATAACTGCCTCAAGCCCAGGCCCGTCATCCTGGATAACGCGTATATCCTATGGAGTTGCCTTAGGATCTCCGGAGTCAATGGATGTCACCTATTAAGTACGTTGCTATCTACGGAAAGGGCGGAATTGGCAAGTCATGCACCGCCTCAAATATCGCAGCCGCCTGTGCCGAGTACGGGCATAAAGTTCTTATGGTGGGTTGCGACCCGAAGAGCGATTCCACCATGACCCTTGTGGGAAGGAGGATTCCTACCATGATGGACCTCATACAACGCGGCGGAGAGATCACGGAGAGGGATTTGATCTTCCCGGGATATAAGGGAGTGTGGTGCGTTGAGGTAGGAGGTCCAGAGCCCGGAGTCGGGTGTGCTGGGCGGGGCATCATAGTCGCCATAGATTTTCTGAGGAAGGTCTCTAAGGCCATGGAGGAGGTAGACCTGGTACTTTACGATGTGCCGGGGGATATAGTCTGCGGAGGTTTCTCCGCTCCCATAAGAAAGGGATTAGTCAGCCAGGCCTACATCATAACCTCAGGGGAGTACATGCCCATGTACGCTGGAAACAACATCTGTAGGGGTTTAAAGCGCCTGGGAACTCCCCTGGCAGGGGTCATCTGCAACTCCAGGGAGGCGGCAGGGGAGCGCGAGATCGTGGAGAGCTTTGCCAAGGAGCTTGGAAGCACCCTGGTGGCCTTCATACCCAAAGACCCCCTGGTCCAGCAGTGCGAGCGCAGAGGTGTGACTGCCATAGAAGGCGCTTCGGAGTCGAGCATAGCCGGGGTCTACAGGGATCTGGCCAGGGCGGTCATGGCCGGGGCGAATCCTGTCATTCCTAAGCCCATGACCGATGAAAGACTCAGGGAGCTGTCCTGCGCATGAGCCGCATACTCTTGGCGGGGGACAGATCCTCTAGCGGCAAGACCTCCATAGTGGCCGGCCTCCTCTCGGCTTTGAAGAAGAGGGGCCTTTGCGTCCAGCCCTTCAAGGTGGCCATGGACTATATAGATCCCAGCTACCACACCCTCATCACCGACAGGTGGTGCAGGAACCTAGACGGCTACCTCATGCCTGAGAGGACCGTCCTGGAGGTCTTCGACCGGGCCTCCAGAGGCGCAGACCTATCGGTCATAGAAGGTGTCCGAGGCCTTTACGAGGGCTATGACGGCGACTTGGGATCTACGGCCCAGATAGCCAAGCTTCTAAAAACCCCCGTTATATTCGTGGTGGATGCCAGGTCCATAACCCGGAGCGCTGCGGCCTTGGTCAAGGGGTACGCTGACTTCGATCCTCAGGTCAACATAAAAGGAGTCATCCTGAACAAGGTCGGGAGCCAGAGACACGCCGATAAGGCCAAGAAGGAGATAGAGCAGTACACTGGGATTGAGGTGGTGGGGGTCATTCCCAGGGATGATTCCATGCAGCTTTCCATGCGCCACCTGGGGCTGGTGCCAGTCCAGGAGGGAAGGTCCAGGCATGAGGGCTTCACCGAGAGGCTGGACCGGGTGAGAGCTCTGGTTGAGGAAGGCCTCAGTATCGACCGCATCCTGGAGCTGGCCAGAGAGGCTGAGCCCCTGCCCATGCCCACGGCCGATCTCTATCTACAAAACGATTTAGGTAGAGGCCTCAAGGTAGGAGTGGCCTTAGATGAGGCCTTCAACTTCTACTACCGGGATAACCTGGAGCTCATGGAGCTATCAGGGGCCCAGGTTACGCCCTTCAGCCCCGTCAACGACCGCCGCCTGCCCGAGGTGGATGGGGTGTACATAGGAGGCGGATACCCCGAGCTCTACTCCAGAGAGCTCTCGGCGAATTCGGGCATGATAGATTCTCTGATCAGGGCTAAGGAGAGAGGCCTGCCCATATACGCCGAGTGCGGCGGCCTCATGTATGCCTCCCAGGAAATCGATTGGGAAGGCAGATACGCCATGGCCGGCCTTATCCCTGGTAAGGTCAGGAAGGGCAAGGTCAGAGTGGTAAGCTACGTCAGGGGCGCTCTAACCAGGGACTGCCTCCTGGGGCCCCAGGGCTCCGAGATCATGGGCCATGAGTTCCACCACTCTGAGATGGTATTGGACGACGATGTCGATTACGCCGTAAAGCTGGAGAGGGGAAAGGGCATTCAGGGCGGCCTCGACGGCCTGATCCATGGAAGCGTCGTGGCCAGCTACTGCCACGTCCACTCGGCATCCTTCAGGGGTTTTCCATCCAACTTCCTCAAGGCATGCTATAGAGCCAAAGAAGAGAACCATGGGCATTGACCCTAACTACCTTTAAAGCCATTATCTATAAATCGTCGGGGAGTGGAATTACCATAAGGTGATCCAGATGGTAAAAATGCCTCTAGATGTGAGGGAGACCCTCTCCAAGCAAAAGCCCGTGCCTATAGCCACATCCAGCAAGGACGGCGTCCCTAACGTCATCTTCGTCGGCCTTATGAAGATCCTGGACGACGAGACCCTCATGGTCGTGGACAACTTCTTCAAAAAGACCGTCGACAACCTCTCCGAGAACCCCAGGATATCGGTGATCTGCTACGATCCCCAGACCAAGAAGTCCTACCAGATCAAAGGCAGAACCCAGATCTGCAAGGAGGGCCAGACCTACGATGAGATGAAGAGCTGGGTCAAGGGTATCAACGACAAGCTGCCCGCCAGGAGCTGCGTCATCATCAAGGTAGAGGAGATCTACAACGCCCTGTGGGGTCCGGGCGCCGGCGATAGGATTGCTTAAGAAAGGCTACGCTTGTATCAGAAAGTTCTTGCTTCTACCTAGTATCCTTTAACTTATTTTTTTCTGAAGCCAGTATGTACTCAGAGGATATCCTCCAAATTTTCGACGCCTATTAGGTTTTTATGTTCGAAATATTTATAGCCTGCCACGGCACTTAGCTTATGAGGCAAACGCTACCTGAATGATATACTGTATAGGGTACCGATCCCTTAATCATCGGCACCATGAGGGCACGTCACCGAAAACAGATGGCTGCTCCGGCAGTATAATGTATCCTCACATCGATCGCTACAAGGGCCCGTGGGGCATCACTCTGGCAGAGGTGGGTGTCATCTGCCTATTCTTTTAACCTATGTTTCAAATTCCGAAAGATAGAAACGTAATACACAAGAAGCCACGATGACGATCCCGATATGTGCACCGGACAAGGGGTCGATATGGTAAATAGATACGCTATGGCGTAATAGGCCAAGGCGTTGTTCTCCGGTCGATCTGATTTGATGTCTCAGGATTGGTGATAGGAGGGATGCCGAGAGCGATAGGGCCCCAGGCGTGGGTGTTGTTAATACCATGGGATTTATCTTTCAGTTAACATTAAATCAAATATCTATAGTCTGGAGATCCCTGCCCACCTCCACCATCACCCCTGTGCCCTCTGCTACAGCCTTTGCCATATCGGCCTCGTGCCCCGCCGCCTGAGGATACAGGTGGGTCAGGACTATCCTTCCCACCTCACTGAGACTCTCCGCCAGCTTTACCGGGGTGGTGTGGTTGGTCACATGGTAGGGTTCTGGAAAGGAGCACTCGTGGATAAGGAGATCAGCGCCTTTGGCTATCCCAGCGATCTCCCTGGATGGCTCTGTATCCCCCGAGTAAGCAACGACCTTTCCCTGGGCTTCTATCCTATAGCCGAGAGCTGTGACGCTGTGGAGGGCCTTAGCGCAGGATATCGAAAAGCCCTTAAGATCTACATCATCCCCTGGAGACAGTTCTTGGACTTCCACCGCCATTCTAGTTAAGTACGGATAAGCGGCGAGGGATCTTTGAAGGAAGAGCTCGGTGCCTTCCGGCCCAAAGATATGGATCTCGCCATCTCCCATAAGGTACTTAGCGTTAGCTAGGGGTAGAAGGTCTGCGGAGTGGTCCAGGTGAAGGTGGGTTAGAAATACAGCATCCAGCTGTGGTACTGACACCCTGGCCTGGGAGAGGCGCAGGAGGGCCCCGGCGCCGCAGTCGAAGAGTAGCCGCCTTCTGCCTTCCATCATCAAAGAAGACTGGGATCTGCCCGAGTGGGGAATTCCAACGCCTGTTCCCAGAAGAGTAACTTTAACAGCCATAGCGGTTACCGAGAGAGCACGTTGGATTTAAGTATTTACAGATGGACTTCAGGCTAGACGATTCTCATTAAGGTGAGTAGTTTGCAGAAAAGCGTAGTCAAGGACCCCGGGCTGGCTGAGGCCGGAGAGAAGAGAATAGAGTGGGCGAGGCGCCACATGCCCGTCCTCGACAGCATAAAGGCCGAGTTTGAGCACGGGAAGCCACTGGAGGGGATCAAGGTCGTGGCCTGCCTCCATGTGACGGTGGAGACTGCCAACCTCATCACTGCCCTGGTGGCAGGAGGAGCTGAGGTGGCGGTGACCGGCTCTAATCCCTTGAGTACCCAGGACGACGTGGCAGCAGCTCTGGCTGGCCGAGGACTGCATGTCTACGCCTTTCGCGGCGAGAATGATAAGGAGTACTACGAGTGCATACAGAAGGCCCTGGAGATAAGGCCCAATGTGACTCTAGACGATGGCGCCGACACCATCGCCATCGTACACAAGGAGCACAGGGACATGGCCAAGGACATCCTGGGCGGATGCGAGGAGACGACCACAGGCGTGGTCAGGCTCAGGGCCATGGCCAACGAAGGAGCCCTTCTCTACCCGGTGATAGCGGTCAACGACGCCGAGACCAAGATGATGTTCGACAACAGGTACGGCACTGGCCAGAGCACCCTCCATGGCATCATGAACGCCACCAACTTCCTCTTCGCTGGAAAGACGGTGGTCGTGGTGGGCTACGGCTGGACTGGAAGGGGCGTGGCCTTGAGAGCCCGGGGCATGGGCGCCAATGTGATAGTGATTGAGGTGGAGCCCAGAAAGGCCCTGGAGGCATCCATGGACGGATACAGGGTCATGTCCATGGAGAAAGCGGCACCTCTAGGTGATTTATTCATCACCGTGAGCGGCGACATCAACGTGATTAGAGACGAGCACTTTGCTCTCATGAAGGACCAGGCGATCTTATCCAACAGTGGCCACTTTAACGTGGAGATAGACATCCCAGCCTTGGAGAAGATGGCCACTTCCAAGGTCGAGGTAAAGGAGAACGTGACCGAATACGACATGCCCAACGGCAGAAGGCTCTACCTACTGGGTGAGGGAAGGCTCATCAACCTGGCTGCGGCCTATGGCCATCCCCCAGAGGTCATGGACATGTCCTTCTCCAACCAGTCCCTCTCGGTCCGCTACATAGTCGAACACGGCAGGGGGATGGAGAGGAAGGTTTACCCCGTCCCTGCGGAGATAGATAGGAGGGTAGCCGAGCTCAAGCTCGCCTCCATGGGACTCAAGATCGAGAAGCTCACCGCTCAGCAGTACGAGTACCTCCACAGCTGGCAGATGGGGACCTGATCCATGGATTTGAAGAAGGATAAGGTGGAGTCTTACCTGCGCGTCCTCTTGGGCGGCGGGGTCGAGCTTTTAAGCATGCGCAGGATGGGAGAGACCATCCCCACCACCGAGGATGTCAAGGGCTTTGGATACGGGGCCCCCGTCCTCTTGGAGTATTCATCCAATGACCAGATGGGCTCTGCCGTCCTCTCCACCATGAGGGTCCAGCACGGATTCGGCCACGATCATATGTCGGACAGGGCCAGGATCATGATCTGGCAAAACTCGGCCTTCGGCCACCTTCCCAAGCACGTGCCCTCCATGGACGTGGGTTACTTCACAGAGAAAGGAGAACTCGTCTCGGCCGGGAACGCCAAGGAGTACTTCCTTGTCATGGAGAAGGTGGAGGGCAAGGAGTACTTCTTCGACCTGGAGCGGATCAAGGAGAAAGGAGCAACTGAGCTGGACCGCCAGAGGGTCATAGCCCTCTCCAGCTACCTGGCCGAGATCCATAGGATCAAAAAGGACTGCCCACCCCTTTACCAGAGGAAGATCAGGGAGACGGTAGGAGATGGGGAGTGCATCATGGGCATACTAGACGACTATCCTGAAAATCCAAGCTTCCTGGAGCCCGGAGAGCTCATCGAGATAGAAAAGCTCTGTGTCGAGTGGCGCTGGAAGCTCAAAGGCCTTGCTCACAGGCTGTGCCAGGTCCACGGCGACTTCCATCCATGGAATATCATGTTCAAGGAAGGAACCGATTTCACAGTCCTGGATAGGTCCAGGGGCGAGTGGGGAGAGGCTGCAGACGACATAACGGCCATGACCATGAACTACATCTTCTACTCGGTTCAAAAGTGCCTGAGGCTCTCTGGAGACTTGAGGGACCTCTTTGAGCTTTTCTTCGATAACTACCTGGATAAGAGCGGCGATGAGGAGATCTTGAAGGTCCTGGCACCCTTCTTTGCGTTCAGGACGGTAGTCGTGGCCAGCCCCACCTGGTATC
>DAXJ01000007.1:18994-49219 GCA_002506335.1 Methanosaeta sp. UBA114
TCGTGGCCAGCCCCACCTGGTATCCCCTCCTGCCCAACGAGACCAGACGAACTCTGTTCAACTTCATGGAGGGCGTGCTCGGCTCCGAGGAGTTCAACTACGGGGACGTAAACAGCTATCTGACCTGATGAAGACCTACGCCTTTGAGCTTTCTGGAGAGCATGGCACTCTGCCCAGGAGCGAGATCTTGGCCCTGGCGGAAATTTATTCCGAGGGCTTTAAGGAGATCGTGAGCCTTGACCAGTGCCTTCTGGCAGAGGTGAGGGGCCTCGACGCATCAGCCCTGGGACATCGGCTGGCCATGACCCATAGGATCCTGGAGGTCATGGCTGTATCCGATGCCAGCCTAGAGGCGGTCGAAAGGGCAGCCATGGAGATGGAGATCGCAGATTCATCTCCCAGTCCCAAATACCGGATCAGGGCCCGACGGATCAAGCAATCACCTCTTCCAGCCGACAGGGTTGAGAGGGCTGTAGGAAAGGCGCTCTTTTCCAGGGGATATAAGGCAGACCTAAAGAACCCAGATATAAATCTGAGGGCCATCATCACCGGCGATAAGGTGATCCTGGGTGGGGAGGCTGCCAGGATCGACAGGGGAGATTTCGAGGCCAGGCGCCCTCATCTGAAACCATTCTTTCATCCTGGTGCCCTCATGCCCAGGATGGCTAGGACCCTGGTCAATTTATCCCAGGCTAGGGAGGGCCAGATGCTCCTTGATCCCTTCTCTGGAACGGCCGGAATCCTGGTGGAGGCCTGCCTCATGGATATCCGGGGACTGGGCGTGGATTTCGAGGCCAGTATGGTCAAAGGCGCCAAAGAAAACCTTGAGGGCCTGGATTGCTGCCTTATCAGAGGTGATGCAAAGCACCTTCCTATCAAGGATGAGTCGGTAGACTGCTCTGTCCTAGACATACCCTACGGCAGATCCGCCGCCATCAGGGCCGTCTCCAAGGATGCCCTACTGGAGGAGAGCCTTCCTGAGATCTGCAGGGTCATTAAACCCGGAAGGCGCATGGTCATAGTCGCAGATAGGCCCCTCGAAGGGGAGGTCTCCAAAGCGGGCTTCGATCTGCTGGAAAGGCACCAGGAGCGAGTTCACAGAAGCCTTACCAGATACATACTGGTTTGCAGAAAGGCCGCCTGAGTGAATCCGTGGCAATCAGCACCATTAGCCATAGCGTTCGTAGATAGTTGAGAGACAACACTGGCATCAATTTACCTCCTTTAATTTAGGATTAATTCAGGAGGCAGACGTCAAAAACCGGCGTAGTAGAGCTAAATAGTATCCAGCACTTATCTTTAATATTATCCTTATTGGTATTAGCGGTGGGATCCTGAGAGCTTTGAAGATATCTGTGTCTTGTACTGTTTTATCTAAGTGGTCTTGCTATGGCCTTTGACCTCTCGGGCAGATGAAATCCACCTACGACTTCGGGCCTGTGAAGGGGGTCATGGTGGCGAACATCACGCAGGCGGGAGATAGGATCCAATGCACCTTTGACTGTGTGCAAGAGCCCTCGGGGAAGAAGTACAACGGCCCGATCTATGGCACGGCCAAAGGGGATAAGGTCGATGCTTACTATCTATCTGCCATAGATCACGAATGAATGAGACCTCTGATGCAAATATCTTATGCTGATGGCAACGTACTAAACGGCAATCGCTTCAGAGGAGAGTATCGTTATTTCGATAGCGAAGGCACGGAACCATCAGTAGACTACATTGCCAGCTGAGTATGGGTTAATGTCTTAGCGAATACAAATAGCTAACTGCCCTTGTGGTACCGTTACCTGAGATGTTGCCTTATAAGGTGCCACCTCTTAGCGCCTCGGGGCTTCATCACTTCTTTTCACTTGGGCCCGAACCTCCTCAGATATCCCTAATATCTCTACTTTAAATCCCCTTCTATATGGCATGATAGCTGGTATTTTGATATAGTGGTGACAAGAGTTTTTGGGCCAACCACAAGCTAAACGACCTGCCTATATACATCCAGACGGAGACCAGACGATCTACAGGAGGGGGTTTTTTTCTACTGGTCATGAGAGCATGTCCCTTTAATGTGAGGGGGATCGGGCCCCACCTGTTTTTCGCTGTAGGACAGTCCTAGTAAGAAGATCCTGGATCTATATAAGTCTCTTTATGACCTAAAGCTTAGCCCCTCCCGGGCAGATGAGGCCATTTTCCTGGGGCTCTACATGCCTGATTGAAGCTATGATCCGGAAAACCTCCTTGTATGAATGGGTCCTGGGCCCGTGACCTGGGGGTCCAAGCTCTTCGCTTACTACGCCCACATCTCAAAGCCTTGGGAGAAGAAATGCACTTAACGGTCAGATGGGCTATAAATAATTGCTACTAGATCACCTTTAAGCTTTATGCCTTTTCGATATATAGTATGCTGAGCAAGGGAAGTAATTATTAAGTGTAGGGATAATTATCTCGGAAAGATGCATCCCCTATGTTAATAGTGACGGATAGTGTTACCATGAATACCGAGGATAGGAAGGCATGCGATAAGTATGACCTAGTAGACGCTGAACTCAAGTCTTTTACCTGCTCTGCGGTGTGGACCAAGGTAATGCTCTGCCTTCTCAGAGGAGAGATGACCGCTGATGATCTGGAGAAAGAGATGGGGCTGAGGGCATCTACTATACTCCACTCTGTGGAGGACATCTACTATGTCTGATCCTGAAAGCGACCCGCATCTACTATCTGACCTGTATGGGAAGGATCCGGGCCCTAGTACTGGACGATCTCATGGGTACCATCATTGAACTGGACGGGTGCCGCGATTCCTGGAGGACCATGGCATAAGTGGCATTCCCCTAGACCTATTTATGGAGATAGGCATGATAGCTCAATCGAAGATTCTGGAAGCTCATCTGGCTGACCCCTCCAAGGTTCTAGAGAACCTCCTCGCCGAACTCAAGATGTCAAAGGAGATCTATCGAACGATTTCGTATTCATAGGCAAGAGTGCTACCGAATGAGGTAAGAAACCCTTCAAATACTATAAAGATATATCCGAGCCCATCAGGGAGATCTGATAGGCGTTTGAGGTTAATTATATACACGGGATGTTTTAATACCATCCTTCTGGGAAGGCTCAGAGCTTCGGCGGTTCTTCTGGCTATAAACAGACTCCTTTGCCATATGCCGACCTTTTTGGAGAAAGCACATTATCCTTAGTTCTCCATAACGGTGATCTATGGCTACTCGCTCATATCTTACTTCTCGACGGAGGCAGAAGCCCCCACATCAGGTATAACCTGGTGGATTGAGAGGGGATCATATGCTGTACCGCCTTCCTATTGATGAAAGTCGTTCTCCGAGTTAATATTTAACTAAATATTTAAATGGCAATTTGCTCTGATAATATAGGAAGGGTTTAAAGAATTGAAGGTAGCTTTGAGGTCAAGCTAATATTCCTCAGTGCATCAGCTGAAGGACTGTGCACGTCCGACACGCAAGGGGTGGTATTCGCAATGTTATGTACGGTATGTGTGAAATATGCCCGTGGGCAGGCTGTGTCTAAGTTAGAAGATGGAAAGAAGGAGGTTGCAATGGGGTTTGAATTATGATCATAATATGTTCCATGGCTGGAGCTCATAAGAATGTTATTGCTGACATTTAGAATATAATTATCGCAATCTAAGAGCTATAACAGAGATCGGATAAAAGATGACCCAAAAATTATAATTAAATTGGATATCCTTTGTAGCTATAAGAAGCAATACGAGAAAAAAGAATTTTTTTAAGGGGCTCACGCCTCTGCCGCCTCATAATCGGTGTCCATAGTATCCTGGAGCCCATCTTTGGATATATGGGAGGTCATGCGCTCAGAGACGTCCTGGTCTGAGAGGATATCCTGAAAACGGCGAGTATAGCCGTCCTTCTCTGATGCCCTCTGGCTCTCGAAGATGTTTCTGTACTCAGATATGGTGGAAGGGGCGACCCCCAAGGCCTCGGCCATCTCCTTGACCGATTTACCTTCTTCAGATAGGCGGGTGAAGGCACCCTTATCAAAGGGCGGCTTTAAATCGGACTCTCTGAATAAGTGGAGCTTTATCCTGGCCCTGCTCACGGTCTTATTGAGGGCCCTGTCTCCCAGCTGCTCTGCAACCTCGGTATCGGAAAGGCCCTTGTAGAAAAGCCTTACAACAGAAGATAGCTGCTCCGGTGATAGTTTAGTCTGGATATTGTAGTTCTTTATCATCTCCCTGACCACACCCAGGAGAGCGCGCTCGATCTCGGAACTCCCCCGGAGGTTACCGTGCTGCTTGGCCTGTCTCTCCACGACCTTGCTGGCGCCCATCTTGAGAACAAGATCCCGGAGCTGATCCGTCCTGGCGATCATTGGATCTACTCACCCCAACAAAGAACTCCCTCGTTATTACTATAAAGAGGTTTCTGTGGTATCACAAACCTTTTTATACGCGCCCAGCGTCTCCCTAGTGGAATGTCTGAGACCAACGTATACGTTGTGAAAACCACCGCAAATCAGGAGCGCTCTGTGGCGAATCTCATAGCCCAGATCGCCCGAAAGGAGAAGTACGATATAAGGGCTCTCCTGGTGCCCGATGTCCTCAAGGGATATGTCTTAGTAGAGGCACCGGCTCCTGAGATCGTGGACCAGGCCATCCAGGGCATACCCCATGCCCGATCGATGATCAAAGGGGTCTCAAGCATTGAGGAGGTAGAGCACTTCCTCACCCCCAAGCCGACTGTTACAGGCATCACCGAGGGCGCAGTGGTAGAGCTCATATCTGGCCCCTTCAAAGGCGAAAAGGCCAGGGTAAAGAGGGTGGACACGGCTAAGGAAGAGATAACAGTAGAGCTCTTCGAGGCCATGGTCCCCATCCCCATAACCGTTCGGGGAGACCACGTGCGCGTGCTCAGCAAAGAAGTATCTTAGAGGTGAAGTATGGCTAATTTCGTGGAAGCATTGGTTCCGGGTGGAAAGGCCAGCGCAGGACCACCCCTGGGACCCGCCCTTGGTCCCCTGGGAGTAAATGTAGCCCAGGTGGTAGCCAAGATAAATGAGCAGACCAAGGACCTCAATGGAATGCAGGTCCCTGTCAAGGTCATAGTCAAGTCCAGGACAGAGTTCACCGTAGAGGTAGGAACCCCACCCACCTCGGCCCTCATCCTCAAGGAACTGGGCGCAGAGAAGGGGACTGGAGATAGATCCACTATAGGCAATATCTCCATGGACCAGGTAGTGAAGATCGCCAACATAAAGAGGAGAGGATTGCTCTCCAAGACCCTCAAAAGCGCAGCCAAAGAGGTTATTGGCACCGCAGGATCTTTGGGAGTCACCATCGACGACATGCCCTCCAAGGAAGCTCAGGCAGCAGTAGTTGGCGGCAAGTACGACACCTTCTTTGTGGAAGCGAAGGCTTAAGTATAAGTTTGTAGATCCGGTTTTCGGTTCTCTTTTTCGAGAAGCCGTAGAAGACCTAGGGTCGAAGACTACGGAGGATTGAATGAGCATAGAAGATGCAGTAAAACAGGCAGTGACCGTGGCCCCTCAGAGGAAGTTTGCTGAGAGCGTAGATCTGGCCATAAACCTCGGCAACCTTGACCTAGCCATACCTACCAACAGGGTGGATGCCGAGGTCATATTGCCTCACGGGCCGGGAAAGCCAGCCAAGATCGCCGTCTTCGCTGCAGGAGACACGGCTCTGAAGGCCAGAGATGCTGGCGCTGATAGGGTCATCTCTGCGGACGAGATCAAGGCTTTTGGCGATGACAAGAGGGCCGCCAGGAAACTGGCAGAAGAGTACAGGTTCTTCATTGCTGAGACCCAGTTCATGCCGATCATTGGTAAGACCCTGGGACCCATCCTGGGCAAGAGGGGCAAGATGCCCGCGCCCTTGCCGCCTACTCAGGACGTGGCTCCCCAGATCAACAGGCTCAAGAACGTGGTCAAGGTGAGGTCCAGGGACAGGCCGACCTTCCACGTCACCATTGGGCGCAGAAACATGGACACCAAGGATCTGGCAGAGAACGCCGAGGCAGTCATTACCAAGCTTGAGCAGACGCTCAAGGAAGGAAGGCACAATATCAGGTCGGTCTACGTCAAGACAACCATGGGACCTTCCGTGAAGGTGATCTGAGATGGCAGCTGAGGTTGTTCATAGAACTGCCCACGTCCCTGATTGGAAGATCAAGGAGGTAGAGGAGCTCAAAGAGCGCATAGGCAAGAGCAGAGTAGTTGGCGTTGTGGGCATGCGCGAGATCCCCGCCTCCGACCTGCAGCAGATGCGCGGAGAGCTTCGAGGCGCCATCGAGATTAAGATGGTCAGGAACAGCATAGCCAGGAGGGCTCTTGAAGCCTCTAATCCTGAAATAAAGCCCCTAGCTGGCTACGTTGGCGACCAGACCGCCCTGATCTTCAGCGATGAGAGCCCCTTCAAGCTCTACAGCAAGCTGGAAAAGGCCAAGCGCCCCATGCCCCTCAAGGCAGGGTCCAAGGCACCCAAGGACATCGTGGTTCAGGCAGGAGAGACCTCCTTTTCCCCGGGCCCCATGGTAGGCAAGCTCCAGGCAGCAGGCATACCAGCGGCCATCAAGGGCGGAAAGGTAGTCATTAACTCGACCTTGACTCTGATCAAGGAGGGCGAGACGGTCTCCCCCAAGGTCGCTGATATCTTAAAGACCATGGAGATCTTCCCCAGGAACGTGGGAATGGATCTCAAGGCCGCTTACGAGGGTGATCTTGTCTTCCAGGCCAAGGACTTAGCCCTGGATATCGATAAGATTGTCGGAGAGCTGGCGACCGCTTCAGTCAGAGCTTTCAACTTCGCCATAGAGGTTGGTTACGCAACTCCTGAAACCATTACCACCCTGCTCCAGAAAGCCCAGGCCAACGCCAGGAACCTGGTGGCAGAGGAGAGCATACCCGAGCCCAGCATGATGGAGATAGTCCTCTCCAGGGCAGCTGCCAAAGCACAGGCCATAGCCCGCCTGGTATCGGGGGAGGCTCAGGCCGTAGCGCCAGCCGCCGCACCCGCGCAGGCCGCAGCGCCAGCCGAGAAGGAAGATGAGAAGAAGGATGAAGAGGCAGGCGTCGAGGGATTGGGTACCCTCTTCGGTTAAATTTAAACTAAACAAAACTTAAGCTAAGAAGGTGTATTAGAAATGGTAGATTACGTATACGCAGCATTACTGCTTAACAGCGCGGGCAAGCCCGTGGATGAGGCTGGAATCACCAAGGTTGTCGAGGCAGTAGGCGTCACTCCTGATGAGGTCAGAATCAAAGCCCTGGTCGCAGCCCTAGATGGCGTGGACATCACTAAGGTCCTCTCCCAGGCCGCAGCTATGCCTGTAGCCGTCGCCGCAGCCCCCGCTGCCGCAGGTGCAGCAGCCGCAGCCCCCGCTGAGGCCGATGAAGAGAAGAAAGAACAGGAGGAGGAAGCCGGAATCGAGGGCCTAGGTGCCCTCTTTGGCTAAATACCTCTCCCTTTTCAACATTTTTTATCGCTTTTCTATCGATTGCTTTTATTAAGATCTAATAGCAGAACCTAGGCCCTTTTGTATCCAGCGAGATGATAGCCTAGAAATTTTTTGGTCATGCCTGTTATAGTGAGATATGACATCGGCAATAGCGAAACGCGCTTCTCAAATCTTCTAATATATATATATATATATACATCCTTGGGTTATCGGAATATACGATGGCTAATAGCTGAAAATTTGCAAACAATCATATATAAGTAAATCTTATAATAATCTCGAGTAAAGCGCAAGATGTGTCTTCTATCGGATAAACACCATTCGACGCCCGTTGATTCAGAGAATGCATGCGGTTATTGTAGTTCCTCGACTTCACATATCTATTAAGGAAAAGAAGCACCTGACCAATTGTCAACTAAAATTAAATCAGAAAAAGATTGGATATGATTGCCTCATTTGTCTAGGCGGTGGTAGGGATAGTAGTTATCTAGCATATGAAGCTATTAGCAATTAGGGATTACGGCCTTTGGCGTATTGTTATAACAAAGAACATATGGCATGGAGGGCTAAAGGAAATCTAATGATCCTGCCTAATAAATTATGTATTAAGCTAGTGATCTTTGAGGAGTGGGTGGAAATGAATAGACATTTATTTAGAGATATTTTCGAGGCTTGGCTCAGGCACTCGTAGCTGGGCGTGATACAGACCTTCTACAAAGGGGGTGTAGAAGCGATATAAATAAATGTAGTCCGAGGACGATAAAATATAATCAAATTAACGGAGGCTAAACCGATATTCACCGCGTTCAGCTCTCCGCCCAGGGTTTTTTATTTTACGCCAATATTCTGAGAATTATGGTCTACTATGCGTACGGACGCGCCGGTTGCGCGGAATTACATCGCTGATAATCTGGAAAACACCCTTTAAAAGCCTGCACGTCTGGGGATCGCTCATGGCGCCCGCGGGTCTGCTAAAGCGCCATGCTGGCCTCTGTAATCCTACCTTACGTAGAAGGTATCTCGAAAAGAGTCTACGATTTATCGAAGCGAGCAAGTAAAAGCGCCTCTGGCTGTTTTCAGCCAGAGATGATGGTACTCCCCCTAGAAAATTTACTTGTAGATTATCGATGGCTGCCTAAATCTCTTCCAGCTTCTCTATGCCCACCTTCTTCACATTGGGCTTCCAGATTTGCTGAGGCATCCAGGCTGGAGCATTGGCTGGCTTTGGCACCTGCTTGCGTTCGCCCTGGAATACGTGCACCTTCTTGGTTCCCCTCTCCCTAAGCCTTATATCCGTGTACCCCCGGTTGGCAGCCTTCAGAGCCGCCTGTCTCGGCTGCTTGCCACAGAAGACCCCAACCTCGTTCCCCTTGCCATCCCTCAATGCGAAATTGCGTTTCTCTATCATCCTTACACCTCGCACAACCCGTATGCGCGGGCTAGCACCCCTGACGCGTGCGTGTATAACTTACTCTCATATATTAATCTTTTGTTGGGATTGATAATTTATCGACAGTTTGTATAAACTTACTTATGAACTTTACGGAAAAGGTGGTACGCGTCCCGGATGGAATGGTATTTATCCAGATCTGAGCTTTAGGCAATTATGGCTTGGGTCTTGTGGTTCACAGGTCTTCCAGGATGCGGCAAAACGACCATCGCACAGCGATCACAGTCGCTCTTAGCGGAAATGGGGGTGAGGTCCAAGATGCTCCAGCTCGACGAGGTCAGGAGGGTGATCACCCCGCGACCCAGGTACACCGAGGAGGAGAGGGAGATAGTCTACGCCAGCCTGGCCTACATGGCCAAGCTTCTCTCTGAATGCGGCGTTAATGTCATGGTTGACGCTACTGCTAACAGGAGAATGTACAGAGATCTCGCGAGGTCCCTAGTGCCCAAATTCGCGGAGATCTACGTAGTAGCGCCCCTGGAGGTCTGCATCGCCAGGGAGGCCGAGCGGAATGCACAGTTCGCCCCCAGAGACATTTACAAAAAGGCGACTGCGGCGAAGGCCTCCGTCCCTGGGATTAATGTCGCCTACGAGGAGCCTTTAGCTCCAGAGGTTGTGGTGGACTCGGTCAAGCTCTCAACCGACCAGAGCGCAGAGCTTGTGGCCTGCAGGGTTCTGAAGATCTTTGGGCAGGATTAGCCAGGACGAGAAAAAATTGCCCAGTTTCCTCGAAAGATTGAAATACAGTCACTTAGAGAGCGGAATCTAAGAGCAATGTGCTGGGCTCCCCTGATCACCAGGGTTCTGCGCCAATCCTAAAAAGCATATTAGAAGGTTACCCGAGGGCCAAAAGTGGCAGAGAAGGTCGAGGTTAATATGGCCGCAGCAGGTTTTTTGATAACCCTAGCCGAGGCCTTTCCCAGATATCACCACACGCAGATGGCGCTTGCATCGGACGAAGCTGCAGAGATGGCAAAACAAGGGCTTGGAGATGCAAGTTTGAGGGAATACTCTCCCCAACATACTGATTTTATGTTTAATACATACGTGGAGGCATTAAATTGAAGTCCAATGTAGGCTTTGTGGGTTTCGACGGTACCGAAAACAAGAGGACTATCCTGGCCATGGATCTGGCCAAGAAGGCAGCGGGCGTAGACGGCGACATGAACGTCCTTCTAAGAGCTCCCCACGGCAGGGCCAGGTCCATATTGGCCAAGATGCAGCGGATCTGCGACGTCAAGGCCTATGCTAGTGATGAGGGAAGCAAGGCCAAGTGGGAGAGCGCCGGGGTAAAGATCGCAGGTGGCTACGAGGATTTCTTCAAGAACTCCGACTTTATCATGGTGGGAACTCCTGGTGATGAGGAGACTCCTTACGTCAAATCTGCTCTCGCCCACGACTGCTTTGTCTCCCTCATGGGCGGCGCAGACAGGCCTGCCATCCTGGAGACTCTCCAGGGCGAGGGCGTCAAGATCTCAGATGAGCTCAAGGCCGATTTCGCCAGGGAGTTCTTCTTCGGGCTGGAGAACTACCAGACGTTCCTCAAGGCCAAGCCAAAGCTCGTACAGTGCACCAGCTGCAATACCACTGGCCTCAGCAGATTAGCTCTGGCAGCCAGGCCCCTGGGTCTTACCGGGATCATAGGCAACATCGATCGCAGACACGGTGATCCCCACACCGTGGTCAGGGCCTCCCCCAGCGCCATTCAGTTCGGCAAGGGAGTAGGACACCAGGGAACCGATGCCCAGACAGTCTTTGAGGACGTCAAGTTTTCCATAAGGGCCTCCAAGGTGCCGACCACAGTTCCTCATACCAACTTCCTGAGCATGGTATTCAATGGCAAGGTCACCCCGGCCCAGCTGGTGGATCAGTTCGCCAAGACCAGAGAGGTCGTCGTGATGCCATACAACGACGAAGGCAAGAGAAAGCACGATTGGACCTCTGAGATCCTTGAGGCATACGTATCAGGCCTGGAGAGGCCCATCTCCCCTGAGATCTTCGAGCTCATAGTCTCCGACGCCATCATTCCCTATCAGCTCGGCGACTTCACCATACTCCAAACCGTCTCCATGGTGGAGCAGATGTCGATCGCCGTGCCCAACCATGTAGCGTCCTACCTGTTGAGCGCAGGCTACCCGGCCGATAAGGTCCATGAGACTGTGGACAAGGCGCTGGGCGTAATGCATGGCATCTGGCCGGATAAGCTTAGCTGTTGAGCGTTCTATTAGCAGAAATCAGAAGGTTTCGATGGTAGAGGAGGTCCTGACAGGTAGGTTGGAGGAAAATAAGGTCCGCCTGGGGCCTGAGGCCCTAAAGGACCTCTACGAACAGGGTTATTTTGGTAAGCCCTCCGGAAAAGGCCTCGACCTATCCCTGGTTGAGGCTGTTTATCTTTTGGACAGGTCCAGGATAAGAGTTCACTCAGAGGACGCTGATAAGTGCAGAAAAGAGCTTTCATACAAGGACCTGTTTCAGATAGCTTCTGCTCGGGAAAAGGGCTTTGAGTTCAGATACGTGGTCTACAAAGACCTGAGGGAGCGTGGCTACTACGTCCAACCGGGAAGGCCCGACTTTCGGGTATACCCCAGGGGTGGCCATCCCGGAAAAACCCCTGCCGAGTTCTACGTCTACGTCCTATCCGAGAGGACTCCTGTTCCCCTAAACGAGTTCTTAGAGCCCGTCAGGCTTGCCAGCCAGATGAGAAAAAGGCTCATGGTGGCCGTGGTGGATGAGGAGAGCGATATCACCTTCTATGAAGCCCGGGAAAAATCCATGACAGGCAAGATGGGCAAGGACGATGGCGGCGGCAAGGCTACTCTTCTGGAGGACAGGGTAGCTCTATGGGATGAGGCGGCGTCAGAAAAGCTTCATCACCGTGGTTTTTATGGAAAGGCCGTAGGAGGCAGGCTTCAGCTATCCCTGGTCGAGTCGGCTTATCTACTGGAAAAGAGCGTAATTAGCATAACCGACAGGGAAGGAATTCCTCTGAACCTCGAAGAGTTCAAGAAGAGGGCCGGGAATGTAGAGGAGGACTTCGATGCTAAATACCAGGTGTACAAGGATTTAAGGGATAAGGGGCTGGTGGTCAAGACCGGCTTCAAGTTCGGGACCCATTTTAGGGTTTACAAGCAGGTAGAGGCCCCTGATAAGGCACCCCACTCCGAGTACCTGGTCCACACCCTGCCGAAGGATTACGTCTTTCCCCTGCCGGTGCTCTCCAGGGCGATTAGGCTTGCCCACAGCGTGAGGAAAGAGATGATCTTTGCCTATCCGGAAGGGAATAGCGTAAAGTACCTGGAGATTAAAAGGCTTAGGCCTTAGAGCAGTAGTAGTAAGATACATCGCTCTGCATTCCTATTCCACTTGCTCCTCGGCTATATATGTTCCCCAGTTTTATCTACTCTCGGTTTTATTCGCGCTCCTGCAGAGATGTCTCTTTGAGGGCGTTGTGTACCTTTTTGGCTGAGATCTCCAAAGCGCAGATATCCTATCAGGGAAAAGGTGACGCCTACCAGCAGCTCTACCAAATTGACACGGGTGCTGATGCCTATACTGACGAATGATAACCATGCGGTAGCCATGCATATCAGACCTATGAGTGTGAGAAGATCTGCAACTATCCTGTGGGCTGCTAAGGAGTCCAATTTCATGCGCTTACCTATGCTGCTCTGGCGTAAGTAGGCTTCAGATTGGGTGGAAGTTCGAAAATATGCAGGTGTCCCCTTCAGGGATGGCATTAAACGAACCAATACGACGAGGTGGTGCGAAAAAAAATCGACCCCGGGCAGGAAACACTGCCGAGGATGTAGTTCTCTTCCAGGAAGGCTCTGGACTTATTCAGAGATCCCACGCCATAACATTGACTTGATCCTGTCATAGATCATTTTCTACCAAGCCAATAGCCGGGCTGCACCTACCTGCCAGGCATCCGGGACTGTTGTATTGGCAAAAGTTGTATTAGCATCGTTGGCTGGCCCAAGGAACCTCTGCTAGGCATCTCAGGTCTTGCCGAGATTAGTCATCCCCTCTACTATTTTCTTTACCGATAGCAAGCCTGCCATTCCCAAGGGCCTCGAGATATTGGATAAACTCTGGGATAACAGGAGGGCTTCTTTTGGGTATATTCCACGATGTAGACGATGTAATCATCCCCCTAGGGCCCGTTCAGCATGACGCTGGCCCCCACACTAGGGTATTTGATCCGTTGATCCTTATGTACTGAGGCGCAGGCTGGCCTGGATTGACCCCTCTTTTCTCCAGCCCGGGGATGTTCTCACAGCGGGGCGGGCCCAAAAGCCATGCCGAAGACTCCGGCGCCCGGTCCTGATAAGTTGCCGTGCTTTGAGGAATTTTTGGGTTCGGCGAAGTTGGGAGCTCGATATTCGCGCCGCCCACGTGAAGGTCCCCTGTATAAACGCTTGGCTAAAGGTCCTTCCTGGAGCACGGCATTCGCCATAGCGTTCGAATAGTGGCTAAATATGCCTACTAAGATTAATAAATATACTATCTGAGAGCTAAATCTCCTATTGCCTGCTAAGCTAACGTTGGTATATGTATCCTTCTATTTTATTAATTTGAATCCTCGGCTTTTGGTTCTAGGCAGATGATCATAGTACTCCGACGGGTCTTCTGGTGCGTTTCCAATGAGTTTCTGACAATAGCCGAAGGACGTATATATAACAATTATATGGATGGTTTAAATCACCACGCTTGTGTAATAGCGTGAGACCGGCTCGAAGCCTCAGCCCAAGAAGTTGGTCCCTCCAAGGAAGAGCGCTGAGGGTGAGCTGGAGGAAACTATGCCTACCAGAAGGAAGAACGAGAAGGGCGAGTTTGAGGTGGCCATCTGCCCTCTGTGCAAAAGACGGGTAGAATACATAGGCGCTCCTATGGTTAGATGTTATTCCACGGGCAGGACGTATGAGCAAGATCGAATAGTCTGGGTTCCTGAATCGAAGGTATCCAAGGAAACTGGATACGATGCGGAGAACATAAGAGGAAACGATAAAGAGCAAGATTTCTTGCCTAATGCCCACCTGGAGGAGGATAAGAAAGAGAAATGATATATTGCTCAGGCAGCTTTTTTTGTATTTTTGTATATAGCAGCTGAAGGGCATTCCTTAATACAAGACCTGTTTACGCCGTTTTACCAGTAAAAGGAGCAGAGTTGGTATACCCGATACTCTCCTAAGTGATGCGCCTCAGTGGGTTACGGGCACGCTCGGATTTCTACGATCTCCGAGAAGTGCAGAAGGGCTAAAAGCCCAGAACTTCTTTCACGGGATGCAGAGTCCTTTGCACGCTTACTATATAAGTCATCCAAGACTAATAAATTCACGACTGATATACTGGTTGCTCCGTAACGCAGCTTCAGTATTTAGTGCTACAGGGTTCGCCCCTTCGGGACAACCAAGCACAATTGATCGCCTAGATATCCAAAGGGGAGCTTTGATCTGAGGGCTCTATGATGGCAGACCGATCTACGGCAGACAGAGATATCGTGGACTGAATAACTGGTCTTTCCCTGAAGATGCTCCAGCTTGATTCGACTAACATCAGAACTCCATAGGATTTAGCCGTGGGCGAATGTCAGAAATCCTCTTTCGTAAAGACTATGTGCCCTTCTACTCTGGCTTCAGCCGGAAGCGCTCCAAATCTCGACCTCAATATAACATCCGCCAGCTCTTCCTTCATTACCTTAGAAATCCCGATCATCGATGTAGTTGGCCTGGCGTTAACATCCACGACCCTCGGCAGATCCCCTACCACCATATCGATCCCGGCATATCCCCTCAGCCCCAGAACCTCAGAAGCTCTCCTGGCCACATCCCATATCTCCTCAGCGCGAGGAGTGCTATAGGGTACCTGGGAGCCGTTGTAGCTTATGCAGTCCCCTGCAAACTCGATGAGCTGCCTGTTGATGGTCAGAGGCAAAAACTTATCACCTACGATGAAACTTGTGCTGAGGTGCATACCCTCGACGTACCTGGTGGCAACGTAGCCTTCAGGTGCCTTTGGATTGGATGTAATTCTCACCCCTTCTGAACCACACCCATACCTGGGCTTGATGACATACCTAGAGCAACCACAGATCGCGGGCTTATCGGCCACATCGGCCACGGGAACGCCACTCTCCTTTAGCTTTAATGTGGACTCCAGCTTGTCTGCGCATAGCCTGGCAGCTGCTGGGCGGCATCCTAAATTGGCCGTGTTCGTCTCCAGAGCCTCCAGAAACTCCGGCAATAAACCATCAGGGGCGATAACCAGACCTGCATCAACCTCAGTCCTGGCCAAAAATTCCCTGAAATCCCCCGGACCTTTGACCTTGAGAAAGATAGGCGTTCCAGCCTCGATGGTGGGGCCAAAGGTAGGGTAAAGGACCTCATGGCTGCACCTCTGGAAGCTCTCGGCCAGGATAGAGAGCATGGCTCTCCCCTCCTGGATGAAGGTGCCGCCAAGGCCGACGGCAATGGCGTACTCGGCCACCAATATCTTCATCGTAGTCTTCCTTTTCTTCCCTTGAAATCTGTACTCAGTACTGCCTGGCCATGTAGGTTCTGCCCTTGGATTCCTTTCCGCATATGGCGCACTTCGCTTGAGAGAATTCCTGATACTGGGGCTCTCCCAGCATGTTGGCTCCCACCTGGTCTTCCAGATGGTGGCCACACTCCACAGAGCCGCACCAGGGCACCAGGGCCACTCCCTCGTTGGCCTGGACCTTGGCCTCCTCCACAGTGGAGACCTCTTTTACCTTGCTTGCGGCAAAGGCCTTGGCCTTGTTGTAAAGGGACTCCTGAAGCACTTCAGCCTCCCTGACCAGGGATGGCAGGAGGTCGTCCATGGGTATCTGCTTCTTGATGCCATCGCGGCGTGCCAGGGTGACCACGCCCTTCTGAAGGTCCTTGGGGCCGATCTCCAGGCGCAGCGGCACGCCCTTCATCTCCCACTTGTAGTACTTGGCGCCGGGCCTCTCATCGCTTGTATCCAGCTCGACCCTGATCTTCGCCTCAGAGATCTTTTGACGGAGCCCACGGGCGGTCTCTAAAACCTTTTCCTTGTCTCCCAGGAGGATGGGGATGATGGCCACCTGGATAGGGGCCACAGCATAGGGCAGTACCAGGCCCTTGTTGTCGCCGTGGGCTGATACCAGGGCTGCTATGCATCTCTCCGATATGCCGTAGCACGTCTGGTTGATCAGCTTCTGCTCTCCGTTGGGATCCTCGTAGGCTATACCATAGGTCTTGGCGAAGGTCGATCCCAGGTGGTGGGCGGTGCCTACCTGGAGGGTCCTGCCGTCAGGCATGATGACATCCAGGGCTTTGGTATAGTCAGCACCGGGGAACTTATCCCAGGAAGGCCTCTTGCTTATCAGGAAGGGAATGGCCAGGCGCCTGTAGAACTCCGAGTACCGCTGGACTGCGACTTCCACCTGCTCTGCGGCCTCCTCCCAGGTTTCATGGGCGGTGTGGGCCTCTTTGAAGGAGGTGATCTCCCTGAGCCTTATGAGCGGCCTGGTGTGCTTCGTTTCGTACCTGAAGGTGTTTACGATCTGGTAGACCTTCAAAGGCAGGTCAGCGTGGGACCGGATCCAGAGCTTGAACATAGGGTAGATAGCGGTCTCGCTGGTAGGCCGTAGGGCCAGCTTGACCTCCAGAGGAGAGGTGCCTCCGTTGGTTACCCAATACACTTCATCCTCGAAGCCCTTGATGTGCTGGGCCTCCTTCATGAATTCGTCTTCGGGAATGAGGAGTGGAAACTGAGTCTCGTAATGGTCGACATCCAGAAGCTCCCTTATTATGGCGTAGGTGTTCCTCCTTATGGCAAACCCGAAGGGGAACCAGACGGCCATGCCCTTTACCGGATACCTGTTATCCACGATCTCGGCCGTCTTCAGGAGCTCATGGTACCACTCGCTGAAGTTCTCCTTGGGAGGAAGCTTGCTGTCGGCTTGAACCTTGGAATCGATCATGAGGCCAAGGATATTGCTATGGGGGTGATAAAGGTTTCAATGGCCGCAGCCAGAAGAAGGAAGGGCGCTATCCACCAGGCCATGATGTGGCCCGCCTTTCTGACCTCTCCGGAGAGGTCGATCCTCACGCCGAATATTGAGAGTGCCAAGACGTGGCCCAGGCGAAAGCCCAGGCCCGAGCTTATGAAGATCGAGGGCAGCTCGATTATCCCATGGGGTAGGATTCCCGCCAGGAGGTAAAGGAGCCCCTGGGCATGCATGATCTTGTAGGCGACTATGCCCACCAGGAAGCCATTGGAGGTGTCGACTATGAGGGGCATGATCCCCAGACCAATCCCAAGAAACGTCGAGAGCACACAGGACAGGAGGTTCTTGAAGAAGATGATGAGCATTATGAGCATGGGATTTAAGCCCATGATCCACTTGAGCATCTCCATCTCCTTGAGCCAGGTTGATGCAAGCTCTGAATCAGTGCTCGCGGCTGCGTACCCCATAAAGATGGTGGCTATGAAGAGCAGTACAGAAAGGCCGATATAAATCCATATCGACCTAAAATAATCCAGGTCATCTCTGCGTGACAATCGATATCTCCATCTAATCCTCTATCTCGGCTCATATAAATCTGCTGAACCTGTACAATGCTGCCAGGAAGATGTAGAGGCCGTTCTCCGCCAGGATGCAGGTCGCCCCGCAGGCACCCACAGCCTGGTGACCGAAGATAGCCAAGGCGATGGCTGTGGTCAGCCTTCAGCTGCAGGTTTTCGCTCCTCGGTAGTAGGGGGTGAAAGAGGCTTTGAGATCGTCCTTCACGGTGCCCGTAAGGTTAATGTGGTTATTTCCCTCGCCACTCTAAAGCTCTAAAACCAGTAGCTAATACCGCATAAACCTCTCCTCAAATCCTCTTCTTCACTTTCCTGGCTAATCCACGGGATAGAAGGAGCTCCAAAAACTCATCCTTGATAAGGCCCAGCTCCGGGCTGAAGTCCTTAGTCATGGTTCCCCCTGTGGTTCCATCCCAGGTTCCCCCATTTCAAGGTGGGGAACCTAAAAACCAACATTGGGAGACAAGCAGTTCCCCAGGTTCCCTTGTTTTCCACATATACCTGAGAGCCAGGAAGACCCTCATGTAAGGTATCGAAAAAAATCCCTTGCACGCGCGAGGAGCGGAGTAAAGGGAACCAAGGTAACCAAGGGAATTGGGGGAACTTTAAAGAGATATATCTCTTTAAGGTTCCCTCTACCTCTAAAAGTTTTCTCGGTTCTCTCTGCGACCAACTCAGAGATCTAAGCTTCATCTTCTACCACAAGCTTGAAAGCTTTTCCTAGAACAGGTAACACTCCGATGGATTCTTTGACTGTTTTTTTCTTTACGGCTTTTCTGTTCCCCTGGGGTCTATCCAAGATACCCTTTTGCTCTATCTCATCCAGGAGAGCTGCCTTAGAACGGAGTAGATCCTCATTCTGGGCCGTAAGACATCGGTCTACGATTTCCCAGGTGGGACCGTAGAGGAGGTAATACACCCCTTTCTCATCAGGTCCCCAATCTATCCTTTCGGCCTTTGAGATATCTATTGGGACATCTATTTCGTCTTCTAGGAGCGTTGATGTAGACCTTGGCTTTCTCTCCAAGTCCTCAAAGTAGACCTTTCCTATGGTCTTCAGCTCTATAATTGCCTCGAAGAATTGCTTAATTGGGTCCTCCCTTTCTGCTAGGATTGAGTGGTCATCATATACTTGATTCAAGCGCTCCCGGGCCTTCTGGACTTGTGGTTCTAGGTTGATCCATAGGACCTGGCTAGGCGGATTGTCATATATCAAGTGCCATAGCTGCGGTTTGAAGGATGATGCTATCTCAACGCTGCTTACAACATAGCTCTCCAATGCCAAGATGACTGGCTCAAAGTGCAGATGACCCCGGCGGAGAACCGGGCGAGTGCATAAGATAGATGCCCCCGACTTCAGTCGGGGGAGTGGTCACAACTTAACCTAATACGGAGTTCTCATAGTTCACCAACACCTCTGAGGTGACGGTCCAGACTGTCAGGTGCTCCTCGGATATGGATATGATCTCATCTACCACGTAAAGATCGCTTTTAAAATCCCCTTTGGGAAACCCCCCAATGATGCATAGGGCGTCTCCGCTGGTGCCAGAGAAATGTTCATCCAGACATACCCTGGTTCCTTCCTCCGATAGAGCCATAACCTTAGATGCGTGCAACTCTTCCAGGCACTTCTTGAGATCGTATCCACGGTGAAGCTGGAGGAGGGGGTCACCATCTGGTGGCACCGATCCGCGCAGGAGGAGGGACTCCATCAAGCCCACGAAGCGATTGTAGTTCTTAGGAATCCTGGTGGACGGATTTACTGTGATGAACTCATCATTCCTGGTGTGGATATAGGTTTTAAGAAGTCCTCTTTTGTTCATTATGGACTCCAGGGCCAGGAGCAGATAGAAATGGACAAGATCAGGCCTCCCCCTGCGCTCGCCTTCGGTCAGCTTCCTCAAGGCCGAGTGGTGGATGGTCGAGTCTAGGAGGATCTCCGCGGGCGGCTTTCCCCGGCGCTTGGCGTTGGCCTTCACTGAGGGATGATGGAAGAGCTCCCTGGGTATGAGCTCTATCTCGGCATCGGCCAAAAGGAGGTTCAGCATTGGCCCTGAGAGCTCGCTTTTGCTTTAAGAGCCCTGTGCCAGTTCTCCCTCTCCCATAGATCCAGGGACTGAGTTTCCTCTTCCAGGTATCCCCTCATCCTCTCTATTAGAAGCTCCCAGTCCACGTCATGGCCCGGAAACTCAGGGCCGTGGACGCAACCAAGCTTCATCTCGCCCTTGACTGAGCACCTGCAGGCCCCGCACATGCCGGTACCATCCACCATGAGGGGCATGAGGCTGACCATGACATCGATTTTGGGTGCGGTCACATTTGTGACCTCCCTCATCATGAAGGTGCATCCGATGGCGTAGACCCTGTCCACGTTCTGAGACCTCAGGATCTCTTCCAGAGGCTTATTGGCATAGCAGTAGTCTTCTCCAGCGCTACCATCACCGCAGGTGACTATCAGCTGGTCTGAGACCCCCTTTATTTTGTCCAGCCAGAAGAGCCAGCCCTTATTCCTAGCCTCGACGATATAGACCACTTTATTTCCTGCAGCCTTCAGAGCCTTGGCCAGGGCATAGCCTGGTCCCGTGCCGAAGCAGCCGCTGACCACGGCTACTGTTCCGTACTTTTCTATTTTGGATGGCGATCCCAGAGGCCCGGCCAGGTCCAGGATGGAGTCACAGGCCTTCAAGAGGCCTAGCTTTCGGGTGGACGTCCCCACCACTTGGACGATAACCGTGATGGACTCATCGTCCCAGTCGGCAAGGCTCAAAGGCACGCGCTCGCCGGTCTCATCGACCCTGACAATCACGAACTGTCCGGGCTTTGCCTTCCTGGCGATCTCTGGGGCCCTGATCCTGAGCATTATGAGCCCCGGAGAAATATCTTCTCGATCTATAACCTCAAACATCGGACCACACCTTTGCAGCCCTGACCTCAGCCTTCCTTAAGGATCTTCTCCATCTGAGGCTGCCAGGGGGAACTTTTCTGGAAATCACAACTCTGGCCCTGGAAACGCTGGAGTTGGGCTGCACTGAGACCTCGTCCCAGAGAGATATGCCCAGAGCCGACGCGTCCTTGGGGTTCATCTCCACCACATCGGACTCCTCAAGATATCTCAGGTCTGAGACTTTAGATGTCCTAGTGCCAGTGCCGAACCTGTAGAGGCTCGGACAGCTGTAGAGCAGGAAGGGCTTATCCTGACTGACCTTGGTCTGGGCAGTGATATCGGGATGCTCCTGTACAACTGCATCTTTTGCAGAGCGCTTCATGAAATCATCCAAGACCTTCTCAGGACTGGTAAGCTCTATCCACATGGTGCCCATACGGGAGGCAAGCTCTGATGTTATCTGCCAATCAGGCCTACCTTTGGGCCTCAGGGCCTTTCTGAGACGGAGGATACATCCTCCTTCTCCCATGAAGGTGCCATCGATCTCTGCAAAGCTTGCGGCAGGAAGCACCACGTCTGCCATCTTGGCAGTCTCAGTCAGGAATAGGTCCTGTACAACCAGGAAGGAGAGCTTTTCCAGACTCTCTCTGATCTTCTCTGATATTCTGGCAGGATTTGCGCCAATAACGTACATGGCCTTCAAATCCCCGGAAAGGAGTCGCCTGTCGCTCCACTCTCTGAGACCAAGTCTGATAGCTCCCCTGGAGTTGCAGTGGCTTCCCAGGCGAACCATCCTTCCGCCGGCAGCCTCAGCTAGCGCCGTTGCGGCCTCGACCACGTTCGGTCCAACCTCGGGGCTAAGGATAACTGTTATCCCACGCAGGGCCTCCGATGCCGACTTTATCTCTTCTGCTGATACTCCAGGCAGCCCCTCAACCAGGCCATCAGATAGGGCAGCGGTCAGTGATGAAATCACCTTGACTTCCGTACCCGGTTCCGGAGAGAGCCAGTTCGAGGCCACCTCAGCCAGGCGGGTCTTCCAGGGGCTTATCACCAACAGGTCATCGGCCTCCCGAAGCCTTAGCTCCACATTGGGGACCGTCTCTGCTATGTCGCCTACGGCAAGAATGGGGCCCTGGAGGGAGCCTGGGTCCAATATGGGAAGCACATCAGTGACTGAGATTTCGCCCTTCATGGTGTTCCTGGCAAATACTTCGGCTGAATAAAGGGCTTCATTTGTCAGGACTCCAGAGGCCAAAAGTTCAAACTGCTCACCAGGGGTCGACCTTAATCCCCCAGCAACGGCACTCAAAGCCTCCTCCCAACTTACCTCGACCAGCCTATTGCCCCTCCTGACCAGAGGCCGTTCCAGGCGATCTCTGTGGACGAACTCCAAGCCGAACCTGCCCCTGACGCAGAGCTTACTCCCTTCCGGCCTGGCTCTAATAAGCTTTCCTTCTTTTTCCTCCAGGTCAATCTGGCAGTTGGCACTGCAGTAGGGACAGGTGGTAACTACGATCTCCTCGGGATCTCCCGCCCACCTGCCACCCCGCTCCACCAGAGCACCTGTGGGGCAGACGTCCACACAAGCGCCGCAGAACCTACATCCTGATTCCTCCAGGGGCGCGTCAAAGGCCGTGCTTATGGAGGCATCAAATCCCCGGTGGGCGAAGGATATGGCCTGGGACCTGGAGCTGCAGGCCCTGATACATCTTCCGCAGAGGATGCACAGATTGGGATCTCTATCGAAGAAAGGAGATCTTATGATCTCTTTTGACCCACCCAGAGGCAAAAGATCCACTTTGGTCAGGCCTATGGCCTCCACGGCCTTTTGGAGCTCGCACCTTTGATCCTTGGGGCAGTACCTGCATCCCATGGTCTGAGGTACCTTCCTCATGGCCTCCCTGACCTCGTTGCATTTGCCTTTTCTCTCGCAGTTGATGCAGATACAGGGATGCTCTGATAGGAGCATCTCAAGGATGCTCTGGCGCAGGCTCTTTAAGGCCGGTGTATCCGTTTTTATGACCATCCCCTCTGAGGCAGGAGTAGTGCACGACGAGGGGAATCCCCTGATGCCATCTATCTCCACCAGACAGAGCCTGCAACCTCCATAGGGCTCAAGCTCCTGGTGGTCGCACAGGCCCGGAATATATATTCCTGCCTGCCTGGCGGCATCCTTAACAGATAAGCCGGAACCGATCTCCACCTCGCGCCCATCTACCTTGAGCTTCATTCAAGCCACCTCCAGGACGGCGCCGGACCTCTTGCTTATGGCCGAGAACTTGCCAGGGCATGCCAAGATGCAGGCGCCGCACTTGATGCACCGTTCCTGATCTATTCTATGGGGCTTTTTGTGATCGCCTAAAATGGCCCCGACCGGGCAGGCTTCGACGCAGAGGCCGCACCCTTTGCACTTCGATTGGTCTATAGAATGGCTGGTGAGCCCCGAGCATGCCATAGAGGGGCAGTGCTTGTGAACTATATGCTCCTCGTACTCGGGCCGGAAGTACCTGAGGGAGGTCAGCACAGGGTTTGGAGAACCGGCCCCAAGGCCGCAAAGAGATCCACTCCTCACTGCCTGGGCTACTGCCTCCAGCTTGGCCAGATCGGCATTGGTCGCCTGGCCCTGGGTAATCTTCTCCAGTAGGCCCAACATCTGCTTGGTTCCTATCCTGCATGGGGTGCACTTGCCGCAGGACTCCCTCTGGGTGAATGCCAGGAAGAACCTGGCCAGGTCCACTATGCAGGTATCCTCATCTATAACGATCATGCTCCCTGATCCCACTATGGATCCGGCCTGGGTTATGGCCTCATAGTCCATGGGGATATCGAGGTTGGATGCCGGTATGCACCCGCCCGAGGGCCCTCCAGTGAGAACGCCTTTGCAGGCCTTGCCCCCTGGAACTCCGCCGCCAATATCGAAGATGATCTGACGCAGGTTCATGCCCATGGGCACCTCTATCAGCCCCGGCCGGTTTATTGCCCCGGCCAGAGCGAGGGTCTTGGTTCCCCTGGACCTGCCTATGCCGAAGGCTGAGTACCATTTACCCCCTTTATCGATGATGGAAGGCAGATTGGCCAAGGTCTCGACATTGTTTATGTTGGTGGGCTTGGACCAGAGGCCGGCGTTGGCAGGGAATGGTGGTCTGGTCCTCGGCATGCCCCTCTTACCCTCGATGGACGCCATGAGCGCGGTCTCCTCACCGCAGACGAAGGCGCCAGCACCTTCTTTTATAGTAATATCAAAATCAAAGCCGCTGCCGAGAATGTTCTCTCCTAGGAATCCGGCATCCTTGGCCTGCTGCAAGGCCACCTCAAGCCTCCGGAGGGCCAGGGGGTACTCAGCACGGCAGTAGATGAAGCCCTGGGTGCAGCCTATAGCGTAGGCGGCGATAAGCATGCCTTCGATCACAGCGTGGGGATCCCCTTCCAGGACCGACCTATCCATGAAGGCCCCGGGATCTCCCTCGTCGGCGTTGCATATTAGGTACTTCTCATCTCCCTTGGATTTCCTGCAGAACTCCCACTTCATGCCAGTGGGAAAACCCGCCCCGCCCCTGCCCCTGAGGCCTGAGGTCTTGACCTCCTCAATGACAGCCTCAGGCGTGATACCAATGGTCTTGGCTAGGGCAGCGTATCCACCCCGGGCGATGTAATGGCCCAGGTTCTCAGGATCTATGATGCCGCAGTTCTTCAGGGCGATTCTAACTTGGGACTTGAGCATCGGGTGCTCCCAGATGGAGGGGATGCTAGATATCTCGCCACAGCTGAGCTCCGGGATGGCTCCTAAGGCTGAGTCACCACTCTCGTCGTTTATCAGAATGCTCCTGGCCAGGGATCTGGCCGTCTTTGGGGAGACATTTCCATAACAGATCATAGGCCGTCCCGGCTTTTTGATGTAAAGGAGGGGCTCGGAATAGCAGAGGCCAAGGCAACCAACATCTACATACTTGGCCTCCAGGCCCTCCTCGGATAGAAGAGATCTCATGAGATCCCTGGGCTCGCGGGCTCCAGCGGAGATGCCGCAGGTGGACATGCCCGTGCAGACGATGGGCCTGTCACCACAAAATAAGGAATTCCACGATGCTTTGGCCTCAGCTTTTGCATCCTCTAGCCTGGAGGGATCCTTTATCCTCCTCATAACGCCTCAGATCCATTTTCCAGCTCGGAGATCATTGATTCGAGCGTGGATGGAGTGACGTTTCCGTGGATCACATCATCCAGCACAACGGTTGGGGATTGGGAGCAGCAGCCTAGGCAGGCCACTGCGTCCAGGCTGTACTTTCCATCGGAGGTCGTCTCCCCGGGGCGCACCCCCAGGCGCCTGATGATCTGGGAGAGAAGAGTACCCCCGCCTGAAACGTAGCATGAGGTTCCCATGCAGACCTTGAAGGTGTGCTCTCCCGGCTTTTTGAGCTTGAATTCTGAGTAGAAGGTCGCCACCCCGTAGACCTCGCTCTCAGAGATAACCAGGGCGTCGCTTATAGCTGCCACGGTCTCCCTGGGCAAGTAACCAAACTCCGATTGAACTCTCTGCAGGAGAGGTATCAGAGACCCTCTCCCCCTGCCCAGACTTCCCATAAGGTCTTTTACCTTATCGTCCATCGTAATCCCCATGATCGTGGTATGCTGTGGCACGGTGAAGCACTCCGCATCGGTCTTTTGCGCCGAACTATTTATCATTACCTTAGAACCGTTTTTCCGATGTCCCTCTTAATAAATCATACTACTGAGAGTGGCCAGGGAATTTGAACAACAAATGGCCGTTACTCGAATTTAAAGGATTTGAGCACTATAGCCGTAAAGATTAATACCAAGGGAGCCACCTCGTTCATTGGTGGGCTCGTAGGGTAGAGGATATCCTAGTGGGCTTCGGAGAGCCATCGGAGAAACCCACTGACCTGGGTTCGATTCCCAGCGAGTCCGTGACGCAAAGGTGAGCTCTGCTCACGGGGGCTCTTTTTTGGATAAGTAGAAGGGAAAATCATTTCTTCCCGGAGGGTCCTTTAGATACTGGTGAGGGTTTGATCGACCTCTTTCGCAATAAGAAAAGCGAAGATCGCATAATTGAGCTTCAATCTGCCCTGGAGGAGCTGCAGAAGGAGAAGGACGACCTATCCAGGGCCCTGGAGAATCGCGAGGAGAAGATAAGGAAGCTCTCCAGCGCCTACCAGGAGGCAAACCTGGCCCTGAAGGCTGCAGAGCAGAAGTACTCCAGGACCCAGGTCGGCCAGGCCGGCGCTGTGGCCTGCCTCGCGGAAGGCGAGAAAGCCAGGGGACAGAAGGTTCGCCCATTGGAGATATGCAGACTGCTAAATAAGCTCAAGGCTTTTACCTCGCCTGAGGTCGACCTTACCTCCGCCTACATCGCAAGCCCAGAGGCGATCCCTCCAGAGATGGAGTCTTTTATAAAACCCGCAAGATCTGATCGGGGATGGATAGTCTTCTGCTGTCCCCAGCTCTTCACTCTGACCTTAGTCCCGCCCCTGCCCATAATCGAGGGACTGGTTGAGTTAGGCAGCGCATTTCACCTTGATACAATAAAAGAGATGCTTGAGATTCCTGTCCTTGTAATATCAGCCCATGCTGGCGATACTCTGATAGGAATAGCCCTCAGTCCTGGCCGCTTTGAGGTCCAGGAGGCGGTCAAATCCCAGGTCAAGGAGAAGCACTCCAAGGGCGGATGGAGCCAGAAGAGGTTCGAGCGGCTCAGGGAAGAGGACATCAGGAACCATGCTGAGGTCATCGAGGAGAAGCTCAAAGCCCTTATGGAAATCTACGGTCCCCTGACTAAAGTCGCCGTGGTCGGCGGGGACCAGGCTATCATAAAGCAGATAATTCCGGCAATAAAGCTGCCCGTGGTCGAGAGAAGGTTGGAGCGGCACGATAGCAAGCACCCTGAGGGCCTGCTAGAGGAGGTCTATGGTTTCACCTGCTACAGGAGCTAAGAGCTTTGAAGGAAATTGACGCGCAGAGCGCAGCCTCGGGATCTGATGATATCGGTCTTTTAAAAGAGCTCTCCGGAAGCTGGGACTGGCATATAAGGAGGGCGGTAGCATTGAATCCACATACGCCGGTGGATATACTATCCCAGCTTTCCAGGGATAAAGTCCCGTGGGTAAGGGAGGCTGTAGCCGGAAGTCACAGAGTCCCGGAGGGGATTCTGATGAGGACGGTCGAGGACAACGATGGTTTTGTGAGGGCTGCCGCTGCCAATAACCCCAGAACGCCTCCCGAAACACTGGAGACTTTGGCTTCAGATGATATGATAGATTTCGACTACACTCTCTCCAAGAACAGATACCTGGTTAAAGAAAGCGCAGCTAAGAATCCCCGCATACCTTTACAGGCCCTAAAGGCTCTGGCCAGGGACCGCGACGAGCACGTCAGGGCGGCAGTGGCGTTAAGCCCAAAGCTCACTCCAGATATGGTCGAGAAGATGGCAGGGGACATCAGCTGGCTTGTCCGCAACAGCGTCTCCAGAAACCCTAATGCAAATCCGGGCGTCCTCACGGCCCTTGCACAGGACAGGATCGCCGACGTGAGAGCTCAGACAGCTCTAAATCCCAGGACTCCTGCCGAGAGCATGGCTGCCCTTGCGGTAGATAGGGACTGGGTGGTGAGGTTTAGCGCCGCTCAAAATATCTCTGCTTCTAAGGAGATCCTGGAGCACCTGTCAAAGGATTGGGCCTGGAAGGTGAGGGAGGCGGTGGCCCAGAACCCCAATGTCACCCCCGAGGTTCTGGAGATCCTAGCCTCCGATCAGGATCAAAGCGTTGCCAAGGCCGCTAGAACCAGACGGCATAAGCCCTGATCTCCGAGACGGGCCAGTCCCCGACGCCAAAGGTCCCGCCCCGGCTTCTCTTGAAGATCTCTCCGGTCTGGGGCTCTATAAAAGTCATCTCCAAGCTCGTAGAAGGATCATCTCCTGCCATTCCAGCTAAATCTAAATCCTTCTGGGGCATTTTTACTCCAAGCCTTCCCATCCAAGAACCGCCGGGGGGTGTGAGGATCTCATCCCTGATCTCCGAGATCTCATCGTCCAGAAGGTCCCTATCGACTAAATACGAGGGGGCAGAAAGTTTTTGTTCATGGGTATCAGGGCCCAAAGTCTTCAGATCCTCAGCAGTGATAATGCCTACGATGTCGTGGGCAACAGGGGCCCTCAGGCGCACTATGCCGCATGCACATAGGCTGTGGTGCTCTTTGAAGCTGTGCCAGAGCCTCCGAGCTTTGTCGTTGCAATCATATGCCTCTGCACGCCAGTTGCCGGGGCTGTTGGCCTTTACAATCGCCCTGACCTCGGCTATGGGAAGAGCTACGTAGCTGAAACCGTTGGGAAAAACGTGATCTTTGGTGCAAGCTGATGTATAAACAGTCTCCAAGAGCGCCTGGTATGTGAGGGTCAACTCTGCCATATCATTTACCATACTCTCTAAAGATAAAAACACTTCTAAAAATGGAGATCAGGCCTGGCGGCTGAAAGCATCCAGGTGAGCTTTGATTTCTTCCAGGGATCTTTCGAGGGTCCTGCGATTATCATAGGCATCAACGATAGCCTTGAGATCGTCCTTCGAGGCCGAAGAAAGCCTCTTGATCTCCGATGTAAGATTGGGAACTGCCCTCACTATGTTGTCCACTAGAGTCACTGTCGCCTTCTTTGAAGTCCTGGACAGGGGGTTTAAGTCTATGGCTATGACCTTCTTTCCCATGGCCACCAGGGCCTCGCACCTGTCGCCGTCCTCTAGAGGTATGAGGGCGACATCGGCATCGCAAATTCCACCACGAGTGGCCAAAGCCCTGGCGTGATCCAGGCCAGGGACCGAGGCGTCGGGCTTCTCTCCCAGGACGCCTTTTGCTCCCATGCTTCTAAGAAGGTCGGCGATCTTTTTCACCCTCTCCTCACTCCTATGGAAGAGGTTGACCTCCAAGGGTGCTCCAAGAGCCTTGGATAGCTCTACTATCTCCTCAGCCGCTAAGGCGGCTACATTACCGTTGACGCTCAGGGTTGGCTGTCTAGCCAAAAGGAGCACGGCCGCAGCCGCCCTAGTGGCCTCTGCAGCCGGTGTCGTGGTCTTCTCGCCAAGCAGGTAATCGAAGGCTTCACCCCTTCCCTGGGCAATGAGGCCCTGAGTGCTCGTGATTCCATCTTTTACGCCCTTTGCTACTCGCTCTCTGGCGACCAGAGATGCATACCTGGGATGAGACCTGGGAATTTCAGTCAATACTAGCACCTACCTGGGATATCCTCGTCGTTCCAACCTCGCCGAACTCAGCCAGCACCTCAGCTCCGCCGAAGGCAAAGACCGCGTCTCCTAGCATGATCATGCTGGCCATACCTCCAGCCGCCTCCACCGCATCTATGGCATCCAGGGCCCAGTCGCTGGCGAGGCCTATTCGGCCAGTGAAGCACCTGGAGAGCCTCATAAACTCCCTAAGAGTCGGGCGGGCCAAAAGCTCTTTTAGGGCAACTTCTCCGGCCTTATTGATTTCCTTCATGACACTCTCGTTCGAGAGGATGGCACGAGTGGATATGGGACCCCTGACCACGTAGTTCACCTCCAGGGGAGGGACTGGTATCCTATCCAGTTTCCCAATCCCCGGAGCGCCCGGCTCCAAGCGTATCACTAAACCACCGGTGTTCTGGGCTGTGACATCCCCGAGACCCGTCTTGTTCACCACATCGGCGCAGTGTGCCACAGCTCCCGCCTGGCTGGCGGTAAGACCCAGGTCGAAGTATGCATTGAGGGAGTAAGCGGCCCCCAGGGCTCCGGCACCGCTGGCGCCAAAGCCCGTTCCCAGGGGCATGTCCAGCCAGGTTGAGACCTCCACGTGGGACTTGGCCAGCCGTTCTACGACGTACCTGCTCACTGGGGCGTCGGAGGCCTCGCCGTTGAGCTTTATGGCCGTCTCGTCTGAAGGCTTGACTGTAGTTTCAGCTCCCAAAGCCAGGTTCAGTCCGCAGCCGATGGAGCCCGAGCGAATGGGGTCATCTTTGCGACAGGCGGCGAAGAAGCCCGTGATATGGGATGGAACGAAAGCTCTCATGGAACCTCCGAAATCTTCTAAACCCTTGAAATATCGGATGCATCTAGGATCGCTGCTAGGGCATCCATGACCTTGCGGGCGATAATGCTCTTTTTGCCATCGGCCTTTTTTACCTCGTGGGCATCGATGATGAGGACCCTGTTCTCGTCGGATCCCATACCACCGTGGCCCACATCATTGGCCACCATGAGGTTAAGACCCGAGATCCGCATGGATCTTTTAGCCCTTAAGATGAGCTCCTCTTCGGGTACGTTGGTCTCGGCCTTGAAGCCGACGATCTTTAAATCGGGATAAGAAGATCTGACGACTTTGACGACCTTGGCGGTGGGCTTCAGCTTTAGGGTTAAATCCTGGCCGGACTTAATCTTCTGCTCATAGGGATCCAGGGTGTAATCGGCTATGGCAGCTGAACTTATCAGGGCGTCGTAGCCCTTGGAGAGCTCTTGAATCGCGGAGTCCAGGAACTCCCGGGCACTCTCGGCATAGACCTCCTTGAAGGGAAGGCCAAGCTTCCACCTATGGATTATGGCCACCTCTGCTCCCCGTCTGTACGCCTCCAGGCCCAGCTCTATGCCCGTCTTTCCCGAGGCCCTGTTGGTGAGGATTCTTATGGGATCCACCTTTTCGGCGGTGGAGCCACTGATGATCAGGATCTTTTTGCCTTGAAGATCACCGGGTCCTAAAAGTCGTTCCACCTCCAGGGCTATATCCTGGTTGGAGGTGATCTTAGCCTTGTCCTCCTCGATCCTCGGGTCCATGATCTTTATCCCTATCTCCTTCAAGGCTGATAGGTTATTGAGGACCGCAGGGTGGCG
>DAXJ01000007.1:49489-52761 GCA_002506335.1 Methanosaeta sp. UBA114
TACATGGCCTCGTGCATGGCCGGAACTACCATCACCGCCTTTCCGCTACCGATGGCCGTGGTGGCGAAGGTGGTCACGGGAGTATCATCTATGCCGTGGGCCATCTTTCCCACGGTATTGGCAGTGGCAGGGGCGATCAGGAGGAGATCGGCCTTTCCATCCACGCCGCAGAACTCCACATGCTCCACCCTGCCCGTGATCTCGGTGATCACAGGGTTTGCGCTGGCGTACTCCAGGGCGTAGGGGTGGAGGATCTGGCGCGCAGAAGCGCTCATGACGCAGTGGACATCGGCACCCCGGCGGATGAGATCGCGGATAAGGTCCACGACCCTGACCGCGGCGATGCTCCCGGTCACGCCTACCATGATGGTCTTACCCAAGAGCGAATCGCTGATAGTACCGGAGATATCGGATGGCATGAGGATCACGGGCTATTTTAACCCATGATAAAAAAGCTTGCTCCTTTGAAGCGCCTTGGAAGTAGCCGAGAGGTGCCCTGGACAGAACTTCGAGGACAAACCTTATAAAAGACATCTGCCTAGGTTTGTTGCCGTGCCGGGGTGGCCTAGCTGGTTAGGGCGCAAGACTCATAGGGTAATGCGAAGTGCGCCTGAGACATCTTGAAGTCGCGGGCTCGAATCCCGTCCCCGGCACCTTCTTATCATTATGTTTAAGCTGGGTGTAGTCATGCCAATTTTATATGGGGTTGGCGCGTGACTAAATTTATCACACGTCTCTTGGACCCGGGTCCCCTTTATAATGCCTTCATCCTCCTATAGACAATTGCTGTTAATTCTCCACCGCGCCCCTGGACTTCTATTTCAAAAACATCACCGGCTTTAACAATTATCTGCGGAACAAGGCCTGAATATTGAGGCTCCTTGAATAGGGGCTCGATCCTATTTGCTTGAGAACCAACGCTGTCTATTAAACAGATGTTTCTACCATCTCCGAACCCGCTGATATTGTAGCCACCAGGGAACCATCCTCTCCAGCCTTATTAAATACCACATTTAAATTGATCTTGACATATGGTAGTACCAACCTTTAAGGTTAATCCCATATGGTGATACCATACTTTTAGTCTCTCCAGACAAACGGTGTGACTAAGCTCCATATCAACTTACAAACCTGTATACTCTTCATCGAAACCTTGATTTATAACCCCTCTGTTCTTCTAAGTGTCAGGTGACTCTCATTGCAGTTACTCCTAATTCACTCTGATTACATAGAGTACGAGGCCCAAAGGCCCACCAAGTTTGCTGAGAAGATAGAAGACTCAGCCAAGAAGGGCCGCCTAGAAGAGGCCCTTTGCGCATTCATAGCCGTGGAAAAGACCGATGAGGCAGACCAGGCTGCCATAGTAGAGCAGGCCGTCAAGGAAATTTCATCCGTAGCAGACCAGGTCCACACTAATAGGATCATGCTCTATCCCTATGCCCACCTGAGCTCAAACCTCTCTGCCCCCCAGGCCGCCATCGATGTCTTAAAGAGCACTGCCGATGCCCTCTCCGGAAGCTATGAGATCCACAGGGCGCCCTTCGGCTGGTACAAGGCATTTACACTGAGCTGCAAAGGCCATCCCCTCTCTGAGCTCTCCAGATCAATACATTCCGGAAGCCAGGAGGTAGTCTCCCAGGCATTGAAGTCCGAGGAGAAAGCTGTATCATACTGGAAGATCATGAAGCAGGGTGGGGAGATTGTGGACGTTGACAACTTCGACTTCACCGCCCATGAAAATCTGAAAAAATTCGCCGACTACGAGATCTCCAAGGCCAGAGCTGTCGACAAGGTCCCTCCCCATGTGGACCTCATGAGGCGGCTTGAGCTTGTGGACTACGAGCCCGGCTCCGATTCGGGCAACATGAGGTACTATCCCAAGGGCCGCCTCATAAAATCCCTCCTGGAGGCTTATGTTCTGGAAAGGTCCAGGGAGGCTGGGGCCATGGAGGTAGAGACGCCCATCATGTACGACATGGACCACCCGACGTTAAAGAAATATCTGGACAGGTTCCCTGCCAGGCAATACCAGATAGATGCCGAAAATAAAAGGCTCTTCCTCAGGTTCGCAGCCTGCTTCGGCCAGTTCCTCATGGGCCATGACATGGTCATCTCCTACAAGAGTATCCCCCTCAAGATGGTGGAGATCACCAGGTATAGCTTCAGGCGCGAGCAACGCGGAGAGCTGGTGGGTATCCGGCGCCTCAGGGCCTTCACCATGCCAGATATGCACACCTTGTCCAAGGACATGAACCAGGCGGTGGAAGAGTTCAGGAAGCAGTACGAGATGGCCATCTCTGTGCTGAACGACATAGGCCTGAACCTTTCAGACTACGAGGTGGCCATAAGATTCACCAAGGACTTCTACGAGGCGAACAAGGACTTCGTATCTGCCCTGGTGGACGTGGTGGACAAGCCCGTGCTCATAGAGATGTGGGACGAGAGGTTCTTCTACTTCGTTCTCAAGTTCGAGTTCAACTTCGTGGATACCCTGGATAAAGCCTCTGCCCTCTCTACGGTTCAGATCGATGTCGAGAACGCCGAGAGGTATGACATATCCTACGTGGATGAGAACGGTGAAAGGAAGAGGCCCATAATCCTCCACTGCTCTCCTAGCGGTGCCATAGAGCGGGATATGTACGCTCTCCTGGAGAAAGCTGCTCGCGAGGCTGAGCAGGGCAAGCTTCCCATGCTCAAGACCTGGCTCTCTCCAACCCAGGTCAGGATCATACCTGTGGCCGAGAGGCACCAGGCTAGGGCTTTAGAGATCATCAGGGACCTGGGCTTCAGGGTCGACATCGATGATAGGGATGAGACGGTGGGCAAGAAGATAAGGGATGCCGGCAGAGAGTGGATACCTTATGTGGCTGTCATAGGCGACGAGGAGCTGGCCTCTGGATCCATGACGGTCACCATCAGGGCAGAATCCATGCCCAAGGCCCCGGCCAAGGTAAGCCTGTCCTTGGATGACTTGAGAAATAGACTCCAGGTCGAGACGAAAGGCATGCCTTATAAAGGGCTGCCCCTGTCGGTGAGGCTCTCGGAGAGGCCCAAGTTCCTCTAAGGGCTTTATGAGGGAGGGGTGCAGGGGGAGAGAAAACCCAGGACTTTAGTCCTGGGATGAATCGACCCCGCAGGGAATGAGTGGAAAACATGCACTCCTCCCTTTGTGTAGCAATCTGTAAACTTCAGTAACAGCACAAAGATTTGCGTGCTTAAGGCTTACAATTTCAGGGTCTACTCCACCAAGGCCCAAAAAACCAAGATGGAGC
>DAXJ01000007.1:53073-53409 GCA_002506335.1 Methanosaeta sp. UBA114
CTCTGCGAAAGAACACCTGGGAGAATGAAGGTAAGTCCACCTCAAAACACGACACCCATAACCTCCTTACGACCTGGAAGGATAAGCGGCCCGAACTTAAGGATGTCTTCGCTCAGGTCCTACAGAACGTTCAGCTGAGCGTCGAATTTAGATGTTTTATCTCCGTTTATATCAAGTTGAGGTGTGGGTACTCCGCGCGTCTCTGGTACGGAGTACCATCTCTCTGGCAGTACACACGCTGATCCTCTTTTGGTGAGCTTCATGGGCTTCGGTAAAGGAGGCCGTTAACTCCCCACTACGCTCACTAACGAGACTCTATCTTACTAAGTAATAAAC
>DAXJ01000002.1 GCA_002506335.1 Methanosaeta sp. UBA114
CGAGTGAATAAGATAGATGCCCCCGAATTTATTCGGGGAAGTGGTCACTATCAGCTTTGAGCGAGAACCTTACGTCCGAGGTATCCACATCCCAATCCCCCAGCGTCTCATCCGTGGAGAAACCGAGGCTTATCCAAAAATACCCTGGCACTATGGCATCCTGGCTGTGGTGCTCCTCATCGAACCTCTCGAACATATCGAAGATGGCACGCCATCCAAGCTTGCCCATCCTTGGCCTGCCCTGAACAATGTAATCTATGGAGTCCCACTCAGTAAAGATCAGCCTGTAGAGGCCGTCGAGGACGTCATCCTGGCGGGTGGCGAGGGAGAAGATGCCTCTGACCTTCTCCTGGCGCAAAGTTACCCTCATGCCCTCTACAAGGTGGACTTTTGCTAGATAACATCTCCCCTTTGCTTCAGACGGTCGTTTCAGACTTAGATACTCTATTAGCAGAACTCACGTTGGTAAAACGATATTAGGAAAGCCAATATTAATAAAACTTATATTAATAGGACTAGTACTGATAAAACTGGCCTTAGTAAAATCGATGTTAACAAAACTGGCGGGAGTAGGGCCGCTTAAGGGTAAAGGAGGAGAAACCTTAAGGAGGTAAAACTTACGCGGCCCTGTAGGCTCCGGAAACACTCCCTTAATTAATCTGTCTTGTAAGTTTATAAATCTTAGCTAGACCACCAACGCCTTGAGCCAATAAAGTACTGAACTGCCATCAAACCAGAACAATCATGTGGAGTTAGTAAATCCGAAGCCCCTAGAGCGAGAATCCTCTAAGCCAGAACTCGTAGAGCTTGCACCCCTCCGTTTAGCATCTCCGCAGCAAAGGGTGCTGAATGGCAGGCTGGAGCACGAAAACCCGGCTGCTCCAGGGTGGCCTGCCCCTCCGAACTTCCTGGCGATGGCAGCCACATCCACTTTATCGCTGTATAGGGAGACTCCCCAGTTCTGGCCCCGCCTGCAGCAGTATGCTATCATGATGTCGTGCCTGGAAGGGTCGTAGAGTCCATCGAAGAAGAGGGAGTTGGTGGCGCCGGCATTGACAGCTATGGCCCTATGGCCATCGAAGGTCGTCTCGAAGGCAAAGGCCCTCATGTACCTGCGGGCAAACTGCCTCTGGTAGCCTAGGATGATTATGCCGTCCTTTTTAACCTTCTCTAGGTCCACCTGGCCTTTGAACAGGCGGTCCCAGAGATCTGGGTTGTCCCTGGGATCGGTGTCGTACTGCCTCATGCCGTACTCAAATGGCAGTATCTCCTCCTCCCACCGCTTTGGGTCCGAGTGATCCCAGACATCGTACCTTCCCATGAGCTCTATGAAGCGAGGCATGGGCTTATTGGGATAAAGGTATTCCCAGGTAAGTTCGCAGCCTGCCTTGCCCACTGCCCTTCTGCCTTTTATGGACGCTCCTGTCGCATCCATGGCTTCTATGACGCACTTGTGGTGATCTATCCATATGAGGTTGCTCTGGCTGTTCAGCTTCAGCACCTCCGATACCTGTAGGCTGAAATCTACCATGAAGACCGTGCCGCCCTTCCTTATCTTGTCCCAGGGGAATGGCACTCCATAGCTGGCTGGGATGAGCACTGCGTCAGCGTAGACACATTTCACGATGGCTGCGCTGCAGTGGCCATCCAGGTCAGAGCTGTGGTAAAAGCAAATGAGAGACATTTAAGTCGCCTCTGCCGCGTAGACTGCCTTCATAATCCTCTTTTCTTCCGCGTACTCCTTGCTATAGCCATCGATGCCCTTATCCTTAAGATGGGTAGTTATGATGCAGGCCCGATCGATATCCACGAAAATGGGGGGGCCGCTGGGCTCAGTACTGCCCACTTCTATGTGATTGAGCAGAAGCACACTTCCCTCGAAGCCGATCAAGATGCCGGTTATATGATTACTATTCTCTTTTATAACGACCGTGATGGGCTTGCCTGCATAGCTTTGCAGGAGCTTGGTGATGTCGTCGCTGAGCTTTACCACCATCTTCACCCACATAAAAGGGCTATCTTGGAAGATAAAATCTTCTTTAATCCAGGGTTTAGTTTAAGATTTGGTCTAGGATTAAGTCAGGATATAATCTCAGCTTCGATCCCAGGATAAGAGCGCTGTGAATGATGGGGATTGGCAAAAGTCAGGGGTGTATGGAGGTAGGAGAAATGAGATTCGACTTTTGCCACTCATTATTTAAAGCATTCAGCGAATAAATATTTTGGGTATAACGATGATACGCGTAAACGGCACGTCTAACTTTCACGGGAGATTTCGTTAATATACCGTTCTAGATGAACACGGATATCATATAATAATTACATGTTGAGAACGATTTCTATCTTTATCACCAACCACCTTACACACTGATTATATATCTGAAGGCCTTTCATCCTCAGTTATGAGCGGTAACTTCAAGGGCACTCTTGTAGGAGAGGCCTTAATCGGAGATGGGCCTGAGGTGGCCCATATAGATCTGGTAATAGGTCTCAGCGGAAGCGCCGTGGAACAGGCATTCGTCTCAGCCCTGTCATCACCGACCACAGGCCATACGCCCCTTCTGGCAGTTCTGGAGCCCAACATTCCAGCCAAGCCCCCCACCCTTATGGTCAATAAGGTGACCATCAAGAACGCAGGACAGGCGATCCTCATCTTCGGCCCGGCTCAGGCTGCAATAGCCAAAGCGGTGATGGATTGCGTCTCAGAGGGGACTATACCTGTGGACCAGACAGATGACCTCTTCATCATAGTCTCGGTCTTCATAGAGTGGGATGCCAAGGATAAGAAGAAGGTCTATGACTTCAACTACAGAGCCACCAAGCTGGCCCTGGAGAGGGCGGTCCAAGGCCAGCCCACGGCTCAGGACGTTATAGCTAGGAAGGACTCGGCAAAACACCCCTTTGCCTGATAACATTCCTTAAAAGCCTTTAAATCCATTTTCGATTTTTACATACGCGACCTGTTAGAGACTTAAACTCGAACCACAGGCCTCAGAATAGGGTTTACATTGGATTATAAGGAGGGATGGCCGGCGAGTGGTGGGGGTTGCCCGCCAGCAGGGTAAACGGGGGTTTGGCAAAAGTCGGAGTGTTGGATGGGGAAAATTTCCGACCTTTGCCGTAATATTCCTACATTCAGCGGATATAAGGATCTCATCTCACGTTGATCGACGTAAAATGGTGAGTGTAATATGAGCAAAAACCACCAAATCTTTCGCCCATAGAATGGATTAAAGAGGCTCGAATCTATCCTGGGTCAAGGAGAAATTTATTGAATAGTATAGGTCAAAAATAGCAAGGCTTAATGGCAAGGCCTTTTTGAGCTGAGCGTGAAGACTCGGTTGGCATCCAGATATATAGTAGAAGAATAAATAGAGGAGGGACAAACATCAAAGGTATTGGTGGGTAAAAAGAGAGGTTGAATCTTGCTAAAAATTTATTACGGCGTTCAACGGATATAAACTATTTGGTTTATGTCAACCGACGTATAAACGCATAAGGTCTTCTAGGCAGGATATGCTTAGCTTATATCTGGCGCCATACAAATATAAATGCGCTGCATTCCACGACCTTTCATATGACCAGGCTGCTCAGATCTCATGCCTCCTTTTTGCCTATCACCCGGAAGCTCTGCTACATGCCCCCTGACGTTCCCAGATCTAGTGAAAGAGCAAGGTAAAGTAATTGTTTAATCGTTTCCCCAAAAAAGCTACGTTTCGGCCCCCTTGATCCTATCTACAAAGCTACTCCATCTCTTGATATCCTCTACCTTTCGCCTTACGGCCTCCGTCTGAAGATCCGTGCGCTCGGTGCTCTTGAGGAGATCCTTCAAGTCCACCAGGGCCCTCACAACTCCTGTAGCATCATTGTAAAGATCCCTGGCCTGGAGATGGGTTAAAGGAGCTCTGGAGATTGCATCTTCATCCTTCTTTTCCCTGGCCTCCAGGAGGTCTATGAGCTCCCTCACCAAAATTCTATCCTTATCGGTCAGCTCCGTCTCGCTGACCAGCCTCCATATCAGGTGGTGGAGCTTTATGGACCCTTCGTGGTTCACGTGGACCTCAGGTGGTAAATCCTCCTCGGTCTGATGGAACTTTTCAAGCTCTGAATCCAGCTGACCTCGGTCCACCTCCAGGATCTCGGGGGATTTTGCTCCCATCCAGCACAGGATCCTGTGGAGATTGGCGATGAGCTTCCTCCTCTCGCCCTCGGTCAAGTAACCATCGATGCCCTCCGAGGCTGCGCCTGCGTCCTTGGTGTCGTCTGCCATGTTCTACGTATAGATACAATCTTTAGATATTTAAAATTGGAGAGGACTGAAATGCCTCCCTAGGGATGATCCTAGGAGATCGAATCTTGGGCTAGCGAAGGCTTAAATTACATCGATGTATAGACTAAATAACGTTAGCAGGTTTCTTATGAATGTACTACCAATACTGGCACCGCCTGTGGGTCATTTATGCCGGGAGAACTCTTTGGAAAAATAAAATCTGTGGTGGAGCGGCATGGCGATATAGCCCCCCTGGCAGGAAGGCGGAGGATGCAGCCAGGAATTGGGATATGTATGGCTTCTAAGACCGTGAGGTGGATGCATGGCTCTCTGCCAGGGCCGCCTACGATCTGGCCAGGGGGTGTTCAGCCCCTAGTAGACCTCCATTTTCACTAAAAACACGCTGCCAGATGCTATCGTTTTTCCGATATGGCATATGTGCCCAGGTGGTGAAGATGCGCCGGCAACCGAGACCAGCCCCACCAGCATGAGCGCTGCAATCTTTCCAGCAGTCGACCGCATGCTTAATCTTGGCGCTCTTTCTATTTATTTCAATGGGCTTGGGTGAATAGCAGACCCAGGGCAGCTTCTCCCCAGATTCAGTCGGGGGAGGGGTAGTTGCGTTTCGGCGAGCGGTTGACGTGGTCCCTCAGGATAGGTACCATGGTGTTCACCGACATACCCCCAGGGCTAAAGCACCTGAGGTTCTATTGTTAGCGGGGTTCGTGCCAGAGCAATTTTAGGGCTATCAGTGGTCCCTTCCGCCAAATCTCTTTCTTTGACGGATCGATCTATGCAAGGACGCTTCGCAATATTGAAACCCGCGTTGCTGTCTGCATGATCAACGTGCCCACAGGCAGGACACTTGAAACTTTTTCCGTTCCTGTCGCCTATTTTACCGCACCTACTACAGGTTTTTGAAGTATATGCAGGTTCAACGTATGCGACCTCTACGCCAAGCAGCTTAGCCTTATACTCTATCATCTGCTGAAGCTGGTAGAAAGACCAACTGTTCTTAGCATAGCGGAACGATTCAGCCTGGTTTTTGCTTTTTCTGATTCCTGTTAGATCTTCGAGCTTAATGCCTTTGCCTAACTCCTTTGCTACATTTACGATCTTTCTTGAGACCTTGTGGTTAATGTCTCTGACTATACGGTTCTCACGGTTCCTGATCTCTTTGACCTTGCCATACTTTCCTTTCTTTTGAAGGCTCTTGCGCGTGTTTTTGTATTTAGTGTGAGTATGAAGAGCAGCCTTTCCGAGTTTGAGGACCTTTCCGCTTTCCGGATCAGAAACAACTGCTATGTGTCCTGTGGTATTCCGATCTACCCCTATCCATCCAGAAGGCTTATCCATCTCTGGTTCCGGAATCGATACGGATACATATGCATACTCCTCTCCGAGTTCTATCTGGTTAACTTTCTCAAAGTTATTCGGAAAGTCGTATTTCAGATAGAGCTTAAGGCACGGTGCATAGATGGTTTTGGTGTTCTGATCGATCTTGATCCCCTGATGCGGGATAGCTAATTTGGCGCTACTAACCTTCTTTATCCTTTTATTGCTGCTGTACTTCTTTAGAATCTGGTTTGCTATTATCGATTTCAGGCCGATGTGCTTAACATCTTTAGAGCTACGGTTGTGTGTTTGGATAGCATACTCTGCTATCTTCTTAGCCTTTCTCAGTTCGTCCGAGAAGTCCCTCCCATGTTTGATTTTGTAGGTCAGGATCATTTGTTTTTCTGCTCCTCGATGTATCGCTTAACTGTATCCTCGGAAATATGCCCACACGACTCGATATAGTAGCTTCGCGTCCACAAGGTAGGAAGTCGAGTTCTAAGCGATTTGAACTCATCACGCAGCTCATGAGAGGTATAACCCTTCAATTGTTGTACGATCCAATGGGGACTAGCAACCGGAGATGCTTTGACGAATAGGTGTACATGATCTGGCATCACTTCTAGTTCCATAATCGTCACGCCGATCTCGTTGGCCTTATCTTTGAGGAGATGCTCCAAACGAGCTTGAACGTCGCCTACTAATACTTTCCGCCGATACTTAGGGCACCAGATTATATGATAGCCGAGGTTATATACGGTCGTATTGCTATGCGTCCATCGCTCCTTCACCATCTCAAAATAGTATATGGTTGACATGTATATACAAAGCTGTGGTCAATCGCTGTAGGTACGGCATTCATCCCAGGACTAAAGTCCTGGGCTTTCTGCCTGCTTTCATCGTAGTTCGATTGCCAGAGGACGGTACTCTGGGGGTATGTGCCAGAGCGCGCTTTCGGAATTTTTTGGGTTCATAAATAGCCACCCCAAGATGTTTTTCTCACAAGCTCGGGACTCTAGCCATGGGTTATTGACCCACGATCTTGGGTCTCGGTCTCGTTTCCAGCATCGTTAAAGCGACCTAGCGGCGGAAGCTTCTACGTTGGTTTAGGGCAATAGGATATGCTCCGAAGATCCAGATCCATAGAAGCTGGATGGACTGACAGTTGGTCTTTATTTTGTCAGTCAAATTGATGAAAGAGACCTTCCTCGCATGACCGAGTGACAAGCAATAACTTAATAGAGGTATCCATCTTCCAGGCACAAAAGTTAACTAATCCTACGCCTAAAATGGGTAGGTGGTTCAAAGATGTCTTTTGAGGATGAGCCGAGCTGCATTTATGGCTATTGCTTTTCGTCCCCTGGACGTCCCAAGGAGGCTTTGAGGTGAAGAGGTTCGATAGTTTGCTGGAGGATGACATAAAGGGCTATAAAGGCAAGTTCAGCGATCTCATTCATCAGGCTCCGGCCCTCTACAGGCTCATGACCAGGCTTCTGGATGACCCGGCCTTGCCTAAAGGCATGTCTCCGCTGGTGATAGCGGCCATGGCCTACTTCATAAAGCCGGGGGACATAATACCAGAGGAGAACCTGGGCCCAGTCGGCTACGTGGACGATATATTCCTCTGTGCCTTTGTGGCTGATCTGGTCAGAAAGCTTTCAGGAGATAAACTGCTTATAAGGAATTGGGACGGCAAGGTGCCTGTGATACATCTCATAGGCCTGATCCTTTCCAGCGAGAATGAGCTCATAGGTAACCAAAGGGAGAGCATAATGCAGTACATAGGGTACGAGGAGCTGGATGCCAATGCCTGAACTTCATACCTTTAGTCCAGTCCAAATCCCATTAGCCTAAATCCTGCTCTAACGTTGATCTGTCGGTCAAATCAAGAACTGCAAGGAGGGATGCCAGGTGAATTGCCCTCATCATCTCAGGCAGAGGGAAGGGCCCATGGCTCAGACCCAGGTGATCCCCGTAGGACATCTCCTCTTTCATCCTGAAGGCGATCTCTTCCCAATCGATGTATCCATTCAGCACTGGCTCTTTTCCGGTCAGGGCTCCGAGATAGCTGTTAAAGGCCAATTTTATGGTCGGCTCAACCGAGGCGACCTCGAAGGCCTCTCTGGACCTGAAGTAGCTTCCTATCATCAGGCATAGGCTTAAGAGGTGTTCACCTATTGCCTGCTGAAGGTCCCCCGTCGAGGCCCGCTCACTGACCTCTACGTGCTCGAAGTCGGCCAGGCCCGAGAGGCGCAGGTTGGGGTACCTGCAGGACTCAGCCCAAGATTCCAGGCTTCCTACTGCTCTTCTGCTCCAGCAGTAAACCCCTCCATCGGGCCTGGAGGGCGGCGAAGCCTCTCTCCTGTGAAAGAGCGGTATAAGTGACCTGTGGATCATTCCCCTCGCAGTAATCCTTCCCAGATCCGAGGCGCAGCCTTCCAAACCTCTTTGAAACTCACTCTCTCTGAGCCTCGGATAGTTGAGGTAGATGAAATAATCTCTCTCTGCGGTGTAAGCGAGAACACGACAGCCAGCTGCCCCAAGGGCCTTCTTCATCTCGAAGGATAGTCCATTCAACTCAAAGATCCCTCCCAAAGGCTCGGGGATGCTGCCCTGAAGGCCGACCTCTATCATACACTTTTGAATCGAGGCCTCCCAAGAGAGCTTTTCCTCATCTTCTGGCTTGGCGGGGAACTTGATGGCCAGACAACCGCCGTCTATGGCGAAGATCAGGGTTCTTCCCATGATTCTGGGCACTCCTATCTCAGAATCCCCTAATCCTGAATCTTCTGCCCCAAAGGCCATGAGCAGATCTCCTAAATTCACGGCCGCACAAGGCGGCATGAGTGCAAGCTTCGGAGGGTGGAAATCGACCCTCCCGCGGCCTCGAAGGATTCTGGAGATATCGTCGAAGCCTGAGTTCTCCACGGCAGTCACAGTGCCATCCATGCGGTGAATCCTGAATGAATAGAGCCTGGGTAGGTATTTAGGGGAGGTGAGATTTCGACAGGAGATTGGATTTCGAGATGGTGCGGGGCCTTGCCCCTTTCCTTTCTCGATATCCAGAGCATTCCTGATCACGGTGGCCAGAGCCCAGGATGAAAGCTGGCGCTCGTAGAAAGAGCTGCTGTTTAGCTTATCCATTAGAAAAGTGAAGGATGGTCCTTCACCCCTCATTAAGGCCTCTGCAACCCGCTCATCCCCTGAGGCCAGAAGGCTGAAAAGTCGCTCTCTATCCTTTATCCCGGGAATGCCTTCGGGGAGGCCGCATATATTTATTAAAGCTATCGAGGCCAGCCTTCTGAGGTAACGGCTCTGGCCTTTAAGGAGCTTCTCCAGGGCAGGCGTAGCTTCAGGACATCCCATGGACCCCAAGGCTTCTATAGCCTCATGCCGGAGGGCTGGGCACCTGCCATCCAAGGCGGTGAGAAGGGCTGGCATCGATCTTCGGCATTTCAGAATGCCTAGGCTCCTGGCAGCAACCTTGCGAAGCCTGTGGTCCTCTTTCTCGTCCAGGAGAACTCCTTCCAGGATATTGGCCTTGGCTTCTGCGGCCTTAGGACTTATCCCATTGGGTCTTCCCAGTGCCTGGGCTGCGCTCTTTCTTGCAGACCTGGGCAACCGTTTATCCAAGAGGATCTTCTCTAGACCGTCCTCGCCCTCTCTCATAGAAACTACAGTTTCGGCTTAAAGGGCTATTAAGGGTGTTGGGCCGCAGCAGGATCGTGGGCCAAACTTTATGAGACCGGACTTCCTGGGGCGAGGCTTCTTTTGGATTTCGCAGGTGAATAAGGCCTTCTGAGATGTTTTCCACACCTAAGGCAGGTCTCTGTGATAATCCCATCTTTTAGCCTCACCCGTCGGGCTGAAGGAAGAAGATAGGAACCACAGTGCTTGCAAAACTTGGCCTTGAGATGCCGGAGCATTCTTATTCGCATCCTGGTGCAGATCCTCCTGGCTATCCCCACATATCTGTCGCTTCTCTCAGGGTGGGCCACGTACTCCTCGTCGGCCAGGGAAAAAAGCCTCTCAATTCTTTGCCTGGATATCTCTCTGGCCTTGAATGCGTCCTTTCTTCTTCTCACCCTCGGGGACAGGGCTGCCATGGTATAAAACGTATTTCTACCAGGAGGTACAACTGGTGCTCAATGCAGAAGAAGCCCCTTACCATCGTGCCGGAGATGGAAGAGTATATCCGGTCCAAGACCTCAGATCAGAGAATCGCCACTACCTGTGAAGGTCCTCTAATCTTCTCAGTCAAGATCAGCCCGTCCAAGCCCACCGATCTGGTGATCCAGGTGGGAGAAAGAACGCTCTATGTCTCAGCTCTCCAGGCGCCGCTAATTAAGGTTGTGGATAGCAGACTTCTCCCTAGGTGCGCCCTGTTTAAGATGGGAAAACGTTAGGCCCTTTATTTAGCAAAAAAAGATAGCTTTAGCCATGATCCTACTCAGAGATGATCAGATACGGTCTCCAAAATCCATCGGAGATCGGGGGTAGCTGAGGAGACGTAACAGCCAGCAGGGGCATGTAGGGATGATAAGCAAGCCTGTGCCTCCTATTATACCTGCTTTTATTCGTTCATGGCTAAACTCGTTCTCATCCCTTAACTCGAGCGCCAACCTGGGCTTCTAATTATCATTAGTTTGGAACGATGTAAAAATTATAGACGCAACGAGCCTGAACGACAGGAGAACGAACTCCTTGGATACCCCGGGGTTCTCGAAGATCCTCTCCAAGTACGACGGGTCGAAAGCGCCCTTTTTCCGATAAAAACCATTCCGGCAGCCCAATTGCATCGGTGCGGCCGCATTCTATCATCGATACCATTGGAGGCAAGGCCAGTTAGGCGACATCTTTAGAGGATATCTCTAAAATGTTATCCTCCAAAAGGGACTCGGTATAAGACGCCTCAGCAGCCGTAGCGTTTCCTTCTGACTGAAGCGCTTCAATAGATGGCGAATCGGTACGAGGGCAAACTGCACCTTACCGTGATATTTCGGGTTTACCGCTATCTTCATTTTCGCCATCTTTTCCTTCACTAGTATTAACTGCGGAGGTCCGGCTGCGGCCCTGCCTCTTCTTCGCGACAAATGCTAAGGCTACTTCTAGGGCCAGAATGAGTATGTGGCTCAGTATCCGATTAAGATCGCTGGGGCGTCTCTGGACACCGGCCTGCAAAGTCTGTCCATCTCCCGGCGGTACCATTGGCATTTGATCGGGCGGACGATTTTCAGGCGGATGGCGAGGCGCGGGCGGGAACTGAACCATAGGCTGTATACATACTTATAATCCTTGATCCGGGGGAAAGACTGCGGGCTGGCAGGGAACGGCACGGCTTATACCCAAGGGTCACCTCGGGTCCCTGATATAAAATACCCTTGAATATCCACCACCAGAGTCCCGTTGAATGTGGTAACGAAATAGGCAAGCTCCTCAATGGTATCGATATCTTCCAGCTCTACGTTCCACGGCAGGTAGTTATCAAGGTAGCAATTGCCAGATCAGCCATGGGACGATAGGTGAATGGTCCAGATATCTCTATCTTTATGAGTAAGCCTATCGGTAATAACCTCAAGCTTGGTAGTGCTGGTATTATATCTGCAATGATATATCTTAAGGGGGCCAGCTCGGCCACGTCGCGGGCATAGCCAGTAATAAAGGCCTTGCCTACCAGGTCCATGTAGATGTTGAGGGTAAGATTCTCCTAGGCGGAGGGGTTCAAGGTGCTTCCTTCTCCATGGTCAATATCTATAGTGGTGACGGCAGCGAGATATAAAAGCATAACCAGTATCCTACGATCTAGTGCCGTCCTACACATATCCTCTCTCCCCCAAGTCCAGTCTCTCTCTACTTAGTACCCTAATCCAGCGAATATAGGGAATAAATTGCGTTTTTAATAGGCTATTTATAAAACCGGTTCTAGCTTACCCCCTCCGAGATATATGAAACTATAGTGGTTGTAATGCGTGCTAATCCTTTTTTATCTTCCGAAGATTTATCAATCCCGCCCAGGGTACCCATGTAGCCGATGCCTTCGGCATGCACGAGGTCCCACAGGCTATGCTTCTGCCGTTCGGCAAGGTAAGTCCACACGAGAATCTCGTCAACCCTGAAGATGTGCTTAAGGGTCTCAGGTCCTGATGCGTTCGGAGGCGTTTACAGGCATCGCGTTAACGCAGTTGCCGCTGTAACAGAAATAATCATCATTCGTCTCCAAAGGCAAAGCTTTAAGCCCATGAAACATCTACTATATAATATTCTTTTTGCTCAATGAATGGCACTTCGGATAAGGGGGATGTTAATGGTAGCTGACCAAATGCACATTAAAAGACCAGTTATAAAATCACCAATGGCCGAAGCCATTAAATATTCGTTTTGTGACGTACTATGCTCAGGCAAAGGCCGAAAAGAAATTTCCCGTCCACTGGCTTTTACGGCTTTTGCCTCCAAAGTTCCCTGTAAAAATCTATCCATGGACTCATAATTTTTGCTTCTCACCGATTTCCAGAAGAGAAACCGTCTTGATAGTAATAATTAATAACCAAGGAAGTAAGATGATAAGACTGCAGAGGTGAAATAAGGCATGACCATGGAGGACAATGAGAAGCGGCTCAGAGAGCTTCTATCAAAGGGTACTTCTGAGGAGGAGATGCTAAAATCCCTGAGCCTAGCCGAGGGCTGTGGTCTCAAGGTCTGGTGCCAGGAGCAGATAATTCCTGCCACAGGCAAGAAGGTCCACAGGTACTGCGGCTATATCAAGAAGTGCGATGATCCAGCCGAGAACCTCCCTGAGCCCATAAACGGTGCCTGGATAGACGGCCCATGCCAGGGCGGCAAGGGCAAATGAACTTTTTTGAAAATAAACTGCTGAATTGCCACCTGAGAAGAGCCTCGGGTAAAGGTTAAAGCCAATCTAGAGAAACTAAGCCCAGATGGAGTTTAAAGGAGATCCCAAGGCTATAATAGAGGCAGCCCTTTTTGCTGCAGGCAAGACCCTCACCGTCAAGGAGCTATCGGACCTGGCAGACATTGGAGGTGAGGTGGCCAACTCCTTGGCAGAGGAGCTCTCCAAAGAGTACTCTGAAAGAAAAAGTGGCATAGAGATAAGGGCCATCGAGGACAGGTATGTCATGCAGGTCAGGGGCGGCCTGGCCAGAAATGTCATGGCAGTCGCGCCCAAGGAGATCGATGCTCCTCTCATAAGAACCCTGGCCATCGTCGCTTACAAGCAGCCTATAAAGCAGAGCTACCTGGCTGAGATCAGGGGCAACAAGGTCTACGATCACGTCAAGGAACTAGAGCGGAGGGGCCTCATCAGCCGTGTCAGGGTTGGAAGGACAAAGGTCATCACCACCACCAAAGCCTTTGCCGATTACTTCGGCCTCAGCTCCGACCAGCCGGACTACGTGAGACACGTCATTTTGAAATCGGCGAGACCACTTGGGGTGACCAAGATGTACGAGAGCCTGGCCTTGAGGCTCGGCCTGGACTACATCCTTATAAACCCATACCATCCCGGTGATGAAGATCAGGAGATGCTTAAGGATCTGGATGTATTGGTGGCGGCCCCCGGTTACGCCGATACCATAAAAGAGCACTATTCAGGAGGCCTTATAGAGGCCGAGGTCAAGACCTTATCCCAGCTCAAAGAGAGCGCTGAGAAAATATGCGTTGCTTGCAGCTCAGGGAATCCAGAGCCCTTAGCCAAAGAGATCGATGATCTTCTGGCGGTTTACCGGGGAAGGGCCAAATCGGTCCGTGCAGTCTGGCCCCTGACGGCCGTCGTAGAATGTCTGGCCAAAGACCTCAGAATACCCATCAGGGATGATGGAATAACTGCTGCTTCAGATAGTTCCAAAGCCACGGCCCAGATCCAGGTTCCAGCCCACCAGCCCTACGACCTGGATATCCTAGAAAGGATTAAGCAGAGGTGCGAGGTCCTCCTCATCGGCCTTGCCTCGATCAAAACCAGCCCCTCTTCTTGAAGTAAGTGAGCATGGTCAGGGCTATGGCCAGCATCATGATCAATATCATCGGAAATGCCCAGTTATACTCCAGTGCCTTCACCATGTAGGCGACGTTCATGCCAAAGAGCCCGGTGAGGAAGGTCATGGGTATGAAGACAGTGGACATGACCGTAAGGACCTTGATGATCTCATTGAGCTTGTTGCTCAAGCTAGATAGATAAGTATCCAGAAGGGAGGCCGACATATCCCTGTATGTTTCGATGTTATCTATCACCTGGATGGTATGATCGTAGACATCCCTGAGGTATATTTTGGTGTTATCTGCAATCAACGGAGAATCCATCCTCTCCAATACTGAGACCGCCTCCCTCATGGGCCAGACGGACTGACGAAGGAAGAGCATCTCCCTTTTTAAGGTATAAATATCAAGGAGGGTCGATCTATCGGGCACTGTGACGACCTCGTCCTCCACATCCTCGAACCTCTCACCTATCGACTCCAGTACTATGAAGTACCTATCCACTATGGAATCTATGAGGGCGTATGCCAGGAAATCAGCGCCCATCTTTCGGATCCTGCCCTTGGCAGTCTTCAGTCGCTCTCTCACCAATCTGAAGACATCCTCATCTTTTTCCCTGAAAGATAGGACGTAGTTATTTCCCAGGATTATGCTCACCTGGTCTATGGTCATCTTCCGGGTCTTTGCGCTTAAGTAAAGGGCTTTGAGAACCACAAAGAGGTATTTATCATAATCCTCAGCCTTAGGGCGCTGATCAGTCAGTATATCCTCTAAAACCAATTGGTGGATGCCGTAGCATTCTCCCAGGGCATCCAGGGTCTCGGCCCTATGAAGGCACTGTACATCTATCCAGGTGATAGATGGCCCCCTTTGAAGAATGAAGCAGCCTTTAACCCCGCTAATCACCGCCTCTCTATAACTGGCCTCATCGTAGATAGTCACGGTGATCTTCATCACCCCACTGTCCTCCTCCCTCAACCTGGGGATGGTAGAAGGAGGCAGATCCATGAGGCTGTACCTAGTTGTCATGCCTGCAGACATCGAGTCTTCTCAATGATTAGTGCTTTACTTCGTTAGTGCTTTGCATCGTTGCTCCTTTACCTTTTTCGGCTATAGTACCATACTCTTTTCTTTATACATTTAAAAAGAGCGAGGTCCTCTGACCAAGAACTCACAGGCCCAATCTTGGAAAGAGAGTAGTCAGCACCAGTGCGGTGGTTAGAACGCTCAATATCGCCGTAGTCGACCAGGCAATGATATTGAAGACCCTGCTATTGATGTAGGTCCCCATGATCTTCTTGTTGTTGATCAGAAAAAGCATGAAGACCAGGACGAAGGGGAGCAGTGAGCCGTTCACCACCTGGGCCAGGACCATGATGGTTAGAAGCGGGGCTCCGGGCATCAATATGATGGCCGCTCCTATGACTATGAGCAAGGTGTAGAGGATGTAGAACTGGGGTGCATCCCAGAACCTTTTATTTAAGCCCGAGTCCCAGCCCATGCCCTCGCAGAGGAAGTAGGAGGTGGAGAGGGGCAGCACAGAAGCTGCAAAGATGGAGGCATTGAGAAGGCCCAAAGCAAAGAGCCAGGCTGAGTAGCGGCCGGCTAGGGGAAAGAGGGCTCTTGCGGCATCTTCGGCGCTCTCAATCCTCATGCCGCTGGCGTATATGGTGGCGGCGCAGGTGAAGATGATGAAGAAGGATACTATGTCGGTTATGAGGCTTCCCACGTACACATCCCACTTGGTGTACCTGTAATCTGAGACTTTTATGCCCTTCTCCACCACTGAGGACTGAAGGTAGAACTGCATCCAAGGGGTTATGGTGGTTCCTATCACCCCTATGAGCATGTACAGGTAATCGTGGCTTGAGCTGATGCGTGGGGTGATGGCCTCTCCCAGGACATAGCCCCAGTTAGGATTGAGGAGCATCCCTGATATTATGTAGGTGAAGTAAAATGCGCTCAAAAGAAGGAAGATCTTCTCTATGGACTTGTAGCTGCTCTTGACTATGACGAACCAGACTAGGGCTGCCGCTATGGGCACGGATATGTATTTGCTTACCCCAAAGATCTCCATGCTGGCGGCGACTCCAGCAAACTCCGCTGCTGTAGTGCCCAGGTTGGCAGCAATGAGGCCTATCAGAAGCACTACGGTAGGCTTTACCCCAAAGGTCTCTCTGATAAGATCGGCCAGGCCCTTGCCGGTTACGACGCCCATTCTGGCAGACATCTCCTGGACCACTATAAGAGCTATAGTTATGGGAATGAGCGTCCATAGTAGGTCATAACCGAAGTGGGCTCCGGCTATGCTGTAGGTGGTTATGCCCCCTGCATCGTTGTCCACATTGGAGGTGATGATTCCCGGACCCAGAACGCTAAAGAAGAGAGCAAGGCCTGCCAGGGTCGGCCGTCTTCTGAGGTTCTTGAAGGGATTAAGCTTAAACTCCATGCTCCTTCGCCCTCACCCTTCTCATCTTGTGGTAGTTCCAGGGAAGACGGGTCTTCAGGTCCTCGGGGATCACATTGTCCAGGGCGTCATCGAAGGTGACTATGCCCAGCATCTTTCCATCGGGATCCACCACAGGCACGCTCAGGAAGTCGTACTTGGACAGGAGATTGGCGATCTCTTCTATGTTGGCGGTGGGAAGGACGCTTATAAGATCCTTCTTCATGAAGTCATCAATCTTTCCGGAAGGATCAGCCAGGAGAAGGTCACGCAGAGAGGCCACGCCTATGAGCTGGCCCTTGTCATTGAGGACGTAGACGTAATAGATCATGTCCACGTCCTGGCCTGCCTTCCTGAGCCTCTCGAAGATATCGGAGACCTTGCAGTAAGAGCGGACCCAGACGTACTCATTGGTCATGATGCTACCCGCAGACTGATCGCTGTAGCCCATGAGCTCTATGACGTCCTCTGCCTCCTCAGGCTCCATGAGGCCCAGCACTTCCGAGGCCTTCTCCTTGGGCACCATATCCAGTAGGTCGGCTGCCTCCGCCGGGTCCATCTTCTCCAGGATATCGGCCATGTCATCAGCATCCATCTGCTTGACTACCGTAGCCTGGACATCCGGTTCCACCTCCTCCAGGGTCTCAGCTGCAGTCTCATCCCCCAGGGAGTCCAGAACCATGAGCCTATCGCGGTTGTTGAGGTCCTCTATAATGTCTGCGATATCCGCAGGGTGGAGGTCTTTGATGGTCTTCCTGGAGATCTTGAGGTGGATTTTTCTGAGGGCCGGATCTAGAAGATCGACGTAGGACCAGGGGATGATGCGGGCAGGAAGCTTGCTCATGATCTGGCAGGAGATCCCTGAGCGGCCGAGAACGCCAACCCTGCGCAGGATTCCCTGGAAGCCCACGTCCACGCCCACTATGCACAGTGCCCCCTTAACTTGGGCCAGGAGGACGTCGTTGACCCTGACCACCTTGAGGCCGTCGATATCTACGATCTGCTTATCTAGAATTGTCTCGGTAATAAGGAGTTCTTTCTCTGAGAGCTTGCCGGGAGGTATCTCGTCCCTGGGTAGATCCAGCTGGATCGCGCAATCTATGGACCTTACGCTGGACATGGGCAATATGACCTTCTCCCCCAGGATGTTGGAGGTGTAAACCACCCTGGAGATCTCCAGGAGAGTCTCCCCCGATTTTATGGACAGATCGTTTAGCTTTCCTACTACAGACCTATTGCAATCCACTATCTTCATTCCCTGGATCTGGCTAAAAAAGCCTACTCTATCCGTGCCAGTAGCGGATATATCCCTAGTCCATATAGGACCAGAGGTTCCTTCTGCGATCTTTCCCCATCCGGAAGAGCTCATCTCAACCTCTAAATCTCGGCTCCATCTGCTGCATCTCTAGACCGGAGGCATCTCCTCCTTGACCCTCTCCACCACCACCATCTCCAGAAGGTCCTCTATGCCGTCCACGGCCCTGATCTTCACATTCATTACAGTATTGAGCTCTGTCAAGCTCCCTGCCCAGACCTTTATCAGAAGGTCGTACTCCCCCAGGATGCTGTAGACCTCGGTGATCTCAGGGATCTTGGCCAGGGCGAGCTTGGCGTCATCGTGCTTATCGGTGTCGGTCTGGACGAGTATTACAGCCATGACTGCATATCCAAGGAGGGCTGGGTTTGCCACGACCGTAAACTTGTCGATGATACCCCTAGCCTTCATGCGCTTTAACCTGAACTGTATGGTGGCGTCTGAGATGCCGGTCTGCTTTGACATCTCCTGATAGCTCATCCTGGAGTCCTTCTGCAGCAGCCGGAGGATGGCGGAGTCCACCTTATCCAAATCCCATCGTTTACCCATATCTTTCCTGATTTCTCCAATGTTATAGTCAGAATATTGGTATTACACCAAGTCAACATATAAACTTTGCTAGGTGATACTAACAAGGCGGCAACCATTCAGGGATCGGGACATCTATTTAGAAATGGCTGGATAAACCTTTGATAAGAGACTTGTATCGCGACCAAGATAGGGCTCCTACAAAAAGGCAAGTCCAAAGCCAACGTAGGACAAAAGCAAGGCCAAAGTAAAGCCAAGGCAAGCCGAAAGATAGGTCATACCTACACCTACTCTGGTAAAGCCTCTCTAGGATAGCTCATCCTGGAGCGTTCCTTGTGAAGGTGCAGTATAGTGCAATCGATCTAATTTTTTAGGGTTTTCCCAGCGTTAGTATATAAGTATAAATATTTCTCCGAACTAGGGAGAACTACCGGCAACTGATAGATGCCCGCACGCCAACTTCACAGATTTTACCCTGGAGGCGCAGGTCGCCAAAGAGGACGGGCCTGATGATAAGGCCTATGATGTCTTTATCCGCGGCATAACGTGTGAACGGATGGCTAATTTGACTTCCGGAAAATGGGGAATTATGACTGGACCAATAATACCCACTGAGCCAAGTCCAGCGCCATCAACACTGGTTATGCCAAGAACATCCCCACAAAGGTCTGTAGCGAGGGGTGGTTCGGGGTTCTACGCAACGGCCAGAGGCTTGGTGAGTACACCGATGACAGCTTCCCCTATTGGGTCCTGGGGCTCTATGCCTCTATGTAGGGACCTAGACAGAGGGCAACCTGATAGTAGGCTTTGATAACCTGAAGATCTGGAGCATAATGGAAGGGTCAAATGCAAAGAAAGGTCAAGAGGGATGAATGGCAGGCACCTTCAGATAGCGCTCATGGCTGCCTGGATCATCATTTCCCTGCTCTTCTCCACCGTTTCTTCCAGGACGGCCTTGAGTTCATCCTTCTGGGCATCGGCAATGGTCGAGTTCTCCAAAAGGTCTTCCATTACTCCACTCAAGACATCGTCCAGGACCTCGGCCTTGGAGCTGAACCTGGACCGCTGGGTGAGGTAATAACCCACCTGAGCAGAGAACATGGGATTGGATATCACTTGCTCATCTACCAGGAGGGTTGCGATCCCCTCATCGGCTCTGCTCACGCAGTCCTTGACCTTACTGTAGCTCTTGAACCAGGATATGATCCCCGAAGGATCGAGCCTCTGGAATTTGGGCACCATTCTGCCGAACCTCTGGGAAAGCTTTATGAGCTCCTCATTGGCGGTCCTGAGGTGATCCTGGGCTTTATTCAGATCCGAGGCGTACTTGGCAAACTCTGGGTTCTTGGCCATTTTCCATACCACCAGGAAGGGTCATCCGCAGTATCTTAACGGTAGGTAACGGTAGGGATGTAGGCTGATAAGGATAATCCGGGCGGGGCGAAAGTGATGGCTGCTCTAAGAGAGCTTTCTATCATAAAATGTAAGGAATCCTGGCTACGGCCGAAGCTATTGATATTATGGATAATTGCTAAAAGTAAACTCTCAATATAAGAAATTACCTATGAGGGACACCAAGCAGTAGCTATAGGCCTCCTGGATTCTACCGTCCCAGCCGTGAATGATGAGATGGACTCCGGACTCCTTAATCAGAATTTTGCCGAAGATTATGGTAGCCTCTTTGGTCTGGAAATGCCTTATGGGTCACTTGATACGACTCCGCGTCAACTACCCCACCCTAAAGGGTG
>DAXJ01000075.1 GCA_002506335.1 Methanosaeta sp. UBA114
GCAGAACTCTTTTTGCCTGCAGGAAGGGCAAGAAAGACCATACAATCTATCACAAGGATATTGAAGAGGTATCTTTTCATCAGAGACCAGTCACCCCAATTCTATTAAATTCGTACCATCCATGTAGCGCTCCATAACTTACGTTAGGGGCGAACGGTGCGCGATTACCAAAAGATTTAATCGTTTTTAACATCCAGATGATATGAGGTGTCTTAATGATCGGTATATGAACGAATATAAGTAGTTTTATTACAGGTTCTACCCTGGGGCATCGTTTTAACTGCAACTCCAAGGCAACAGAAGTATATAGATCCTACCATATATACACAAAAATGAAGATCATCTGTTGGTATAGAAGCGGTAGCCTAGAAACCTTCTGCAAGTTCTGTGCCGGAAATCAGGGAAAAACCATCTCTATAAAACTGGTAAATAGATCCGAGCCAGTTAGAGGAGCCTTATACAGTTATTGCATTGATCCTCCAGAGGCGGGCCTTTTCTTGCTCTTGACTGATAGGGTAATTCATTCAGCATACTATGATCTGGAAGATATTGAGAATCTACACATAGGACTCAATGAAACATGGATACCTGCATTAGAGGATGCTTCCTCTGAAGACAGATCTCCCTCTGAGGTTACATCCTCAAAGGATTCAACTCTGCTCTTCGCCCAGTAAGGCATGGAAAGCAATGAGGATCAGCTTATTAGAGGGTTTAAAGAAGGCCTGGCAGGACAAGCTTGCATCGGAAGAAGAGATATTCAGCCACATCCATGGCCGATGGTAAGGTTTTTTAGGAACGGGCTGTGGCGAACCCCAGTACCTTATCTCTGCCCGGTGAATTACATCAAGAGCAATCCCAAAGCCTTCTTCGGCCTTGAGCTTATCCACGTATGGACCCTGGTCGCGGTTCCTTACACAGATGAATAACTCATGGACAACTTCACGCTCGATTCTTTCATCATAGGCGACAGCACCAGAAAGGCCATCAACAGATGTATGGCGGATTACACCCCCGCCTCCTTCTATGAGGTTCCAATCCTCTTTAGATAAGAGATAATACACATAGATGTTGCCTTGATTCAGGCATCTCTTCCGGATAAACACGGCTATATTCCATTATCTTTCACGATGAGCCCTTGCTGGAATATACTCTTGATCCTCCAGGATATATAATCCAGGCGATTGGCAAGTATATCGCCAGCATTATAGAGGATGAGCCCACTATACAGGTCGGATACGGCATCATACCCAACGCCGTAGTATCCTGCATGGACGAGGAAAGGCACCATACATACTGAGCTTTTATCCGAGGGCCTCGTAGGCTTGATGAGAAAAGGCATCATGGACAACTCCAAGAAATCCATCGGTGTGGGCAAGACCGTAGCTATCTACTGTATGGGCAATAAAGTGACTTATTATTTTCTGGATGAGAACCCCACGGTGGAGTTCAAGGCCATCGATTGCGTGAACAACCCTCTTGTCACCGCCAGGGACAGGTTGATGATCGCCATTAACAGCGCCACTGAGATCGATTTGACTGGTCAGGCTACCGCTGAATCCCTGAGCGGAGACTTCTATTTCGGCGTAGATGGCCAGACGAATTTTATGAGAGGCGCAGTTTTAGCACCTGAAGGTGAGAGCATCCTGGCCCTTCCATCGTCCGCGATCAATGATACGATATCCAGAATAGCGCCGCCCCACCAGGAGGGGACGGGAGTGACTCTGACACGCGGGGATGTCCGTTGTGTGGTAACTAGCACGGCATTGCCCACATCCACGGCATTAACATAAGGGAACGCGCCATGGACCTGATAGCTATTGCCCATCCTAAATTCAGGCCGTGGCTCCTCATAGAAGAGGCCAAGAAACACCTGCTTATCTACAAAGGCTAGGCTCCCCGTCATACCTGGGTCCAGGGGATGTACCCTGCCGCCATGGAGACCTTAAGGACCACTGATAAGGGGCTCAATATTCTCTTGAGGCCTAGTAAAGATAGGGGATGAGCCCCTGATGAAGGAATTCTTTTATTCCTTTTCCAGCGGCAGCATGTACCACAGGCTCATGTCCGTCAGAATGGACATGCTGCGCGAGCGATTGCAAAAGTTGGTGATAGTAGATTATGCCAGCAACATGATGACCTTAGCCATTATAGAGGATAAAGAGGAAGAAACCATCGCTGGAATTGGCCAGTATAACCTAAATAGGGACATGCTAACTGCGGAAGTTGCTCAAGTGGTAAAGGATGAGTATCAAAATACTGGGGCTGGCCACGAGCTGCTCGTTTACCTCACCCACCTGGCCAGGAAACGAGGAATCCTGGCGTTTACGGCTGAAGTATCGGCAGAGAGCCGATGATTAGCCTCCTTGAGAGTATGGAATTTGATATAATGAATAGAAGAAGGGAGGGTGTGTACGAAATGCGCCTTACTCCCGGAGAGGATTGAAGCTGGTTTTTAAACCGGTTATATAAATTCCAATTATCTCAGCTATTAACTTTTATGGACTTTTTTTATAAATTTTGCAGATGATATATCTAACAAGGGCCGATTAGGCTCATAATTGAAAAGAGAAAGATCCGGTTAGTGCAACCAGACCTTTTCGTCTATCTCTGTTTAACCGGTCATGCCGGCTTGCTGTGTCAAAATCCGCTTAGACCTTGTGGCCGATGGCAAAGCGGTTCATAACACGGTCGATCTGTATCTTAGCTTGGTCCCCAACCTTGGTTCCAGCGATAAAGACTACAAAGCCCTCGACCCTAGCTATGCCATCTCCTTTACGGGAGATATCCTCAATCTCAACATCATATTCGACACCAGCTGTAACGGGAGCAGGGCTCTGCATAGAAGAGGAATAACTTTCCTCACGTCTGAACATTTCTTCACGTCCTCAGCGAAAAACAAGATTAAGTTTTACGCGCCTGCACACCATGGACGTCCTGTTATTAATACTTTTGCTAAGTGGCACGCCTATCAGGCGCTGCCTAAAGATAGTTATTAGGGATTTGATAATATTCGTAAAAAGAGAAGGGGCTGCGATTCAATCGAAATCTTCGCCACCCATGCCGCCGGGCATTCCGCCTGGCCCGCCAGGCATTCCGCCTGGTCCGCCTGACTTGGAAGCAATGACGTCATCGATCCTCAGGATCATCACAGCAGCCTCGGCTGCGGACTGGATGGCCTGGGTCTTGACCCTGAGGGGCTCGACCACTCCTAGCTCCATCATATCCACAGGCTGGCCTATGTCTACGCCGAGACCTATACCCTTCATGCCCTGCTCATGCTTGCTTCTAAGGGCTACCAGAAGGTCGATTTGGTCCAGGCCGGCGTTCTCGGCCAGGGTCTTAGGTATGATCTCCATAGCATCGGCAAAGGCCTCAATGGCCAACTGCTCGCGGCCTCCAACGGTTGCAGCATAAGCCCGCAGCCTCAGGGAGAGTTCCACCTCTGGGGCACCGCCGCCGGGGACTAGCATCCTGTCCTCCAGAGCAACGCCCACAACCCTGAGGGCATCGTTCATGGCCCTGGCAAGCTCATCGACCACGTGCTCAGTGCCGCCGCGCAGGATTACGGAGACCGATTTGGGGTTACTGCATCCCTCCACAAAGGTCATCTTGTCGTCCCCAATCTTCCTCTCTTCGATGAGGCCTGCCTTGCCGAGATCGTTGGATGTCAGATCATGGATACTTGTTATGACCCTCCCGCCCGTGGCCCTGGCAAGCTTATCCATATCGCTCTTCTTCACGCGCCTGACGGTATATATCCCAGCGTTGGCCAGGAAGTGCTGAGCCAGGTCATCTATGCCCTTCTGCTCGAAGACCACATTGGCTCCCGTATCCTCGATCCTTTTGACCATGCCTTTCAGCATGGACTCCTCCTGGTCGAGGAAGGCCTGGAGCTGATCAGGCGAGGTGATCTGAATCTTGGCCTCAACTTCTGTCTTCTCAATCTCGATGGCCGCATTAAGGAGGGCGATACGGGCATCGGTGACCTTTCTAGGCATGCTCGGATGAAGTCTATCCTTATCGATAACCACTCCGCTCACCAGCGTGGAGTCGGTTATACTGCCGCCAACCTTCTTTTCGACGGTGATATTCTCGATATCCACAGTCCCATCTTCGTCTACTACGGATTTGACTGCCTGAACCGCTATCAATGCCAGCTCATCCCTTGCCGATTGAGAGCCTTTGCCAGTCATGGCAGTGATGGCGATCTTCCTTAGGAGGTTCTCCTCCTTAGGTGTGACCTCGGTTGCCATGGACCTCAGGATCTCCAGGGATTTATCCGCCGCATCTCTGTATCCTGCTGCTATCACTGTAGGATGAATCTCCTGATCCAGGAGGTCCTCTGCCTGCTTCAGGAGCTCTCCTGCCAATATCACCGCTGTGGTGGTGCCGTCTCCTACCTCTGCGTCCTGGGTCTTCGCTACCTCCACCATCATCTTGGCAGCGGGATGCTCTATGTCCATCTCCTTGAGGATGGTTACTCCATCATTGGTGATCACCACATCTCCAAGGGTATCTACCATCATCTTATCCATGCCCTTGGGGCCGAGGGTGGTCCTGACGGCTCCTGCTACTGCCTTGGCGGCCATGATATTCGAGCGCTGTGCATCTCTTCCGGCAGTTCTCTGGCTGCCTTCTCTGAGTATGATTATTGGTGATCCACCGAATTGTCCAGACATCAATTACCTCTGTCGATCTGAAACTGCGATATCTAATTGTTGTTTAAACCTCTATATAAACACATGTTATTTTAGCAAAGTGTTCTCGGTGATCGACGATGAATTATAACTACCATCGAATAATTGCTCGTGCTTATTCCTAAAGTCGTCGATCGTTAAGGACCCTGGCATCCAAGCCATTATGGGACGTGATAGGTGAATATCTCACGGTAGGAGAAATATGATCTAAATGCCTTCCGTCTGTGAAAGAGATGGGCAGAATGCAGCTCTTCAGCCTGTAGCATCGCTCAGGGACCAACGCTTCAGATGTACAATCCTTGAGCCATCTTCCTGAACATTGAACGACAATAGAAGCTCACACTAGAATGTGACCGATACCATATGATCGAGAGGTCAAACTTTTTTCGACCGACAGGTTATAGTCCAGATTATCTCTCGGTGATAAGCCTCATTCGTTGATTTTAAAAACTTGTTGGGAAATTTTTGCGGCAGCTGCGGATGCAGAGGCGTTACACGGAGATCCTAATTCCCTTAATACGGAGTGGAAACGATATTGGATGGTGTCGTTCACGTCCGATCCCTAAGACTTCGATTAAGGCAGGAGAACTTTGTTGCTCCCCGATCATAAATAGGCAATAAAACACCATTTCAAGATCTCAATATCATAGGCCCTCCACAATGGGGCGATTACTAAAGATGGGTACACCACGCCTACACCGACACAGATGCTGGCCATATCTCTATCCGTTGAAGGGCAATGACCTGATAGGCATAGCCCTGACTGGTATTGTAAAGGCCGCAGCCTTCGTGCTGCCTATAATCCAGAGGATGTCCGGAGACAATAAGCTCCCGATACATGGAACTCCACCTGCTGTGGTGCTGGCGCCACTCGAGAGCGCGCAGCCCAAATAGACCAGCGCTTTTCCATCTACGGCCAATTCATCAGGTTCAGGCACACTGTGGTCTTCGGCGGCGTGGGCTAGTAGGCGCAGGTCAGGGCCATCTCCCACGACATCGATATCCTGATTGCCACCCCAGGCGGTCTCCCCGATATCATGAATCAGGGCTTCATAAAGCTGAAGAGTGTAGGGATCTTCGTCCTTGATGAGATAGATAAACTGCTCGATATGGGCTTCACCAACGACATGCGCGCAGGTCATCTCAGCCAAATAGCTCCAATCGCTCTTCTTCTCTGCCACCATCTCCAGAGATCAAGGGAGGGTTTGCAGGAAAGCTCCTGATAGACACTGTACGCGTTGGCGCAGGCTCCTAGGCGAATACCCTCGAGCCCATTGAACAGCGGGTCTTCTTTGTGGGCCACAGCGATGAGCATCCCACCTTGCTGGAGCTTATCAAGCAAGGAGATATGGAGCGCGGTTTGGTCTTCACTCGGACGAAGCACGACGCAGACAGGGAGGTGATGAAGCTCTCCAGGGAAGGGATCGACGCAGACGCCATCCACGGCAGCAAATCACAGAACCAGCACACAAGAACCATACGCAATTTCAAGTCTGGCCACCTGTAGGTGCTAATAGCTACAGATACAGCCGAGCGTGACATCGATATCGGTGACATATATCACATCATGAACTACGATCCGCATAAGGAGACGGAGAGCTATGTTCACCACATCGGCCGTACCGGGTGCCATGGGAGCGAAAGGCACGACGCGTTCTTTCTATGCGGCGGATGAACACAACCTCCTCCTCCGAGGCGCCGAAAGGCTGGCTAGAAGGAAAATAGAGGGTGTGAAGCACCAGTACCCATAGGAACGGGCAAAGAACGCTGTGGGTACGGCCGCAGAATCGGCCCCGAATAGATCAAGGCGCCCTTCAAAAAGCTCCAGGCACGAGAGCGCCCGCAAATCAGGCCCCAGGAATCCATATTCCTTTAGGTGTAGCCAGGCCCTGGAGGGATGAAAACCTAGCGAAGCTATTTTAAAATGGTTTAAAATCGGGAGGGCATAGCCTGCCCCCCCAGAAATCGATCGATTAAATAATAACCAGATCGATTTAATATCTGCCGGGTGACCTGGCAGGCCTGTGCTTCTCAAAGCACTCTCTGCAGTAAACCGGCCTTGTTCCATCGGGCTTGAAGGGGACCTGGGTCTGCTTCCCACACTCTGAGCAGGTTACATCGGTCATTTCCCTCGGGGCGCGGTTAAAGCTGCTTCCACCGCTGCCGCCATAGCCACCGCTCCTACCACCACTGCTGCCACCGCTGTTTCTACCGTATCTTCTCTCGGACATTTGATTCACTTTCCTGTGATATCGATTCAGGGAATCGAACCTGCTACAAAAAACATCTCAACAAACTCAATTGAATCGACGCCATGCAGCTATCTTAGGTTGATTCACTAGTTTATATATCCATTGATCAAAAGCCGAGTGCCAGCACAGACAGGGAGAATGCCCGAAAGATTAGGGGCTAACTTTAGCCACGGGTAGCTTCTGCGTAATTGGCCAGGGCGTTCTTCCTCCGAGCTACTCATTTATCGATCAAAGAGATGATGATTGGTCAGGCTAATCTCTTGAGGTTATCCGCAGAATACAGCGAAGAGCCAATCTATAGAAAGAAGGCGCTCTATTGATTCACCCATTCTTTATTAAATACTAACTGTACGATTAGTAAATAAGATCATCCGCATTTTACAAACTGTTAGAGGTTGGTCTGATAGCCTTAAGGCCTGAGTGGTTGTAGATACATACTTCCCAGCCTGTAAATAGTAGTAGGTGCCACCCATCCACCATGGAACCTGAGTACTTTCTTAAGCCTAAGGAGCTCCACCGCAGTCTTCAGGCTACGGAGAGTCCTAGGGACCTTCTTGCTCTATTATATGGTGGCATCGGCCTCCGCATGGGCGGATTAACCCATGTGAGGGTTGAAGACATGGACCTTGAAGCCGGTTACCTCCTTATCAGGGCTAGCAATGCCCAGTGGAAGAAAAATCATACCGTCATCCTGTCTCCACTTATCACTATCGAGCTGAGGAGCTATCTGACGGATAACGCCATCAACCAAGGCTACTTTTTCCCGGGCAGACCCTCATGAAATATCAGCATCATGCAGATTCATCGGTGCCAGACAGGTTCAAATAGTTCCAGACTCCCCGGCGGAGAAATCAGGCCTCCAGGTCATCAAGCATAAGGATAAGGTGGGCGTGGGATACGCACAAGATCACGTCTCGCCTCTTGCGTCATAGCTTTGCCATCGGGAGGCTGGATAGCAACGTTCCCATTTACGATCTCAAGGAACAGCTAGGGCTACTAAACCCTGATGCCAATGATAGTTTACGTACATGCTACCTCCAATCACCAAAAAGATAGCTACCAACGTTATAGGTTCTCGATAAACTGATGCCTGCCGTTGGGACCCATGACTATAACAGACGAGAGAATAAACCTAAGAAAGATAGCCTGGCGGGTATAGCAGGGCAACGGTCGAAAATCCCCCTAAGGGGAAACGCACCCATGATGAATACGAGGACCATGTCTACTAACGCTCACAGCAACGAGCCGGAGAAAGCCCCTACGGTTATAGAAGGATTGGATGAGATCACCGGTGGTAGACTGCCCAAAAGGCGATCTACTCTGATATGAGGGAGCGCAGGATGCGGCAAGACCCTCATGGCCATGCAGATCCTGGCCCAGGATAACCAAAGTTTCGGATAGCCCGGTGTCTTCATGGCCTTCGAGGAGACTACCGATGATCTGGCCAAGAACTTTGCTTCCCGGGACTATAACCTCGGTGAGCTGGCTACCCAGAAGAAGATACTGATAGATTACATCCATATCGATATCAGCGGTATAGAAGAGACAAGTGAGTACGGCCTGGAATGCTTATCCATAAGGCTCGGCTCAGCCATCGATGATGTAGGTACCAAGCGGTTGGTCCTGGTTACCATTGGGGCTTGCGTTTCGAGGTTCAAGGACGAGGGGCCATGCTCTTTCCAATTAGAAGGTCTACACGGGCATAGAGCGCCTCGATACCATGCTCGGCGGCCAGGGATATTATCTCAGCAGCATCATCTTACTCTCAGGCACCGCCGGAACCAGGAAGACCAGCTTCGCGGCCCGGTTCGCCAATGCTGCGTGCCAGCGTGGTGAGCGTTGTCTGTATTTCGCCTTCGAGGAGCCGATAAGCCAGATAACGCGCAATATGGACTCTATAGGCTTGGACCTCCAGACTCTGATAAATGCCGGGTTGCTCCAAGTTCATGCCATGTGCCCCGTGGCCTCCGGCCTTGGGATGCACCTGGCATCCACGGACAGGCTCATAGATGAATACGAGCCAGAAGTAATTATCATAGATCTCATTTCCAATCTAATTAACACTAGTGATGCCCTAGATGCCAGGTCCATACTCACTCAACTTATCGATTACCTGAAAACCAAGATTATCACTACCGTTTGCACCAGCCTCTTAGGTCATGATAGCCTAGAGAGCCGGGGCACCCAGAGAGTGTCGTCCCTGGTGGATACTTGGATTAATCTGCGCTTCTTCATGGGCGATAACGAGCGCAAACTGGGAAGATCGATAGTTAAGTCAAGGGGCATGTCCCTTCAAGTGCGACTCAGGATGTTAGAGAGAAGGCAGAGATGGTGGAGCACTCCAGGACGGCCGAGCGGAAAAAAGGGAGCTGGAGCGCAAGCTCAAATCCCTGAATGCCCAGATGGCCCTTTTAAGTCCTGAGTTCGAGGTAGAAGAGGATGAGAGGAAGAAGCTCACCTCTGAAGAAGAGCTGAGGAGCGAGGCAAAAAGCCCGAAGATGGAGAAAATGGCCCGTGCCAGGAAAGCTGATAGCCATTAGATGATTATGAACGGATGCCCTGGAGAATGCTGAATTGTCTTGGCCAAAAGCGAGCCAGGAAGGCATGGAGGTTTACTCGCTGAGGCTGTACGTGGCAGGCCCTATGGGGAGGAGCCGCGTGGCTCTCGAAAGTTTAAAGAAGATTTTCATGGAGATCCTGGAGGGCAAATGGCGCATAGAGATAGTAGGCCTCGGGGTTAACCGTAGAGAGCCAGGGAAGACCAGATCCTGGCCATCCCTACCATGATGGGGACCCCTCTCTCACAGTAAGGAGGATTATAGGGGAACTATCGAATACCGAGCGCGTTTTAGTGGGCCTGGACCTGCACCCGGTGAGGTGGTTTTAAACGAGCGCTACTGAAAATGGCCGGGGATCAGAAGTCAAGGACACCACCACAGCCTTCGAGGAAGCCCTGGCTAGGATTGAAGACGATGAATACATCCTGCGCCTCTACGCTGTGGGGATGGGCCCCAGATCAGTGCAGGCCATAGATAATATCAAGCGGATATGTGAAGAGTACCTGTCGAGCAGGTACAGGCTAGAGATCATAGATATCTACCAACAGCCCATCTTTGCCAGAGATGACCAGATAGTCGCTGCTTCCACCCTCATAAAAAAGGTTCCGCCAACCCCAAGGAAGCTCACAGGCAACATGTCTAAGTTCAAGGCATAATTTATTTAGTATGTCATCCGGAAGCTATTAATGAGATCAGACAAGTACCTACAGAAAATTGAATTTGAGCCTGAAATGGAAATCCCAATATATATAGCGGAAAGGTGGAATGCCCATAGCCAGTATAGAGACGCCAAAGCCGGTATTTAGGCGATCGTATAAGTTCGATACATGGATGAATGCCAGAATACAAGGTAAGATACGAGGGAAAACCCCTCGTCCTTGACCCATTATAAAACTAATATCCATAGGGTTGAAACCGACGTATCTCATATGATTAGTAAGATAAGTTACATTCATATCCTATAAGTACATGTAATCCGTATGTCCGAACAATTGACGGGGACTGGTGGCTCTATTACCATCGATAACAACTCCGTATGTATAGGGGATTGGGAGATCACCAAGTTCACGGGTTTATATGGTTTTTCAGGCTGGAAAGGCAGAGCACTGCTGAAGAAAGAGAGCCGCCTGGTAGGTACTGCCGATGGAGTCTTCGAGATGGATGGAAAGACATACCACGGCCGTGTCATAGTTAATCACTCATCTCGTAACTGGAGCCGTCGTGCAGTTGAAGATCGAGCTACCATCACCTTCAGGGGGGATGGTGTACTCCTTGAAGGTTGAGATACTGTAGCTTGAAATCCTCTATCTTCACCTTGAAGCAGGCATGGACGATACATCGTCAAGCCTGTGAGTAAGGAGTGCTGATGCACACACCGCTAGCTTAATAGATAAATAGACAGTGTGTAGCAGATTTGATCTCTACAATATCTCCATGATAGTGCTGAAAAGTTTGCCCTCGTTATTCTTTCTCCTGGAATTGAAACTGATTTAAAGCCGGGGAGAATGTAGAAAGAAGGTAGGACGGAAGCACAGACCCCCTTGGAGCGAGCAGCTTGAGCGACCTAACGGCTGAAGAGAGGGCTTTGCAAGAGCAGGACGGATGGCAGAGCCCGGAGAAGGAGATCGTTGAAGGGCCTTCCCGCAGAGCCGCATGATTCGTCCCTTGCCGTCGTCTGTATAGGGTCCTCGGCCGGAGGTCTGGAAGCCATGGAGGAGTTCTTTGGCCATACGCCCAAAAGAGCTGCATAGCGTTGATGATCATACATCACCAAGACCCGGATCAGCCCAGCCTCCTACAGGAGATCCTTCAGAGTTATACTGAGATGCCTGTGGTCATGGTAGAGGAAGGAGGTCTGAAAGCTCTGCCCAACACCGTATACCTCAAGCCGCCGGATTACGACTGCTCCATCCTCCAGGGCAGCTTAATCCTTCTCGAACCGGTCAATGCCTCCGGGACCAGGATGGCTATCGATATCTTCTTCTGGCACCTGGTGGAGGTATCAGGAGGGCAAGGCAGTAGGCATCATCCTCTCAGGAATGGGGAGCGACTGAACCCTGGACATCAGGGCCCTGAAGGAGCTCATGGGCATGGCCATGGCCCAGGACCCGCCAACAGCTAGGTTTTCGTCCATGCCCCGGAGATCCATCGCTGCTGGCCGTGTGGATTATATCGCTCTGCCAAACCTCAGGAAGCATGCTGAGGAGGCAGTGAAGTAGAAAGGGCAGTCAGATACCCCACCGGAAGTGGGTGTCAGGGCGTTATGCCACGAAATTAAAGTTCACCAAGCGGAGCCGGAGCTTCAGAATGAGGCGCTGACCAGGGAGCAGGCAGAGCTCGCCATCTCGGAGAAGCGGTACAGAGATATTTATGAGTTTGCTCCTGCCGGACACCTCGCTTTGGATAGCTCAGGGGTGATCCTTAATGCAAACCTCACTTCAGCCTCAATCCTGGGAACGGAGAGGACGTACCTGATGAATAACAGGTTCCAGACCTATCTCCACCAGGACTGCCCTCAGGATTTCGAGGGCTTCCTCTGTCGCGTAATGGATTCAGACGTAAAGCAGACCGCTGAGCTCCAGCTTAAGGGCAACGGAAGGAAAGATCTTATCTTGCTGTTGGTCGAGGCCCGGGAGATCGAGGATGGCACCCGTCCTGGGCTTCGGATGGCGATCATTGATGTAACCGAACGAACTGAGAGGGAGATGGATCTTTACAAGGATAAGTGGGAGCTGGAAGAACGGGCTGCAGAGCTGGTGAATGCCAAGAATGCAACTTATACCGTCGTCGCGGCCAAGGCCGTCTTCATAACCAACATGTCCTATTAACACGCAGTAATTGGGTTTACCAGGCTCCTGCCGGAGTATAAACTGACCCCTGATCAGAAGAACTATGTGGAGATGATCAGGGCCATCATGGCCTCGCCGCCCCCTTTCTTATGATCTCGATGTAATCCTTCTGTTCCGAGGTTAAAGGCTCTTCCAGGAGGA
>DAXJ01000010.1 GCA_002506335.1 Methanosaeta sp. UBA114
AGTCGGAAAGATAGGATACCTATAGCTTACGATCATTCCCTATCTTAGGAAAAAAGGACGTATACGGATATATCTTTAAGCCTCAGACCGAGCATGATTGGGATTGATTCTATCCATGGGGGGTCGATTTTGAAGCATGGCCTTATGTGAACATTTGCTGCAATGGCTTAAATCCATGTATTATGGCCCTCAAGGCATTTGATAATGGATTGCACCAGGCTTGCCTTAGGCATTTGGGGCGGGGTGTCTCCAACTCTTCTCCTTACAGGCTTGGTCCGCGTGAGTATACGCCCTCATAACCTGGGAAGCCGCAATAATCTGTTTGGTGGCATGGAATAGTGCCATCGCTTTGGCATTAATCACTCTAGTATTCAGCAAAGATCGTGATCATATCTAAGGATCATTGAAACCCCTTTCTTCCGGGTCTTCAAGTCAAGATCCATTTTCGCTGCGGTTTCAAAATCTTCCCTTCTCTCTTGCGGTACGCTTCATTTACTGTTCATCCATAGCAACCGAACAAAACGCGGTCATGGCCGAGCAGAGCCCCTTGATTATATTCTTAACTTCAGCCATGGGTGGGACGAACTCATCGCCGAGCTCTATGAAGAGCGTGTGGACCTTTTCCTCGTTTTTATCCACAAAACACCGACTATATGCGTAATCATCGGAGGCCTCTGATGTCGGATACAGGCCGGCCAACTGCTCTACCTTGTAATCATTTCCTCTAATCGCCGGAAAGGCGTTGCTCATCTTGTTGGCAGCATAGACCATATGTCCATTATCCCAGGAGGGCATGTACTCGTCGTAGACTGCTGGGTCTAGATTTTCTCTCCTGCCGCCGTAGATAGGGCTGCGTAAGTTCTCCTCTCTGCTCGAATATAACCAGACACGTGGCCGTAGCTTTAGCTCTATATACGGGGGATAATTATTATTTTGAGTATCTGACAAAGAATGCTAATAAAGTGCTTGATTGTAATAGCTAGTGCTCATGGGCACCGTGCCTTGCTTAAGACGCTAACACGATTTGATCACTAAAATATGAGGCCAAACCCATCCAGCAGTGATATATAGTCAACCACAACCAGGCAGGGTTGGATGGGGCTTGGAGATGCTGGCCGAGGCTATAAATTCAAAGAAATTTTAGCATCGTAATTGCCGTGATTACACCTAACCCCCCTGCTAAGGCGGATCTGAGACGATCAGAGATCCCTGAAGTCTTCGCCGCAGTAACTTGCTCTAAAGATAAGAGTCGTTTGTTGAGCTGTGTGACTCCCATTTTCAGCTCCTCTATCTCCCCTGAATTGCTCTGTATGCGGTTATCGATATCCTGGAGTCCCGCAGATAGTCCTTTGATACTCCGCTCTATTGCTTGAACCCTTCTAGCCGAGGCCTCATTTTGATCAATGATGAATAAGAGCTTGTTGGATACGGCGTCCAAGTTTTTTAATAAACCGTTGAGCTTGGTATCAGCAGATTCCCTAGACTGCTGATTAGTTTCACCAATAAATGCCTCGAGACGTTCCGAATTGACAGATAGCTCATCGTGGATCTCATTAACGTCCCGTGATATGCCATACAGATTAGATTCGACCATTTGCTGGAGTTCTCGGGTCCTTTCTCCAATGGAGAATTCTAGACGATCGGCCTCTTTCTCTAGGCTTTCCTGGGCTTTTTGAAGCTTTTTTACATTTGCATCAAGGGATTCACAAGATCGATCAAGGGATCTTCTCCCAGTTTCTGCAGCTTTTTTCTCAGACTCAATCAGTATCCTGAGCTCAACATTGACCTCTTCAAGTGATCTTATAGTCGATTCCAAGGTATTTCTTGCCATGTCAGCCTGCTTGGTACATGTGCTAGCTTCTGCCATTCGCCGGGCTAACTCACGTATGGCTGTCTCGGCAGCAAGGATCTCTTCTCTTTTCTTTTCTTCATTCATTTGACAACACCTCCGTCTTAAAAGCCTCTAGTACCCCATCTACTAATTTAAATAATGATAAATAGTGGACTTCGCTAGAAGGCTGCGCCTTTTTGTAACAGAACCTAGATAGCTCCAAAGAGGGATCGATACGCCAAAGGCTTTCAAGAATTAAATCTTTCTTGGATGGAATCAATATTTCAGCATAGGGCAAAATCTGGCGTATCACTTCAGATCGATATGCTTCTTTATGGGTCTCTTTGAAGCCTCTAAATCCTTCCACAAAATCGAGGTCCATTTGCCCATTATCCTGGAAGGCTAGAGCGCAGAACCCGGCAATCATCCGAAGTGCATGGTTATCCATGCCAGATTTGATCTTTCGCTGGCAGACGAGATATAGGTCAAGCAGCTCATCTAATCCCTTTGTATCATCAAGAGCCCTCCACCATGCCTCAGAATCCAGCGATAATTTAGCCTTAATCTCGGATTTGTATGCATAATCAATCGAATAATCACTGGAATTTCCGAGTGGTTCCTGACTAGCTTTGACAGCTTGGATCACTTTAGCTCTATCTTCCTCTTTTCTGATTTTGATCTTGTTATAACTATAGTCAACCAATCGGCATCCGCACTGAACAATGATATGTCTTACGTCTGAATGGACTCCTTTGGGAAAATATAGCGCTACATGATCTTCTAATTCGTGCCTCCCTATAAGATTCTTATAATTGCTCAAGATAGAAGATGCACTCTGGACTATGGCGGTTACAATAAAAGAACCCCCTTTCCCCTCCCAGCCATCAATTGCACCCAATAACAATAACCTATACAATGCCTTTTCCAGAAGCCTGCGTTTGCTTTCTCGGGACGATTTTGTAACGCTTTTGACCAAGGTTGGGATCTCAGTACAAATCATTTCCAAACAGATCCTGTCTCCGATGCTGCGACCTGAGAAAGACGAGCACAGTTTTGTTGCTGCCCATATCAAAGTTCTTTTTTCCACCACTCTTCCCGGAAATCCCTCGTCTAAATGCTCTTTATTTCGAAGGCTTTTTTGCGTGCTTGCATCCGATTTATTAGATCTATCTTCCTGCCCTGAGAGCTCGCGATCATCCCATGATAAAACTATGCACGATGACCTAATGTCATCTTGCCCCGCTCGACCACCTTGCCGATAGAGCTCATCAAGGGATATTTGCACACCTGCATAAAGAATAAAACTGATACCTTTCCCCTCCAAGTAGCTCCCGATGTCCCTAGAACAGATTAGGATTGGCAATTCACCTCTTTCGAACTTCCTTAGAGCGCTATAGCTGGCTTTCATCCAACTATCCCTTGATCCACCTCGCCGAAGGAATTTCTTGGGGGGCTCACGTGAAAAGACCCCCGTTGGTATACCCAAATACGATCCTAGCGATTGAGATAGATTTATCATGCCCATTTTTGAATCGTCTTCCTGGGTACATATTACCAAGCCGCAAGGTATTTTCGAATCTTTACCTTGCCATCCATGCTCCCTCAGAGTTGCCTTGAGCACAGAAACCAAAACGGATACACGATTCTTGGCGTTCGCTTTATGAAGCTCATAATGCACGTTCAGGTGGTCGTATGATGTAGACTGGACAAGGTAACCAAGATTCTTTAAGCTAAATTCATTCATGATGTCAAGGAGCTCCGGCCGCGAGCTGCTCGATGTTAGTGCTACTATACACGGCCTTTTCGCGGTGCTATTATCCATAACACAGCGAACTACGTTCAGATACTCAGGCTGAAAATCATAACTCCATTCGCTTAGGGCATGAACATCTTTAAAGATCAAGAAACTAATAGGGTTTGGGAAAACCTTCTCCAATCGAGCCCTCATGCCAGGACGCTGGAGAGTGTCGGCGCCTAAAAAAACGATATTGGCTTCATTCCAATCCACTGGCTCATTGCTACCTTGGTCTTGCACCTGCTCTTCTTGTAGCCCAGCAATGACTTTGATCTTGTGAATGCCTATCTCAGCTAGATTACGTTCTTGGTTCACGGCCATATAAGTGGTCGGAACTACTGCCAGAGATGTACCGGGCTGAAGGGTTGATGCTAGTTGATATGCCAGAGTCTTGCCGCCATTAGGTTTCAAGAGGCCTATCGCTCCTTGCATGGAGAGTATCTGTTCGATCAGCTTGTCTTGATCATCCTGGAACTCCTGGGTTCTCATCAAGTTATTTAAAAAGAATTTCAGGGCTTTCCTAGAATCGGCTCTTGAATTGCTGCTATCAATCGGTCGTGGGCTTGAATCAAGCCGAGTGGATCTTTTAGATGAGAACCTGCATAAGGGATACGGAGCAATACGCGCATCTAAATGCTCGATGCTTGAAGAAACATAGTAATACTCAAAGTCTGATTTTTCACCTTCATCTGCAAGATGAAGTTCAATTGAGCAACATGTCCCATAGAGCGTTGATAATGCATCAATCGACTCTTGGATTGCATCCACTACCACCTGTAGGTCAAGATTTTGAGGGTTACCGATCGCTATCTTGCCTTTTTTTCCCATATAAATCACACTAGCTACCGATCTGGTCAATTGAGCTTCAGCGATAGGCAATACTATGAGCTCTTGCAGGGCCCTTCTTCTTTCCAGCGGCATCTCTCTCAGTAGTCTGGCAACATAAAGTACATCATCTGAAACTGCATAAGAGATCAAATCCGCTAGTTTCCTGACCTCACTCTCCCAGTATGATGGCGCCATGGATCCAAAGCGTTTTACTATCCATCCATCCTTTTTATCAGAACAGTTGGGACTTGGGCCCAGCTGGACGGCTATCCGAAGCATCGCCCTTCTCCGAAAATCGGGGATTTGAATAAGGAAATCCATTTCTTCATTGGACTCGATACTTTCGTCCCCTGTCGCTCGTCCTGGAGAACAGCGATGGACGATGAAGAGCGCCAAGCGCTTATCTGGCAAAGCACTCGCTAGCTTTTCGAAGAATAGTTTAGCTCTCTGTGGATCGAGTTCTTCTAGAAGCATCTGGTATTTTTGCAGTAGGAGATCAACTTCACTGTCCTCGATCAGCAGCTCTGGCGAACAGCATACTCTCAGCATGAGGTCAAGATCCTTCAATAAGGGGCTACAAGTGAACTTTATCTTGCCGTTCTGGCTAGTAGACTCTTCAAATATCAGCAACCCGGTGTCCTTGGCCTTTAGGAGGACATAGCGCTCTACCATTAGGCTGCAAGGGGCCGGCGTCCCCCTTTGCGCAAGCTTAGCCATAACCGCACCCATAAACATATTGTCGTCTGTCGAAGAGCCCTCTTTTGATCGGGGCAATCGCAATAGGAAACTGCTTCTCTCTTGGAAAAGCCTTCCAACTTCCATTGACGCAAAACCTTCTTTGCTGAGAAGATGGACGACGGCTTCCGAAGCGTAACAGGCTCTTTCGTAGCTTTCCTGGTAGCTACTTGCGGGTTTCTCCTGATTATAGGTTGTCACGTCCATCATAGACCAACTACACTCCTTATAACTATATAAATATTTCACATACGACATGCCGGTGATGTTTCTTTTTGAGACTGGTAAAAGTACATAGATAGTGGTATAATGGGCAGAAGATAGTAGCCATCATAGCCTATGTCCTTTAGGGTGGTATGGATAGATGCCCCCACGCAAGAAGGGATGATTACGTAAGCAAGCTTATACAGATGGATGAGCCGCGAAGCGAGGTCGTAACATGGGAATGAACGGGATAAGATCTAAGCCCCACTCGTAAACCCGTGCGTAGTTCCTGCCTCCAGCATAACTTATGTTCTGATGTTGGTGGTTTTTGGCTATAGGCAATCAACCGCTTATATACTCCTAACAACCTTTAAGGATACCCTTCATATTTAGTGGGAATGGGACGGAGGTCCTAAGGAATTCCGATATTTAATCTATTTAATGGTCAATTCATACCTTACGTATTTCCCAAAGAAAATAGCAATGAAGCCAGCCCATGAGAACCTCTCATATATGGCTTCTATCATCGCTGCCACTTGAAATATAGACTAATCTTATAACCAACGCTTTCGGGGCTATTAATTGAAGCAATATCTCCTAGAGCAATAGCCGTGCCAAAACTAAATTTTAGCCCTCAAAACTATCTATATATTATATGTGATGGGCCCCCTTTATATGAAAATTTCATAAATAGGCGGATGGTTAGAACGGCGTTGATTTATCCATTTGTGATAATACCGGTGACCTTTGCCTATATATCCTGTCCGATAATAACTGAAGCTGTATCAGAATATGTCCACACTCTTTGAGGTGGCTCTGCCTGGCAGGCGGCCTGCAAGAAATTTATTTCAGTATAAACGATAAACATGTTAATATAGGGTGGCTAAACTGGAGTGAACTACCCTACCCTGAATGGTA
>DAXJ01000107.1:0-1608 GCA_002506335.1 Methanosaeta sp. UBA114
TCAGGTGGAGTGCGAGCTAAGCGTTATGATTCTAGCGAGGTACAACTTACATAGGATCGGAGATCAAAGCCCCGAAGTGAACATCAAGCCCGCAATACCATCAAAAAGTCGCCGCGGTAGACAGCCGATATCGTTACTAAAATCTGTATACGATGGCTGAGCACACGCCTCTGGGCGGTCATTGCGGCTTTGATCTCCCATTGAGCCCTTATCGGGCCCTATACGGTCCGCCAGGCACTGGGCCACCTTTTAACATGTGAGGCACGTTGGATGGGTGCCGCGGCGCCCTCGAAGCTTTTGGGCATCTCCACTCCATCAGCCCTGAGCTTCCAGTTTATGCTGCTGATCTCCCCCCAGAGGAGGTCCACCTCCCACATAGAGAGGTTATCGATAATCACGGGACATGCGGTTCTGAGTCCTTCTCTCCAGCGGCATCCATGGGATCGCGTCATGGGATATAAGAAGGTTCGGGCCCATTTCAATGCCTGCCGCGTGGGGCGAAAGTGTTAAAGTCCCGGGCAATTGGGTGCGGCCATCGGTAGCCGCTGCTTTTAACCAAGGCATGTCTATAGACGCGGATTTAGAAAGGCGAGATCAACCCAAGCGGGCCATGAAGTCCGTTGATCCAGCCAAAAGCTCTATATCGTCGATCGACGTAGTACAGATCGGTGGCAGAAGCGAGGTCCAGGCGCCATAAAACCCTTCGCATCGGCTTTTGCCCTTCCCTCTCCTTAATTACCATCTTTGCAGATCAGAACGGCTTCACCAAAGGTCAATGCCCAAATTCAGAATACTTTTGAGGATAGCCAGACTGCCACTAAGTTTAAATAGGCTGCTTCCTAGCTATTAATAGCATCGAGGAATTAAAATGGTAACAGGAACAGTCAAGTTTTTCAACAGGACCAAGAACTTCGGATTCATCACCGGCGATGACGGGAAAGATTATTTCGTCCACGTAAGTGGCTTAAAGCCTGGGATCACTATTACTGAAGGCGATAAGGTAAGCTTCGAAGCCACAGAAGGCGAGAGGGGACCCAAGGCGGAAAATGTGGAGACGCAGTAGGCTTAAAGGTGCTTTAGCTTTAAAGCCGTCCACGTCAAACATCCTTTTTTCTTAAGGATGCTGCTGGTCTTTATTTGATGTGCCATCTTCTTGGGTAGTTTATCCACTTTATTGGTGAATGGCGAGGTCGCCCTCCTCTTCCATAATCCTGCGGGCAGTCTGTGCGTCCTAAAATCCCGTAGACCTGTTGCAGCCATCTCCCTTCAAACCCCTATTCTCACCCGCGTGGGTCCTGTCTCGATCCGCCTGTGTATCGGCACATCCACCTTCTTACGGGGAATAGTTCCGTCCTCGAGCTGATCTACAGCCAGCACATCCTCCTCGTTGATATCCAGCTTATATCTAAGCCCTATAGGAAGCATCACTCTGCCTTTGGAATCCATCCCCCTGCGATAGACCTAATATAGAACCCCTAAGCTTAACGTAGTCCATGGTAATCAATCAACTTTTCTCCAGGCCGTGAGGCCATGGTTGTTCCTGGTCAAGTTAAGGCCCAACCTATTGAGCTCTGTTCTTGCTTCCTATGGGCTCAAGATACAAGCTCT
>DAXJ01000107.1:1949-36610 GCA_002506335.1 Methanosaeta sp. UBA114
CATGACGCCGCCCATGACACATACATAAATGGAACGATACCTGAAATTTGGATAGAACGGACGTTTACTATGGATGGAGCCTATAATTCCCAGTATGCTTAAAACCGTTCTGTTTCGGGAAAATGTGATTTAATGGGACCACGCTGAGTTTTCGTACTGTTCCATCTGGGTTCCATATCAGTAGGATAAAAAACTGGGATTTTTCTGGCCCTCCGCGCCTTTTACGTAGTTTGAACACCAGAAAGTTCCCTGTTTAAGATAGCATTCTCTTTAATGAACCCAAGGCAGAAAGCTAGCTAGTTCTCATTCCTAATTACGCTGATTTTGGAGTTGCAAATCTATAAGCTGGCAGAGACAGGGACCTTTCAAGCTATTATAGAGCTGTTATATGCGTTGAACCTCGAAAGAGAGTTCGTCGAAAATCGCGGGTAGGCCTTTTAATCCCTTCTCACGGCAATAGTTTTGCGAAAGCCTTTATCACATATCGTCTTTATTCTTCTAAGCAAACATGATGAGAAAGAACCTCAAGGGTGCTTTAAGACGCGGCTATGACCTCCTAGCTGGGCAGGGAAGCGCCCCCTGGGATCTCGATAACATCGGTCCGGAGAACCTAATGCTAGGAAAAGCTGTCCCCATGAAAGCTGCTGTGGCCAAGTGTGACTTAAGCTGTACCCCAGGCTACACTAGGGACGATCTGGCAAAGGTCCCCGAGGGCTCCAATATGGGCTTAGGCTGCGGAAACCCCGTTCCTGTGGCATCCTTAAAGGCCGGGGAGTTTGTCCTGGACCTTGGGTCGGGCGCAGGCCTGGATTGCTTCCTGGCAGCAGAGATGGTGGGGCCCAAAGGAACGGTCGTGGGCCTGGATCTGTCCCGTGGAATGGCCTCCCTGGCCAGGTCTCTGGCAGTTGAGGGTGGATACCAGAACGTGACCTTCTGCCTTGGAGACATAGAGGCCCTACCCTTCAGGGACTCCTCCATGGAGGCGGTCATCTCCAACTGTGCCATCAACCTAGTTCCCGATAAGAAAAAAGCCTTTAAGGAGGCTTTCAGGGTGCTCAAGCCAGGAGGAAGGCTCTCGACCTGCGATATCGTCCTGGTAGGAAGGCTTCCTAAATCGGTTAGAAACGCCATCAGAGAGGGCCTCGGCACCCTCCCTTCTCCTGAGAGCAAGGAGGGTTATTTAGGAATTATGAGCTCCTGCGGCTTTGCTGAGGTCGATATCATATCAGAGTCACCCTTTCCCGCGGAGTGCATGGCCGAGGATATATCAGGCAGGGCGATCCAAGGATCGTCAAAGATTACATCGGAGGATCTGAAGGAGATTGGCAGAACCATATTAAGCCTGGGGATTAGGGCAGTCAAAAGTGGATCAGCCTTAAATAAGAGATAGCTAAGCCATAGGTCGCTCTTAGAGCATTCTCTATGGGCTCAATAAGATTATAAACATTAATCTAGATCTGCAATTTTTCAATTCTTCACTGGAGATAAAATAGATGCTATTTTAACTATCTTCCCAGAGACCGCCCTTTCCTTATCCGCCTGATAGCGTAGCGACCTCTAAATTGGGCATCCCCTGTCATCCCACTGGCTCTGTCCGCAGGGCTACGGACACTCCCCGGGGGCGCAGGCGGCCCATCACTATCAAGGGATACAGGGGATAGCACGCATCATGTAAGATCGCCTAGCCAAGCAGAAGGCGGCCATGATCTCACAGTGGTTTGAGCTATAGATCAAGACTGCGATCATCACTAGGCCGATCAATAGTTGTAGAGTCATACAGCTTGCCTTGACCTGAGGCGACTCCATCTTCAATCATTATCTGGAGTGCATGTTACATTAATGTGACAATATAATATCAATCATTCTCAGTAGCCCAACTCAGATATCCTCAAGGGTGTTGCACTTCGGAAGATGGCAGAATGGAGTATTGCCGATTACTGCAGGTCAGGCAAAGGCTGGGCTAAAATCGTCGGCTTTGGTTCTACGATGGTCTTTAATTACCTCCAATAAAAGCGGATATTAAGCTTACTTGCTCTTTAAAGGGAGTTAGGGCGCCCTGAATGGCAGTCCTCCGCTTCTCCTTGGCACCAGCCTTCCTTCCAGCAAATTTTGGAATGGGATAAAGAGTGGCATTGGAGGGTGGTTGATATCAAAGAAGCCGCTTTCCGTGAACTCCACATCCGAGGCCTTCAGCTTCCCTGAGGCCCAATCGCTCTGAACCCAGATGGTTATGTAATGGGTGCTGTACTCCTCAGAGATATCCTCCGTAATGCCCAAGATTTCCAAATGGTCTATTTCGACGCCTATCTCCTCCCGCGCCTCCCTGCAGGCAGCATCCAGGGCAAGCTCTCCGAACTCAAGGTGGCCGCCAGGGGGAGACCAGGTGCCAGGGCCGAAGGAACCTGTCCGTTTTATCAGAGCGATTTTATCCCCTCTCCACATCAGCACTCCCACACCGACTTTTACAGCCATCGGACTCATAGGTATACTCCTCATGGTCCTCGCTTAATAAGCTCTATTGGTACTACTGGAAAAAAGCCCAACTAATTGGGAAATCTTTAACTTTGATGAAGATAATAATAGTAATGTGGGGATTCAAGTATCGTTAAAATACTCAAGGTCATTATTGCTGGCTTTGATCCCGGTAGGGGACCATAGGTGTCATGGAAACCGCCTCTTCCCAGGCCCAGGGACCGGCAGGATCCAGGCGTCTAACCAGGCGGGCTATGGTCTGATTAGATTGGTGGTAAACTCCTTAGGGATGGTTAGGGTACGGTATCAGGTCTGTGCGGGTTGGGTGTGGGGGTGAGGCCTTCAATGCAACTACCAATGACACGGGCTACTATGGCTTCAATCGCGCTTACTGGAAACTACGCCCTGGTGGCCGGACTTGATGGTTACAGCTTTACGTAGTCCTCGGCGAGAATTGCAGCAGGAGCAGTCTCCAGTCCGCTGGGGGTCGCAGGCTATGCTACAGGCTTTGCCGTTCATCGGGCACTGAAGGGACCACCGGCTACCTAGGAAGCGCAGCGTCTTCTGCAGCGCCTACATCTGCTGCCCAGGGTGCCCAGTATGTGTAGGGATACCAGCACGCTCCGGGCGTATATGGAGGTGCCGGGGAGTGGATCACGGCGGGCGCTGGGTGGGTCCAGGGAAGCGTCGTGTATCAGACATTTGCTTGATATATTCGCGCTTAAACTTATTTCAAGTAGCTTTATCGAAGATGCCGTGCTTTAAATTCCAGATCTGAGGCGTGATAAAGGGAGTCTAAGTCTATGCACACACAGCCTTTGAGATTCCTTGGGATAGCTGATCTTCATGACCGCGTTGATATGCTCCCTTAGGCAAGTGATCTCGACGTCGAACTCATCGCCTTTTGCGGGGATCTCCACAATGGCAGCGATAGGGCAAAGGCAAAGCTGGCTGCTAAGGACCTGGTCTCTTTAGGACGCCCAGTCCTTATTATCCCTGGAAACACCGATCATAAAGACGTGGCGCTCGATCTTTGGAGGGAGATGGGCTTGAAGATGATCCACGGCCAGTCCTGGCGTCTTAGGGATACTGGCTTCATGGGCCTGGGATGGATGGTGGTCAGAGATTCCGGAAGATCTCAGAAGTTAAGGGTCCCTGTAGCAACTCTGACTTTAAAGTAGCTGGCATCGACAAATAGATGTTTTATATTCTTTCCATTGTGCTTACGGAGGGACTCCTTAACCTTGCCATTCAATTAACTAGGGATTCTTATGCGCTTGAAGTTGATAGCTGATCAAGCCTAAGATGATAAACTACGCCCTGGATTTAGTATCCCCCTCGCAACCAGCCTTCAGCAAAAGGATAGGCCAAAAGATCGGAAGGGAATCTCTTTCTCATAAGCAGCAATAACTGGGACCTATCTCATAGGCCTTCTCTAGACCAGACCGTCTAGGACTCGTCAACGTGATGGCTTTTTAAACCTTTATTCAAACATTCAAACCCGTCCTCCGTTACAGCGCCTCGCTTTTCCCTTGAGTTATCCCTTAGCTTACATGTTTTCATGGATTGGGCTCAAACTGAGCACAGAGGCCTTTAGTCGATCCTCCCTCCTCAGAATGTTTAATAGAGCGCAGCTCTATTATGTAAATTATGGCTACACTCGAAGAGGGAAAGGCAGCCGTGAGATTGGCCAGGGGTGCCGTCACCGCTTACGTCGAAAAGATGGCGAGGATTAAACCAGAAGGGCTTCCCCCTGTATTCCATGAGAAGAGAGGGGTCTTCGTGACCCTCCACGAGGAGGGAGCGCTTCGAGGCTGCATCGGCTACCCCGAGCCCATCATGCCCATGGGCTTAGCCATTGTGGATTCGGCCATCAATGCTGCATCCAGGGATCCCAGGTTTCCCGCGGTCAGACCTGCTGAGCTATCCAGGATCGACATTGAGGTCACCATCCTCACCAAGCCCGAGCCCTACATAGCTCCTAAGGCAGAGCTTCCAACGCTGGTGAAGATTGGAAAAGATGGATTAATAGTGAGCAAAGGCATGTTCTCGGGCCTTCTCCTGCCCCAGGTGGCCCCGGAGTACAACATGGACCCCATGGAGTTTCTAAGCCAGACAAGCCTCAAGGCCGGGCTGCCTCCAGATGCCTGGATCGATGAGGATACCGAGGTCCTTCACTTCCAGGCCCAGATCTTCTCGGAGGTGGCTCCAGGAAGGGATGTCATAGAGAAGACCTTTGCAGATATCAGCCGCGGCACTTGTTAAATGCAGAGCTTCAGGCTTCTAACCTTTCTTTAGACCACCTTTCATGTGGGCGCGCTGCTGCCGCCTATCTCCCTGTATCTCCCGTGGAGCTCCAGGACCTTCAGATCCCCCGCCTGGTACAGCCTTCCATCCTCAAAGTTGGTAACCGGGCTTGCGTCATCCAGGGATCGACTGATGTTTACGGCAGACTTCACGGAATTATTGGCTACCCGATCGATGCTCGATCCGCATTTAATATTTAAACCATCTGATGATCTGTTAGCCATCATTCTATCCTCTATGTAAACTGGAGCTAATTCGAGTGCCCTCCACCAATTGATATCCGCTCCTTTGGCAATAACTTAATAAACTATATGGGTATGGCCACCGAGAGAAATCATCTACTGTAGTAGTTGCAGACAGCCCTTGGAAGCAACGTCACCCACTAGATAGTATCAAATTTATTATTAACCACCTGGCGGCTGCTGCTCCAGCTGAACCCACGGCGCGGGGATCCGGGGGAGGAATCCAGATAGTACCCGTGATCTGCCTGATGCACCCGGGCCAGCGCTTATATGAATGCACCAGTCTAACCAGGCTCATAAGGCGGTCGCAGCCTTACGAAGTTATGATGGATGTATTCTTCGAGAGCGCCTCTGAAGCTCCGGATGATAGATCCCCAAATCTGGCCATGAAGGTGCTCATGGATTAGGATAAACCGATGATCCATAATGTCGCCTCTATGATGCTCATGCAAATGGGGCATAAGGTGGATGTGGCTGCCAATTGTGGTGAAGGCCCTGGAAACCCTAGAGTACAGCCGGTACGGCGTTGTCCTAATGGACATACAGATGCCCCAGATGGATGGCATAGAGACCATCCTGGCCATCATGCAACGCTGGCATGCTGAGGATCTCAGGATTAATCGGCCTTAACCGAAGATCATAGCCATGACCACTTATGCAGTCAAAGAGGATAGGGAGAGGCTCCAGGGCGCGGGAATGGATGGTTACCTAGTAAAGCCGGTGCAGATCTCAGAGCTTGAGAGGACCATGGATAGGTACAGAGGCCAGTAGATCCAAAGCCCTGGATTTACCAGGTTATAAGCGCGGATTTCGGCAAGGGATCAGTCCTCAACTATGACTATGTGCAGGTGTTTGGAAGGGGTATGTACCAGTCGTATCCTCAGAGATATGAAGAGATCCTCAAGGGAATGACCGAGACCTTAGGCCTTGGGTTTTATAAGGAGCTCATAGTCTGCTCCATGGGGTACACTTACATGTCACCGTCCATGTAGGGATCGAGGGTGATAGGATTTCAGCCATCTGAGACCTCTTGGGGGAGCTACAAGGATCATAGATGCCCTAGGGTACATAATCACCCCGGCTTCTACCGATGTCCACGATCACGCGGGCGTGGTCTTCCTGGGCTCCCTCGAACTTGGTTCCGACACCATCTTCATCGTTCCTCACTGGATAGTCAGGGCGGCGCTCTTTGGGGATCATCGGCCCGTTTAGCTTACCTCCTGTCCAGAGGATGGCCTTGAAAGCCAGAATTGCCCGGAAGGCCGAATCTCCTTTGATTAAGCCTTTATGTTTACCTAGTTGGTGGTATCCTATGCTACGGCCTGCACCTACACCATAGCCAGGGCGGTGGAAGCTCTCTTCGAGGAGCTGATTAGAACAGGCACCACCGCAGGCTTTGAGGATAGGATGATGAGGTTTGATGAATTCAACCGCCTGGTGGGATTGGAGGGGATCCTGGAGAAGGAAGCGGCCTATATTAAGGATCACCCTTGAATCAGTTTTTAGATCCGTAGGGCGGAAACTGCAAGCCTGCGACTGCAGATTACTATTCCCTGCCGATTAATAAACGGTAAAATCCGCGGATTTTGGTAGCGTTCTAAGTGCGGGTCTCACAGGCTTTTTCGCAGGAGACACTGTTGCTGCCTTGGTCTATGGTTTTGGCATTCTTTTTAGGAGGCGCATCTCTGTGGTTCAATCTCGGCGTCGATATGTTGTCGTAGCGCACCTTGCTATCAGCTACGTCTTGATTTAATAGCCCCATTCCCTCTGTGGCCTGATTGTATCTGTACTCATATAGCGGAGATGTCCCAGACTGGGATGCTTTGCCCCTGGAGCCCAATGATGCAGGTGAGTCTGCCGTAAAAGCTGAAAAGAGCATCCCAGCAATAACTAACGTAAACGCGCTCGTTTTTGCCGGGAAATTCCTCTCCTTCTATTGGATGAACCCTCATACCAAAGCTGTGCTTTGAACTCTTAGTTATCATGTTGAATTTGGTGTACCTGCGCATTTTGATGAGATTAAAATCTCACTGTTAAACCCCATATTATATTCTCGAAAGGAGGTAAAAGAAGAAAGGTGTCCCTGGAACTGTATAGCCCTCGCCTCTCTTGGCCTGGGGGCGATCTTTCTATCAGGATTAGTACATGGAGGCGGTTGCGTTGTTGCTCTGCACGCCCTCTATGTAGAAGATGCTGCCGTAGGCCCCGGGCTGATCCGCATATAGCCCGGTGAACTAGGTGTTCGGGTTGTGGTACCCTCAACCCTAAAGATCTATTGGAAAGAATTCACGATTGCCCTTTATGTGGTCTAAAGCCGGATAGAGATCATAATGCAGCCCGTAACATCCTCACCCCGCAGACTGAGGGGTAGGGCATGCGGAGATCCGACCCCTACTTCGAAGCGTTCAAAGCGGGCCGGATCTATGAAGCAGGAAGTCCTCTCCCTTTCGTGGGGGACGTCACTAACTAGAGCTGTTGTGGAAATCCTCCTGAGAATGGTTCTTTCCATACCCTCAATCCACCCAGCGCACTATCTCATCTAGGTCCCTTCCCGACGGTGGCGAAGGTCTGGACGTCGACCATCCCAGGGATATGATGGCTACTGGCATTACCCCCTCCTCCAGGTCTAGGATCTCCCTGCACAGGTCGTCGTCGAAGGCCCCATTCCAGCAGGCTCCCAGGCCCATATCGTAGGCGTAGAGGAGGATGCACATCACTGCGGCTGTAGCGTCCTGGATGGAGTAGAGGCTTCCCCTGTCACCGTACCTACTGCCCGATCTGGGCTCATCCGCGCAGACCACGATAAGAACCGGAGCCGTCTCTACATGTTTCTGGTTATACGCGGCCAGTGATAGAGCCTTTATTAAATCGGGCTTTCTGACGATCACGTACCTTCTGGCCCTGAGATTGCCTGCGGATGGAGCCATCTCCCCAGCCTGGATCAGGGAGCTGAGGAGTTCTGGGGGCACAGGCCGGTCTTGGTACGTCCTGATGGATCTGCGGCCCTGCAGGGTTTCCAAAAATCTCATCATGTTAAACTTAAGCTTTAGGGGGTAAATATTTTTCTGGCTGAGCGGCGCTCTTGGGGAATCTTGGCTTTTTTTATTGGACCATCCTGGACTTTCTATTAGGCATTTTGGTTTGAAACCTTTTGATCAGGGATTACCTCTATGGAAGAATTCTAGAAAATAAGGGCTCCTCTCTTCCAAGCTTTCTTAGCTCAATTCCATCGTCGCCCAAGACCATATAGGTGTCCTGAACACCCCCGCCGCAGGTGAAGCTGCCCACGTTTACCGCCAGGGGGCCGTCCTCCTTCCTGTAGACATCCGCCTTATGGGTATCGCCATAGACGAAGCAGTCCACCTTGCCTGAGCCATATGCCTTAATGAACTTCCTTATGGCCCCGTAATGGCCCTCCACCGGCGTGTACTTGAAGGTCTTAAGGACCCCTGCCTTGATCCTGGATACGGCTGATGATACCTTCCAGAGCCTCTCCTCCAGGTCTACCATCTCCCCTATATAGCTAGATCTGTAGATGCTCTCGTAGGCGTAGGCCATCATCCTCTCTAGGTCGGCTGGGGATGGCTCCTCTCCTGAGATCTTCCTTATGCGCTCCACGACCTGGAGGGAGATGGCCTGCATGCCGTCTAGGTGGTGGCCATGGGCAAAGAGAAAGCGCCTGCCCAGGCGCTCCGATAGATACGTAGGATAATACATGTCGATTCTCAAACCATTAATGACCTGAGACCAGCTGAGGTTGGGTATGTAGACTGAGTAGATATCGCCCCTGGCCACCCTCTCCAGAAACTCCCTCTCCTGGTGGATTACGGCCATATGGTGGTCGTGGTTTCCCACCACGTAGCTGATCTTGACATCCATATCCTCAAGGCGGTCAAAGAAGTACCTAGCGTCTCTCAAGGCCTCCTCTGGCCTAGCCCTCCACAGATCGAAGATATCCCCTAAAAGTATGACCTCGCCGCATCCCCTGCCGTACTTCCAAAGCTCCCATATGAGGTAGTCGACCTCCTTTGGATCGGCCAGGGTGGATGTATCTAAGCCGAAATGAGTATCAGATATCACTACAGCTGACTCCAATTAATGCCCCCTTCACCACTATCCAGTGCTATAACGGCTATTATTTATAAATATTATGTAGCTTTTACCCCTTACTAAAAGGCAAAATAGATATCCTGAAAGGAATTCCTTGGGTCTCTATTTATGATCGACATCGCCATACCCAAGGGAAGCCTTCTGGATCAGACCCTTCAGCTCTTCGAGCAGGCGGGGCTTGAGATCAGGAGGACAGAGCGGGAGTACAACGTCAGGATCAAGGACCCCAGGGCTGGCAAGGTGAAGATTCTAAGGCCCCAGGAGATCCCAACTTACGTGGCCAAGGGCTACTTCGACCTGGGGATATCGGGTACCGACTGGATCAGAGAGTCGGAGGCCGATGTCTACAAGGTCTGCGAGATGAACTACGGCAAGAGAGGGCCGGGTAAGGTCAAGGTGGTGGTGGCGGTGCCAGACGGCCACAATATGAAGAGCGCCAGAGATATCAGGCCAGGAAGCAGGGTGGCCACCGAGTACCCAAACCTCACCAGGCGGTTCTTCGAGAATCTTGAAATCCCCGTGGATATCCAGTACTCCTACGGCGCCACCGAGGCCAAGGTCCCAGAGCTTACGGACGTGGTTGTGGACTTGACCGAGACCGGGTCAACGCTGAGGAAAAACGGCCTCAAGATCATAGATGTGATCATGGAGTCCACCTCCGAGCTCATAGCCAATCCCTCAAGCTGGAGGGACCCCGTCAAGCGCGATGAGATCATGTCCCTGGAGACGCTCGTCTCCGGGGTCATAAGGGCCAGGGGTAAGGTTCTTCTGGATATGAATGTCCCTGAGGAAAAGATTCATGATGTCATCGATGTCCTGCCCAGCATGAAGCACCCCACCATATCCAAGCTGTACAATTCGGAGTACTATGCCATAGAGAGCGTGGTGGACAAGGATCAGGTCAACCTTCTCATACCGATGCTCAAGAAGGCGGGGGCCTCGGATATATTGGAGCTGGAGATTTCCAAGATCATACCCTGATCCTTTTTAACTTTATAATGCCGACTGATATCTCGGCCTTTCCCTACTGAGCTTTACGGCAGCATTTTTTCAAGACCTCAACAAGATATCACCTTTTTGCGCCGGCTTGGCGATGGAACCGTCCATGCCGGTTTCCAGGCACTTCTCACGATCGCCGGCCAGGGCATAGGCTGTGATAAGCCACAATTTTTGGCACTGGGCCCAAAGCCTGCGTATTTCCTCGGAAGCCTTGAGGCCATCCCTCTCAGGGATCTTTACACCCATGAAAACGAGATCGTAAGGTTGCCTTTCCAGATACGGGAGAACCTCTTATCCATCTACCGCGGCATCTGCCCTGTAGCCCGTCTTTTTGAGCATTTCCATCAGGGCCCTCTGGTTGGATGGATTATCTTCGGCCACCAAGATCATTTGAGTGTATTCCTCAGATAAGTTCTAGACAGGTTGGGCCCACGTCTCTGGTTTAACAGGTATGTCTTTTGTGACCTCGGCTTCGATGGTAAAGTGAAATGTTGAACCTTTGCCGGGACGCTCTCAGCTCGGATCTCTCCTCCCATGAGCTCTACCAGGCCTTTGCATATGGCCAGGCCCAGCCCTGCGCCGTCAAGCTTGCGGATTATGGTGATCACTACCTGGCAGAAGGGCAAGAAGAACAGGTCCATCTTCTCCTTTGGGATGCCGATGCCTGTATCCGTGACTTCAAAGCAGAGCTGATGCGTATCGTCCCCCAGGTCCTCCGAGGAGATGGATACGGATATCTCGTCCTCATCGGACTCCTATATTTCCATGAGATTCCTCTCCATTTCCTACGCTGCCACTATCCGCGCCTCGTTCTGCTGACATAGCCCCTCCTCAGAAGCTGGTAGCTCTTCAAGGCTTATTTGTAGCTCCTCCAAGGCCTAGTATACTCCTAGTAATAGGTAGTCCTGGCTTGGAGGAAGTGATCCTACTTTCTTCCCATGATATGTAAGCTCAAAGCCTAGATAGGGCTGCTTATCCAGATCCTTTAGATGCTTTGATTCTCGCGTTCCAATTACCACCCTTGCATCAAAGCCTGTCTATCCTCCTTCCTCGGATAACTTCATTTATTCTATGGGTCTGGACATCGGCGTGTCTCTGTCTTGTGTCCATCATGCGGAGTGAGATCCCTGGAAGGGCAAATCCTACCACTTATTTATCCATCTATCTAATCTAAACTGGCTTACCGGTCTAAGATTTCTTATTGATACTTGGAAATGCGGTGTATGGAGCACCGGACGATGGGCGGAACCCTTTTGCAAAGTATCTGTGGAGTATCCCTGAAAACCCACTTTTTCGACAGTTAATAATACGAAGCGTGTTTCGGTATGATCACATTTAATAGGTAAAACGGGGGTCTTAGAAACGCTCTATAGGTCCCATAATTAAAACGAACCAAAACTATTGGTTAAGCGGGCGCGGAGGGATTCGAACCCCCGATCTACAGCTTAGGAGGCTGCCGCCTTATCCTGACTAGGCCACGCGCCCTTCGGTCCTCTCCCTAGATCTAACTCGTATTTAACCCTTCCTGCCAGGGCACTCCGTCAGATAGGCCCTCTAGCGTATCAATATGCCGCTCAAGACCACCACGAATAGCCCCATGAAGAACCAGCCGAGGATTCCCTCTAGCATGGCCAGGTGCCTGTAGAACCTCACTGGATAGTTGTTCACGGGTGCCTGGGATGTAGTGAACATTGCTACACTAAAATACATGGCATCGACCAGGGAGACGCGGAAGATCTCTATCTTTTCTGGCCCTCCCGGGATCTCCAGGCCCTCATGCTCGAACCTTCTCATGCCGTTTCCTGCCCAGAAGATAACTCCAAAGATGAAAATGGTAATGAGGCACCAAAGGCTCACATAGCTGACGCGGACGCCGAAGCCGCAGGAGATCCAGGAGATGAAGTCGGCGATCTTGCTCCACCCCCAATGCTCGGTGGTTAGGCTGATCATCCTGTACTGGTAATAACAATCATCGGCGTCGTCGAACCACTCCAGGCTCTTGTAGTTCTTGACCAGGGCAAGGTAGGTGGCGCCGTTGTAATCGAGCCTGTCCTTGAGGATGTCCCAGTGGACGGGGAACTTGGTGAAGTCCGCGTCTTTGAGGTTGATAGTCGAGTTCTCTCCGAAGATTACGTTATCAAGCTGTATGCTGTAGACCCTGGCGCTCTCAAGGCTCAGGTCTTTATGGAAGACGGCACCTACAAAATGGGCGTTGTCTGCGAACCTGGCCAGGGCGAAGATGGCGGTGTCATTGAATTCCACCCCGGTGAACTCAAAGAAACCTCCGAAGCTCGCCGCGGCGAAGAGTGCCCCTTTATCAAAGCGAGATAATCCGAAGAACGCGGCGCTAAGGAACCTGGTGCCCGGAAAACTGGCATCGTCCTTGAATGTGGAGTTCTTGAAATCAGTCGCATCGCCGAACTGGGCGCTTTCAAAGCTGACGGTGTTGAAGAAGATCGCGCTCTGGAAGGATGTTGGCCTTGTAAACTGGGCAAGGACGAAGCTGGCAGCTCCTCCGAACAGGGCCCCCTTGAAGTCGGCGTTGCCATCGAATTTGGTGTTGTCAAAGATTGCATTCTCAAGAAAGCGGCAGCTTCTGAAGGAGGTCGTCCTGCTAAAGCCGGCCAGCCTGAAGCTGACGTCCTTTAAAAAGCTGGCCCTGGAAAAGCTGGCCTCCTCAGAGAACTGGGATTTATCGAAGCTGACAAAGCCTTCGAAGGTAGATCCTTTCAGGTCCACGGAGTCACGGAAGATGGTTCCATCCAGGCTCACATTGCCCAGGAAATTGGAGTTGGCTACCCTGAACTCCTGATCTACCTGGGCCACCTGGCTCAGATTGAGGTCTCCAGATACCTCCACTCCCGAGTAGTCCACTGGCTCTCCTGCCTTGACCTTGGCTAGGATATCGCCGGCTAGCACCGTCGTGCCATTTGGGGCGGCAAGGCCCGTTTGGGCGAGCAAGAGAAGAAGAAAGAGCGCCGCCACCAGCTTTGAATTGAGGGTCCCCATGGCTACGGCGGGATAAAAACTCGTCAGGATTTATTACTTTGGTTTTTCCCTGTTTTATCCTTATCTTATCCTCACCCTTCCGAGTGTTACCAGAAAGATGGCTAAAAGCGGCCATCCTAGGATGCCTTCTAGTATTACATAATACCTGTGCTTTCCTTTGGGCAGGATGTTTATGGGCCACTGGGTGCGGGAAGACCATGGTGATGAAGAAGAGCGCATTTCTCAACGAGGCATTCTCTAACAAGGGATCTATCTCTCCTACATTGAGAGGCTTGGAGGACCTAAGTATGCCATCTCTCCACCAGAAGATCGGGGTGAAGACTAATATGGTGAGCGCAACCCTGACCAGGGTATAGCCGGGCCAGATTCCGTAGCCGCAGGAGACCCCTGCCAGGATGTCTATGGCATTGGACCAGCCCATCTTCTCCTCAGATCGGCTTATCCTGCGGTAGTCGTAACATCAATCATATTCGTCGGAGTGCCACTCAAGGGGCCTGTAATCCTCTATCGTCTCCATGTAGACCCCCTGTGTCGCAGACCGCGTGGTGCCACATATCTTTCCAAGGGACCCTTATCCTCTAGATATCCATATCCTTCATATTGAGTCGGGCGTTCTGGCCGAGGCGTGTTCCCTCCAATAGGATGGTGGACATCTAGGTCCTCCTAATGTTGAGGGCGCTCTGGAAGGATACCTTGGTGGAGCTCATGAACTCTGTAATCTTGGTGATGCCGAAGTAGGCGCCGGAGGCAATATTGGCTTGATAGAAATTGGTTGCATCCAAAATCTGGACCATGTTGAAGCCGGCCTCCACAACAAAGGTGGCGTTGTTGAAGTCGGACCGGTTCTGTAACTTGGCCATGACTAACTGGGATGCGTCGTTAAAGCGGGATTCGGTAAAGTCGGCGCCATCACTAAAAACTGCCTGTGGGAAGTTGGCCTTCTTTTGGAAGACCGAGCTGCTGAACTTGGCCCGCCCTCCGAACTTAGCATTGGAAAAGCACCCTCCTAGCATAGCTATTCTGGCATAGCTATATAACGTCGTTTTGACCACCTTTCCGAATCATGGAAGCTTACCTTGACCCTTCCCTGGACCCAGCCAGGCAATCCTTGGCTAAGCAGGGATACCATCTGGTTGGTGGGGGGGCAGTCAAGCCATGCCTCTGGCTCAACAGGTCCATGCGCGGCGGTGATCAGTGCTACAAGCACCATTTCTATGGCATATCCAGCCACCGCTGTGTTCAGATGACCCCTTCTCTGGAATGCAATCACTTCTGCCTCCACTGCTGGAGACCCACAGATACCCCTGTGCCGCCCCGACCGCCCCTGGAGCCTAAGGTGCTCATGGATGGCATCCTCAAGGAGCATAAAAGAATACTCTCGGGATATGGGGGGGCAGAGACTACCGATAGGCTCCGCCTGGATGAAGCAAGAAAGCCCGCTCACATCGCCCTATCCCTCATGGGAGAGCCGACTTTCTATCCCTATATCGGCGAGCTGATAGGCGAGATCGGCAGGATGGGCATGACCTCCTTTCTGGTCACCAATGGGACCCGGCCTGAGGCTTTAGAGGGCGTGAGGCCTACTCAGTTCTACATAAGCCTCAACGCCCCGGATAAAGAGCTTTACAAGCGGATATCCAACCCCGCGGGGGACCTGTGGGATAAGCTCCTGGAGAGCCTCTCCTTGATGAAAGGGATGCCCGGCCGCAGGGTGATACGGCTCACCCTGGCTCGTGGCCTCAACTTGAAGGACCCCGAGGGCTTTGCTAAAGTCATAGAGCTTGCAGAGCCTGACTTTGTGGAGGTCAAGGCTTACATGCATCTGGGAAGGTCCAGGGCAAGGCTTTCCCGCGAGTCCATGCCCGAGCACGGGGAGATCGTGGAGTTTGCTCGACAGCTGTCAGGAGACTTGGGCTACGACCTGACCTCGGAGGTGCCCTTGAGCAGAGTTGCCCTTTTATCCAGCGGTAGGGTGTCCAATGCCCTCTCGCTTTAGTAATTATACTCACAAGGTAATATGACTAGAAGATATGATCGCTACCGATCCTATTTCTCACGAATCAGGGAGAATCTAAGGGCGTATCCTTCCGATATGAAAAACGGCAAGAAATAAAATCATCACTATGGTGTGGTATCTAATTCATAGTATCTCTGTAAAAGAATTGTAATAATATTGGTGTCATCCCAAAACCTTCTCCAAGATAATAAGGGCACACGCCATCTGTACCAGTTCTAGATAAGAATTCTCTCTTTGTTCATGCCTTGGTTAAATCTTTTTATACGCCCCTATTCCTCTCTTGATCCTATTTTCGTATCTCTTTGGTGTAAAAGCCGGCGTCCGCAATAACAGCTTCAGGTTGCTTTATGGCTTCGCCCTGCAACAATTTTATTTTAAATCCATTTATGATATGGAAATGGGGCCTGAATTCATTTGTGCTTGCAGGGGCGATAGACATCGATATTGGAAGATCAAATCCGTTAACGGTCGCACCTAATTTAGCGCCTTTTATCCTTCTACGACCGTCGCACCTGATTTCACCTTTTTTTGCAGGATTTGATGTCATATCAACGCTGCAAAGACTGAAATCTAATTTATTTAATCCACAGCTGACTGGGCAAAGAACTCTGATGGTTTCATCATAAGCGCCCGATTCACATAACTCTAAATGCAGTCTGTGGACTGTAGATTTAGCTCCCTGGATTCTAGGCACATCTGACCAACAGCAGCCAACTATAAGGATGTATAGAATTCCGTTAAATGTCTTACGCAAATATGCCCTTAGTCTACCTGTTATTGGCTTTTGCGGTGGAATGTTTGGTTCTATTAGTGCCAATGGATTATCATATATTGCTGTTAATACTACCGGTTTTATTAGGATCACTCGATGGTCAATATAGTTTACGTATCTCCTCAGTGAGAAAACTATTTTTGTGGGTAGATTCTACCATTGTCCAGCCTCAGAGTAGAGCGCTATGGACATGCCATGGAAACAAGAGTTTCGAGAATTATGCTGGTGGAGGATAACCCCGAGGATATAGCCCTCACCAGGAGGGTCCTGCGAAAGAGCGGCCTCGGTGGAGACCTTGTACTGGCCTCTACAGGCAGGGAAGCTTTAGAGTGCCTTGCCAACAAGGCCGGGTCCGATCTCCCTGGCCTTATCCTCTTGGATATAAACCTGCCAGACCTTAGCGGTATTGACATACTGAACGAAATTAAGAAGAACCCCAGCTTGAAGCCCATACCAGTGGTTATGCTGACTGGATCTAACACCGACGACGATATACAGAGGAGCTACGATCTGGGCGCGAGCACTTACCTAGTTAAACCCGTATCTATTGATGCCTTAAAGCTTGTCCTGGCGAATGTCTTCCAGTCCTCAGCGTTCTGATCTGGATGCCATATCCCTCACCGCCAGGATATTCCCTACGTCGTCCCTTCTAGCATCTACGGGAGTCTCCAGTACCATGGGTATATTCCTTAAGGTCTCATGGGCCAGTATTGTCGCGAATCCCACCTCTCCTATCTTCCCAAGGCCTATGTGTTCGTGTCTATCCAGGTTGGAGCCCAGGGCCCCTTTGGAATCGTTGATGTGAAGAAGCCTCAACTTGTCCATGCCTATGTGGTCATCGAACTCCTGGAGCGTCTTTTCCAATGCCTCTTTGGTACTTATATCGTATCCTGCGGCGAAGAGGTGGCAGGTGTCCAGGCATATCCCTACTCTCTTCGATTCCACGACCTCCAGGATGGCCGCGATATCCTGAAAGGACCCTCCCATGCTGTTCTTGCTGCCCGCGGTGTTTTCCAGGAGGAGCATGACCTCGTTCTTGGACTTGGATAGACCATCCTTCACGGCTTCCGTGACCCTGCTTAGGCCATCTTCAAAGCCCACGCCGGTGTGGCTGCCCAGGTGGGTGACCAGGTAGGGGATGCCCAGACCTCCGCACCTTATGAGCTCTGAGGAAAGGACCTCCACTGACTTGAAGTAGACGTCATCCTTGGGCGAGGCCAGGTTGGGGAGGTAAGGCATGTGGTCCACGGCAGGGAAGATGCCCGAGGCCGTGAGTTTATCAGAGAACCTTTTCACCTCTTCGGGGGACAAATCCCTTGAACTCCAGCCTCTTGGATTCCTGGAGAATATCTGAAAATCGTCGCAGCCTTTCTCCACGGCCCTGTCCACTGCCTTATCTAGGCCTCCGGCGATGGAGACGTGTATCCCTACTTTTACCATGGGCTATCCCAATGCGTCTTGCGAGATAAAAGGCCTGGCGCAAAATGGGTCGTGAACAAATCTTAATATTCACCTGTCAAAAAGATACCGTCCCGGTGCCCGTGAAGAGAAAATTGGCCTGATGTGTGATGAGCCCTATGAGTTCTGAGGCGCTGAGATCTTAAAAGGCGAAGATGCTAAGCCGCGATCGACCGGATACAGGTATTTATTGAGCGTGTCTATCGCGTTATTATAGTTTTCAAGTTTTTGATTTTTGCTACGTGCTAGGAGTATATATAGGGGCGATATTACTTGATTATTAGAGACGACGCAAATAGAACGTATTCACCAACCTACTTAAAAACGAAACAAATGTAACGTGCTAACTACCAGACGAAAAACGTGGAAACTATACTTCCAGCGTGTTAGATACACTCGGCATTTATTTCAGTGTTTAAAACGCCTATTTATCCGAGATTCTGTTTTTGAGGCCGCGCTATGTGATAAAAGTGTGCAAATTAAACTGTCAGTGTTTGGATTCCGCACCTCTGGGGGCCTCTCATCAAGGAGCTAAAAGTCACGAGGTGGTTAGGGATACAAACTTAATAAAACTTAATAGGGCAACTCAGCTAACCCTCCATTCTCTCCTCTAAAAAAGGTTTTAGCCGATCTTCTGTCTCCTGGCCGCTTCCCAGTCCATATTGGCTCTGGCCCATTTATCGACGTTGTCTATCAGGTTTAGCTCCATGATCTTCCTGGCATCCAGGAGCATATCTGAGATCTCAGCCATGGAGTATGTCTTCTTTTTGCCGTTCTTATCCATTACCTCGAGGGCCTCGTTGGGCTTCTTGGCTCCCGCCTCCTTTACCATAGCTGAGAGCTCTGCGCAGGCGTTCTTGAGGTATTTTATAGAATAATCGACCAGGGCTTTTCTGTCCCCTAGGTTCTTGTTGACCTGCTTGATGGACCAGCACATGGTGTGGATATCCCTGTACATGGCCCTAAAAGTTCCATCCTGGGTATATAAGAGCTGCGAAAAATGTTCTGGGGCTGGTGCGATTCGAACGCACGATCGACGGGTCTCTCCGATAGTGAGCCTGTACGATAACTCTCAGTGCTCCAACGGATCGTCATTAGAACTCCCCGTCGAGAGATCTTCGGCAAGACCCGTTGCTCATCATCAAATTATACCGCTGGAGCCCGTCGCCCTACCTGGCTAGGCCACAGCCCCACAATCCATCAAACCTTTAAAGCGGGCTGAGAGGGATTTGAACCCCCGACCTAAAGGTTAAGAGCCTTTCGCTCTACCTGACTAAGCTACCAGCCCGGACCTTCCCAATGCAGATGCTGGTTATAAACCTTTCGGGTGGCGGGGTTCTGCCCGCCAACTTGCCCGATAGTTTTTAGCCCGAAATCTGATGATCTTTATTCCTATAATCATATTATATTTATATACCTTTCGATCTCCCACTGGTGGACGAAAGCGTTGTACGCCCCCCATTCCAGATCTCCAAGCCTCATAATATTCTGGTAGACGTGCTCGCCCAGAGCTTCCCTGAGGACCTTATCACCTTCCAAGCAGTTCAGGGCTTCCTTCAGGTTGGCAGGCAGAAGGCCGATGCCATGCGCCTTGCGCTCCTCCGCGGTGAGATCGTAGACGTTTAGGTCTACAGGCTGGCCCGGATCCAGGCCCCTTTTAATTCCATCTAAGCCCGCTGCCAGGACCACGGCGAAGGTCAGGTAGGGGTTGCAGGATGGGTCAGGGGACCTAAACTCTATTCTGGTGCTGTTTCCGCGTCCCGCAGGTATCCTTATCAGGGATGATCTGTTGGGCCCTGACCAGCTCACGTAAACGGGGGCCTCGAAGCCCGATACCAGGCGCTTGTAGGAGTTAATGAGGGGGTTTGCAACTGCGGTGATTGCCCCGGCGTGCTCAAGAAGGCCGCCTATGAATCCCCTGGCCAGATCGCTGAGGGCCATAGGCGCCTGGGGATCGTAGAAGGCGTTCTCGTTGCCGCGGAAGAGGGAGACGTTGGTGTGCATGCCCGATCCAGCCGCTCCGTAAATGGGCTTGGGCATGAAGGTGGCCCTCAGGCCCTCTTTCATGGCTATGGTCTTGGTGACATGCTTGAAGGTGATTACTTTATCGGCGTTCTTAAGGGCATCATCATAGATGAAGTCTATCTCATGCTGGCCCTTGCCTACTTCATGGTGGGAGGCTTCGATGGTGAAGCCCATCTCTATCAGGGATTTAACTATGAGTCTCCTTATCTCCTCGGCAAGATCAATGGGTCCAAGGTCGAAGTAGCCTCCGAAGTCCTGAGGTACGGTGGCCGTGCCGCCATTCTGCTTCTCGAAAAGGTAGAACTCAAGCTCTGGACCCACGTTCATGTGGTAACCCAGCTCATTGGCCTTCTCCAGAGACCTCCTAAGGACATATCGGGGATCGCCCTCGAAGGGTTTTCCACCGGGGGTGTAGATATCACAGATGAACCTGGCCTCGCTGGAGCCGTCCTTGGACTCCCAGGGAAGGGGGCTAAAGGTGGATATGTCCGGACGGAGGACCATGTCTGACTCCTGGATGCGTGCAAAACCTTCTATGGATGAGCCATCGAAGGATATGCCGCTCTTGAGAGCTTTTCCGAGCTGGTTGGGGGGGATCGAGATGTTCTTCACAATGCCCTGTACGTCCACGAACTGCAGCCTTATGGTCTCTATTTTCTTCTCGCGGACGGTGCTGACGATCTGCTCAGTAGAAATCATTGTTCGTCTCCTCCTTCGCGCTAGCAGGAACGGCTTTAGCTTATCCTTTAGGCCTATTCCCGCACAGCACTACGGCGATTAATATGGTGTTCTATGAAACCCTCATAACTCTGGGATATATCTATTTTATCTGCTGGCAAGGACATTCCTGGCATGCAGTATTACAGCTCGTGTCATGTCGGCCTGCCTAGCAGCAGAAGATCTAAAAAGGAGTCGATAAGTCCTGCAGGAGCTGCTCGTGGTGGCGGCGTTAAATGGTATATAATCGATTATACAGCCAATCGTTATGGAATCTAGGCTAGGCCCAGAGGAGGCGGGGTAACAGATTCTCATGCACGGTGGCATAAATCACTTCCTAAGCCCCAATCGCTCTTGCTTCTCTAAAGTAAAATTAAAGAACCGTGAGGAGACGAGGCTTGGCCCTCCAAGCAGGGAGCCCTTGGGCCCATCCCTCTGATAAAACCGAACTGAGATCATGTCGTTGACCAGATCCCTCTGGGAGTTAGCGGTGGCCCCAAATCGGTGTCCTCACATCAGTGCTATTTAGTATCACCCAATACATGCTATCGGAATAAACATTCCTGTGGGTATCTATCATGCCCTGAGGCTTGAACTTGCCTGCGTGGTTCGACGTGAGATTACCCTCAGCAAAGAACTCCTCTACTGTGGAGTTGCCGCCTGGTCGTAAACGAGGAAATGGATGCCGATCAGAGGGAAATATACCATGCTGTTGGGCAGGGCTACATTGGTCTCTTCTATATTCTTGCAGGCATCCATGATCGTCTTGGCCGCCAGCATCATTGGAAGGCCGGTGAATATGCCGCAGCCTATTGGTATCATCAATAGAGTGTGGCTGGCGCTGGCGAAGAGTTCTACAGCCAGGCCCTGGGAGTTTATCCCCTAGAATAAGGTGCCCATGAGATAATGGCCGCCGATTATCCTGCTTGAATAGCCCTAGTCGCGGTATAGCTCCATCACATAAGTCCTGGCAAAGGCATCGGTCTCGTTGAGGATGCCCGCCTCGCCTAGGATCATATCACTGGGCACTGTATCGAAATCCCTGTTTCTACAAGCCATGGGATTACCATTGGATGTTACCGGTGGTGGGAAATAGAATACTGTGCAGCCGAGCGTTCCCAGGCCATAGGGAATAACGCTGAGACCCATATCTGTGGTGTTGAATGATAATGTTGTAAGCTTCTGCCGCTCCCTTCACCCTCTAATATAAGGTAGGATTATCCTTTTGCACGTAAATCAGTCTGGCCTTGAAGTACACTGGACCTGCAAATCGTTCAGGGGTGACATTGTAATCTTTCTGAGCGGTCTGCCCTAGGGCCATGCTGATCTGCTCATTGATCCCACTGAGAAAGATATGCTTTATCGCAGTGTAATCCGCGCTGTCTCGATTTAAAATACTTCTCTCTTCAATACGATTGGGGGTTATCTGCATCTATTGTGATGTTACTGTTAGATGTCTTTATCTGAGCGTCATCCGCAACAGAAGCATCTAATAGCGATATCAGGATTGAAAGTGATCTGATTATTGCCAAGCAGATTTCCATAAGATTCCCCTTATATGGTGAAGTATTATCGCGTATTCCTCAGATAACGCTTCTGCGGTTTTAGATATGGAAATAAGCCCTCGGAATGTCCTATTATTGAGGTTGTATTAAATATCTTTTGGCGGAACCCTTGAGCGCCATTTCTTTTTGGGATGGCTCCAATGTGTATCCCCGCCTATGTACATCTGCGCAGTTCCAATGCCAAGATGCAGGCATTGGCAGTCGTAAAAAGGATGATAGCTCTATGCCCGCAGTTAGGTATATTAATACGCCATCTAGATGCTATACCCTTTGAGGCCGGTGTGAGATTCAATGCCAGGGCATAAGGTTTTAGTTATCGATTCCGGTGGCAGGGGCAACTCCATAGCCCATGCCTTCACCAGGAGCGACTTGGTAAGCCACGTGTACGTAGCCCCGGGAAACGCCGGGAGCGAGCTTATGGAAAGATGCAGCCTGGCAACGAAGGACGGGAATCCTCTAAAATCCATAAAGGATCTCCTCTCCTTTGCCAGGGAGAACGTCGACCTCACCTTCGTGGGGCCGGAGGGTTATCTCTCCGATGGAATCATCAATGCCTTCCAGGCAGAGGGCTTGAGGGCCGTGGGTCCTGTAAAGGAGGCCGCCATCCTGGAGGGGAGCAAGTGCTACACCAAGGATTTGCTCCAATCTCTGGGGGTTCCCGTCCCGACATTTGCCAACTTCTCCGATCCCAAAGAGGCCGGTGAGTACGTCCGCTGGTTCTGCAGTTCTAACCCTGAAAAGAATCTGGTGGTCAAGGCAGACGGCCTGGCCGCAGGCAAAGGGTCCGTAGTCTGCAGCTCCCTAGAGGAGGCTCTCTCGGCGGTGGAGCGGATCATGGTCAGCCCCCGGATCTTCGGAGATGCTGGGAGTAAGGTGGACATCGAGGAGCGGATGGAAGGAAGGGAGCTCATGTTCTTTGCCCTGAGTGATGGCAAAACCGTTCTTCCCCTCCAGTCGGCCATGGACTATAAGCAGGCATTTGCCCCCGAGGAGACGGCGGCCATCAGGAATTTTAATAAGGTGGCCGGCAACCCCAACCTGGATAATAACCCCAACACTGGCGGCATGGGCGGCTTCTCTCCTCACCCCTGGCTGGACGAGGAGCTGATCGAGAAGATCATGGATAAGATTGCCATCCCTACGATTCGGGGATTCAAGGAGAAAACCGGTCACGATTATATCGGCATAATCTATTTCGGCCTCATGGTAACCCCCGACAGGGAGCCTTACGTCCTGGAGGTGAACGTCCGCATGGGAGATCCCGAGGCCGAGGTTATACTGCCCAGGCTCAAGACCGACATGTACCTGCTCTCTGAAGCTCTCCTAGATGGAACGCTCGATGCCATGAAGCTGGTGTGGTCCAGGGATTCCTGTATTGGCATCTGTGCCATCAGCGGCCGCGTAGTTAAGCCCCTCTCCAGCGGCGGAGGGGAGGTTCCTGGCTATCCTGGAGCCCACTTCACCAACATGCCCATTACGGGGCTGGACAAAGTGGACAATGACGTCCTTGTCTATCACAACGGCACGGCTTTTAGCAGCGATGCGCAGGGTGGACGCAGGCTCTTTTCCACCGGAGGGCGAGTATTGACTCTGGTGGCCCGGGGCGGCACCTTGAATGAAGCCAGGGCAAAAGCCTATGAGAACATTAAGCGGATAAGATTCAGTGGCATGCGATACAGGCGGGATATCGGGCTTAGCTATATCCAGGAGCCTCTGGAGATTTCAGGAGGCCAGAAGTGATCATCTTCGGACTGGAGGGCACGGCCTGGAACCTCTCCGCAGCCCTAGTGGATGAAAAGAATGTCCTCTTTGAGAAGATGGCCACCTATGTGCCCGCCAAGGGCGGCATCCATCCCAGGGAGGCCTCCCAACACCACGCCGAGCACATGGCCAGGGTGGTGGGGGAAGTTCTCCAGGAGGCCAAGGATAAGGGCCTCAAGACAGATGGAATTGCCTTTTCCCAGGGCCCGGGCCTTGGGCCCTGCCTCAGGACCGTGGCCACCGCCGCCAGAGTTCTCTCCCGGAAGATGAATGTCCCTCTGGTAGGAGTGAACCACTGCGTGGCCCACATTGAGGTTGGAAAGTGGCGGAGTGGAGCGACGGATCCTGCGGTGATCTACGTCTCTGGGGCAAATTCCCAGGTCCTAGCTTTAAGAAGGGGACGGTACAGGATCTTTGGAGAGACCCTGGACATAAGCATAGGCAACGCCATAGATAAGTTCGCCAGATCGGTTGGCCTTGGCCACCCCGGTGGCCCAAAGGTGGAGGCTTTAGCTAAAGAAGCCAAGGACTACATCTCCATGCCTTACACGGTCAAGGGCATGGATCTATCCTTCTCTGGACTGTCCACGGCGGCCACTGAGGCTGCAAAAAGATATCCCCTACCCGACGTGTGCTACAGCCTCCAGGAGACTGCCTTTGCCATGCTCGTCGAGGTGACCGAGAGGGCCATGGCCCATGCTGAGAAGAAGGAGTGCCTGTTGGTTGGTGGCGTTGGAGCTAATAAGCGCCTGGGGGATATGCTCACCTCTATGTGCCAAGAGCGCGGTGCCCAGTTTTTCTTACCTGAAAGAAAGTACATGGGCGACAACGGATCCATGATCGCCTATACGGGGCTCATCATGCTCAAGAGCGGGGTCTCAACACCCATCGCTGAGTCCAAGGTAAATCCTGGATATCGGCCGGATGAGGTAGATGTGACTTGGGCTGAGGGCTGATTAATGCTTTTTGAACTGACCGTTGGTCTTTCCCATCCTCAGAGCGTCGCGTCATGGCTTTTTTTGCAACTATTTATTTTTATTTTGTCGCTATCCTACGACTGCTGCATGATTCAAAACTGATCCGAAGCTAATATAAAGTTTTATACACAGTTCAATATACATAACCCGTCGTGTATCTCTCCAAAGGGCTATGCAAGCTCTTTTAGCATATAATTCATATCTATTTCACGATCCTTTTATTAACGATCGGTCAGCTCCACCAAGCTGACTCAGGATTCATCTGCAGGCAACTAGTCCTCCCGTCAGAGATACATGAGCAGCATCGGAGGATACGGGTCCCTGGGTCTGAGCTTCGGCATCAATGGCATGGACGACCGCATAACCAGCCAATTCAGCATTAAGAGAAGCGCTTAGATATGGTTGGATCTAGTGAGCACGGGGAAAGATTTGCGTCCTCCTGTGCGTTTTTTGATGTTTCAACGAGAGGGCGACGGTATTCCTGCGGCCTTTTATTTGAAGTAGCTTTTATCCCGGTTGTTAAAAACATTGGAAAACTTTACCCCGAAGGCAAATCGCGGAAGGCAACCGACTGATAGATTGATAATCCTCTAATGCTTTCTATGTTTCCTCTGAGACTATCCCTTAAGGAGTTCAACTCGAATGAAGAGAATGGTTACCCTCAAGCTCACGGCGGCAGTGCTGGTGCTGGCATTATCGATGATTGCAGTCGGCCAGATACCCTCAATAGAGATCAGGGGTCAAGTTGCCACAGGTGGCTTTGCCTGGAATCCCCAGAACTTCGCCGGTTTTTATTACGACATAAAGGACAACCTGGGCGCTGAAAATTTGACTACCAACGTCACCGATGGTAATAAACTTTCCGGTAACCCACCCTACGGCGTCACCTACCAGACCAATGCCCAGAGGAAGCGCTTCAAGTTTGATGACTGGGGATTCTACGAGGTCATGGGCTTCATGGCCAAGAAGTACTTCGCCGGATACGTTCAGGACAATCACCTCCCTGTAGAGAATCAGATCCTCTACGATCAGTCCACCGATGAGAACTCCCTCTCTGACGAGCAGCTCGAGGAGGTCCTGGTCGATGACGATACCGAGCTGACCGTTATCTCTGGCACTCCCCTGAACCTCAAGCAGGGATACCAGCTGGCCATCAAGTCCATAGATGTCAATGGCAATAAGGTATACCTCGAGCTCTTCAAGGATGGAATGGCAGTGGGCTCAAAGGCCATCTCCACCAGGGACGGAGCAACCCTCGCCGATAAGACCTACTATTACAGGCCTGCCAACGTGGGCGCCCAGATCAAGCTGGTAACCATTGCAGTCCACTTCAAGAACGCCTTCAGAAGCGCTGAGCAAGATCTGGCCACCGTCGATGGTGAGTGGCAGATCTCCGATACCCCGGTCGAGGTCAAGACCAATACCGACTACGGAAAGATGAGGATCGCCACCGTTGATTCTACAAATGGCATCATCACCATGGATAACAGGGACAACCAGATCCCCCTGAACAAGAACAAGAATATAGATCTCCTGCCTAGCATTGGCTTTAGGACTGCTGATAACGCTACCATCAGATACTACCCTTACACCATCATCACCGAGCCGGGTACCTACGAGGTTAGGGGAACCGTAGCTGCCGGTGACTTCACCTGGAACCCCCAGAACTTCGCTGGATTCTTCTGCGACATAAAGGACGATCTTGGAACCGAGAATCTGACCACCGCCATAACCGATGGCAACAAGCTCTCCGGTGACTCCCCATACGGCGTTACCTACCAGACTGTTGCTCAGAGGAAGGGCTTCAAGTTCGAAGGTTGGGGCTACTACAACGTCATGGGATTCCTGTCTAAGAAGTACTTCGCTGGCTACGTCCAGGATGATCGTCTTCCTACCGAGGACCAGATCCTCTACAGCGAGTCCACCGATGAGAACTCCCTCTCTGACGAGCAGCTCGAGGAGATCCTCGTCGATGACGATACCGAGCTGACCGTTACCTCCTGCACTCCTTTAAACCTCGATCAAGGGTATCAGTTGGCGGTCAAATCCATAGATATCGATGGTAACAAGGTATACCTGGAGCTCTATAAGAATGGGCATATATTTGATGCTAAAGCCATCACCCCATCCAAAGGAGGAGCAACCCTCGCCGATGGGACTTATTATTACAAGCCTGAACGCGTTGGAAGCCAGCAGGAGCTTGTAACGGTAGCCGTCCACTTCAAGAACGCCTTTTCCGGTGCCGGTCAGGACCTGGCCACCGTCGATGGCCAGTGGCAGATCTCCGATACCCCGGTCGAGGTCAAGACCAATACCGACTACGGAAAGATGAGGATCGCCACCGTTGATTCTACCAACGGCATCATCACCATGGATAACAAGGACAACCAGATAACCCTCAGCAGAAACAAGAGCATAGAGCTGACCAACGGCATCAGCATCAAGGCCTCCGATAATGCCACCCTGAGATACTACATATATCAGCCGGTGATCGTTGAAGACATATATAAGTCAATGATCCTCGAATGCGCTGCAGTACCTCCTATAGGGTTCCCGGTGCCCATCTCATCAATACCCTCGGAGAATGCCGGAACCTCTGTGGCTAATGAGCATCCTTCGCCCCTATAGCCTCGTTTTTCTTGGGGGCCTGCTGATACAGCAAAGGGCCAGGCCGTTAAGCAGGCCATGAAGTAAAGTATAAGTGGCCCTTTAGTCATTTTAGTTCCAGAATGATCTTTCAGATCCTGGATGCCAACTACACCTATGAACCGGGGACTCAAGACCGATTGCCTCTGGTCCAACTCTTCGGCATCACTGAGGAAGGGAAGTCCGCCTCCATCAAGGTCGGCGGCTTTAGGCCTTACTTTTACGCTAGGGTAGCCGGGGGCATGCAAGATGAGGTGTCGGAAAAGCTGGCTTCCATGGATCTTGGCGTAGAGATATTAGAGAGATTTGAGCCCATAGGCTATCAATCCAAGCCCTCCAGGATGCTGGAGATCATAGCTAAGGACCCCAAATCGGTCAGAACCCTCAGGGAGCAGGTCAGGGATCTTCCCGGGGTCGAGGCGGTTTATGAGACCGATATCCTATTCAAAAATCGTTTTCTCATAGATACTGGCCTTGGCGGCATGGGTTGGGTCAATGTGGACCTGCCTGAGTGGACTTCTGGGAAAGAGCCTCCTATGGTGAGTTGGAAGTCCTTGACAGCTCTTCAGCGCGAGTCCAATGCGCCTATGAGGTACATGGCTTTCGATATAGAGTGCCGACCCCATCACGGCGAGATGCCAAATCCAGGCTCGGACCCCGTGATACTTATAAGCGTGGCCTTCAAGCCCCAGTACAAGGGCCTGGATAACCTGGTCCTGGTAGGAAAGAAGATCGATTGCATCAGGAAGGATGTGGAGTCCTGCGCCGACGAGAAGGAGCTTTTGTCCAGGTTTGGTTCTGTGATAAGGGAGTTCGATCCCGACATCCTGGCAGGTTACAACTCCAATGAGTTCGACGTGCCTTACATGAATGAGCGCCTGGAGAAGCTCAGAGTTAGCTTGAGGCCTGGCAGAGACGGCAGCTCTTGGTACGTCAAGCCCGTGGTTAACACCACCAATGTATCCATCACCGGCCGCGTGGTGGTGGACCTCCTGCCTATTATCCGTTCTTCCTTCAGCCTGAAGAGATATACTCTTAGAAACGTAGCTTTAGAACTCCTTAAGGACATGGAGAAGTACGACATGGACCCTAAGGAGATCGAGGACATATGGGAAGATGGCGGAGATCGGCTTGCCGGTTTCATAAAGTACGCCCGGCGTGACGCTGTCCTGGCATTGAGGCTTCTCTTGGATCTGCACCTCATGGATAAGTACATCGCCCTCTCCCATGTCAGCGGCTCCCTTCTTCAGGACGTGGTTAACGGGGGCCAGAGCGGCATGGTGGAGAGCCTCCTGCTCAGAAAGTTCAGGGATAGGGGCAGGGTAGTTCCTCCCAAGCCCGACTCAAGGGAATCCGAGGATCGGTACATCGAGAGCGACGAGCTCAAGGGGGGTGCGGTCCTGCCCCCAGAAAAAGGCCTGCTGGAGAATTTGGTAATCCTGGATTACAAGTCCCTCTACCCCACCATCATGATGGCCCATAACCTCTGCTACTCCACGGTCCTGACCCATCCGGAACCTTGGATCAAGGGTGCCATAAAATCCCCTTCGGGTGGGGAGTTCGTTCCTCCTGAGGTCTCTCCTGGAATAGTCCCTGGGGTGCTGAGGGATCTTTTGGAAAGGAGATCGGAAACCAAGAGGCAGATGAAGCAGGCAGGGGATGAGGAGCGCAGGTTCCTGGATGCCAGGCAGTACGCCTACAAGATACTCCTCAACAGCTTCTACGGGTACTCGGGCTACGCCAGGGCCAGGCTCTACAGCCAGCCCCTGGCCAACGCCGTGACCAGCTTTGGCAGGGAGAATCTGATAAGGACAAAGAACCTTATTGAGGGCCTAGAGTGTGCCTATGTTCTGGATGGAGAGGCTTACTTCGAGAGCAGCGCCCCCACAAAGGTCATGGAGAATGCGAAGGCCCATAGGTACGGCTTATCCGTGGTCTATGGTGACACGGACAGCGTCTTTGTGAGGATTTCTAGGGACGACTCTGGAACGGCGTTCCTGAAGGAGGACGAGCTTCGGGCTGACGCCGAGCTCATAGGCATAAGGATTGCTCAGACTATCACCTCCAGCCTTCCCGATCCCATGGAGCTGGTATTTGAGGCATTCGCCCGCCGTGCTATCTTCCTAGCCAAGAAGCGCTATGCTTTGTGGGTCTTTGAGTCCGATGGCCAGGGGTGGAAGGACAAGATCAAGGTCAGGGGCATGGAGACGGTGCGTCGGGACTGGTGCGAGCTTACCTCCAAGACCCTGAACAGGTGCCTGGAGTTGGTGCTCAAGGAGGGCAAGGTGGAGGAGGCAGTATCTCACGTCAGGTCGGTCATCTCTAGGGTCCAGCGCCTAGATCTGGCCGAGGACCCCGAGATGGTGGAGGATCTCACCTTGACCAGGAGGTACACCAAGAGCACGGGCTCCTACAAGAATAAGCAGCCCCACATCCAGCTGGTGGAGAAGATCAAGGGGCGGGGTGGGGTGCTGCCGGAGATCGGGGATAGAGTACCGTTCCTCATAGTTAGTGGCTGCAAAACTAATGCCGAATTCGGCGTAGATAACCACCAGATGGGAAAGAAGCTTTTCGTGGATAAAGCTGAAGATCCCCAGTACGCAGTTAAAAATAACCTCTGCATAGACAAGGTCTACTATATCGATAAACAGATACTTCCACCGGTGATGAGGATTCTTAGTGCCTTCAATGTGTCTGAGAACCAGCTCATTAATGGGTCGGAGCAGGGCAGCCCCCTCGGTGGAGAGAGCTCCAAGCTTTTGAAACAGAAATCACTCTTCGATTTTTAAATGCAGAAAAAAGGGCTATCCTTAAAATTAAGGATAGGATACTCTTTGTGCCTCTATATCTTTTTGGTTTAACTTTTAGTACCAGAGCCATTGGCCACAAAGGTAACTGAGATCCAAATGGTCAATTAGATCTCAGTTTAAGATAGCTCAGGAAGAACGGGAATAGAGTGTCATCGCCTAAACAGCAGTGTGCCCTCTCTCCTTGGTCCTGACCCTCACCACATCATCCACGGGATAGATGAAAATCTTGCCGTCCCCGGCCTCGCCGGTCTGGGCGGTCTCGCAGATGGCATCCACTACCGCATCAGCATCAGCATCATCGACGACCACCTCCAGCTTCACCTTGGGTATGAACTCCACCCGGTAGTCGCCGGCCCTCCATTGAAGAGTAATGCCCTTCTGCCTTCCCCTGCCTTTGACCTCAGAGGCGGTCATGCCATTGAAGCCCTTCTTATCCAGGGCGTCCCTCACCAGGTTCAGCTTCTCGGGGCGGATAATTGCCTCTATCTTCTTCATTTGAATATCACCTCAAAGCGCCTCAAAGGTAAGCCCCTTCCCCATGCTGGCTCAAGTCCAATCCCACGGCTTCTTCCTCGTCCCTGACCCTCAGGCCCATGAAGGCATCGATGACCCTGGCTATGCCGAAGGTAACCACGAAGGAATAGGCCCAGGTGACTACGATGGCCAGAGATTGTATCGCCATCTGGCTCGGATTACCTTCAATGAGGCCTGTGGCCCCTATGCTGGCAAAGATGCCCGTGGCAAAGACACCCCAGGTGCTTCCTATTCCATGACAGGCTAAGACGTCCAGGGAGTCATCTACTTTCTTGCTGCCCCTAATAATGATGATGGCATAATAGCTGATGACAGACGCAACGGCTCCTATGGGTATGGCTGCCATGGGCGTCACAAAGCCCGAGGCAGGGGTTATGGCTGCCAGACCGGCTACGGCACCAGTTACCATTCCCAGGGCGCTTGGGGCCCTATGCCTCCAGGAGAGGAGCATCCAGGTGGTGGCGGCTGCGGCGGCAGCGGTGTTGGTGGTCGCGAAGGCGTTGGCGGCAACTCCGTTAGCAGCCAGGGCAGAGCCGGCGTTGAAACCGAACCACCCGAACCACAGGAGGGCAGAGCCCATGACTGTAGTCGTGATGTTATGGGGCTCCATGGGGTCGGTGCCAAAGCCCTTTCTGGCGCCTATCACCCAGGCCACGGCCATGGCAGAGACCCCGGCGCTTATGTGGACCACTATGCCCCCAGCGAAGTCCAGAGCACCCATCTGGCCAAGCCACCCTCCTCCCCAGACCCAGTGGGCTATTGGATCGTAGACCAAGGTTGCCCAGGCTAGACTGAATATAAGGAATGAGCTGAACTTGATCCTCTCCACGAAGCTGCCGGTGATCAGAGCGACGGCGATCACGGCGAACATGGCCTGGAAGATCATGAAGGTCAGATTGGGGATGGTCAATCCAGGCCTTACCTCCATGCCTATGCCATTGAGCCCAATGTTCTCCAGGCCACCGATGATCCCGCCTATGTCGTGGCCGAAGGCCAGAGTGTAGCCGAAGAGAATCCACTGGAGACTTATTATCGCCATGATGGCGAAGCTTAGGATAATTGTGGATATGGCGTTCTTCTTCCTCACCATTCCTCCGTAGAAGAACCCCACACCGGGAATCATGATGAGCACCAAGGCGGCACTTATGAGGACCCAGGCGTTGTCAGCAGCATTAATGCCTGAACTGGCATCGGCAGCTGCAGGGGCTATGAGCAGAGTTAGGGCTAATAAAAGCCAGGTAGGATGCATGTTACCACCGATAGTCAGGCAAATTTACAACCTAATAAACGTATTTGGGAAAGCGTGTGTTCGTTTCACACATTTTAAGTAGATGTCATAACCATTCGGATTTTCCCTTTATGCTTGGTGGTTATGAACATCTCTCTGCCTCTGAGGATTTACTAAACGTGGCCTATCAAAAGCCGCTATCAAAATCGCTATAAAAAAGCTATATAGCCACTTCCACCCTACTACCTGCCATGAGCAACTTGGGCAGGATGAGCTTAAACGAACTGGGCGATCTTCTGTTGTCGTGGATCGTCCTGGTCATCGGCTTTTCCATAGTATTTGAACGGCGCATGCCCGGCCTTGAGGCCGTAGTCATCATTGCTGTGGGTGTGGGTACAGGCTTCCTCTTGCATGAGCTTGCCCACAAGTTTGTGGCACAGAGGTATGGCTACTGGGCTGAGTATCAGGCCAATAAGACAGGCCTCCTCTTCATAATAGTCATGGCCCTGGCGGGATTCATCTTCGCAGCCCCTGGGGCGGTGGTAATTCATAAGATGTCCTATGCAGTGCCTCCATCTGCCTATCTTTATGGTAGCCCTTATGGCACCGAGATCTCATGGGATAGGGAGAAGGATAAGAATGATGAGCTGCATATATCACTGGCCGGACCAATGATCAACGTCATACTGGCCTTAATATCCCTGGCATCTGTACTGAGCGGCATGGTAACGGACGGACTGGCATTCGGCATCGCTTACTTCACATTCTTCATCAACCTGAACCTGGCAGCCTTCAACCTGCTGCCCTTCGGGCCCCTCGATGGCAGGAAGGTTTACGAGAACAGTCCCGTGGTTTGGGCTATTGTTGCGATTCCCATCATCCTTATAGGTGTGGCTGTGCTCTTCTTTAGGGTAAGAATAATATAAATTCGCCAAAGTCAATTTTGTTTTGGGATATAAGCTTCTAAACTAGAAGCTGAGGGTGAGCCCTCAAAAGGAGGGGGTCGTTAGAACTAGAGCTTCCTCATGTTATAACTAATAAACATGGTAGTATCTTCCGGGGTTTAAGTAGTTTTATACACTTCTCATGTTACTTTAATACCTTTGAGTTTTCAGAATTTGTGTCGGAGGTGGTGTCGCACAGGAATCGATGATCGACATCAGCTCTTCCCGTCACCAGAGCCAAGTGGCTCTTGGTGGTCTCAAGCACATGCCCCCTAACGTCAAGGGTTGACATTGGCCAAGAAGAGTGCCATTCTGGGCATAGGCCGTATACTCGGGATAGACGTAGGATGTTGTTCCAAAACCGTCCACCACCAGGATCACGGCTCCCTTGGGATAGATCCGTCTCTTCTACCTGTACATCTATAGCACTGCCCAGGTTCTGATTGAAGATGGCCCGAAGAAAGAAGGCTATCCTTCGGGCTGTAAGGACTTTCAAGACAATTCTGGCAGACACAGCGATTATTAATCCTGGTAGTCTATCCTCATCAGCTAACTATATCACGATATCTGTACTGCTTGAAGATATATGTACAATATGTACAGATGTAGGGCATATGGCTCGCTCACAATGCATATGGTTCAGTTTATCGATCTAAGTAATCAGGAAGCATATCTATGGCAAGTCATCCTACCTTCGGCTGTACTACCTTATGGCATGGGGATTCCACGCCTTCTCCACGTCTTATCTCATAGAAGTTTCTGGTAATAATCATAAGGACTGCGCCCAAAAAGAGAGCTATAGCCATCACGGCCAGGCTGGACGAGAATTCTCCTGTCTTGTCTCTGGACCAGCCGATGGCAAGAGGTCCGATGAAGGCTGAGACGTTTCCTAAGGCATTTATCAAAGCAAGGCCTGAAGCAGCGGCGTTGCCCCTGAGGAACTTGGTGGGAATGGCCCAGAATGGTCCATAAAGTCCTCCCATGCCTGCTGAGGCGATCAACAATGCTATGAATATCATGGGCGTTTTTGGAAGGACCGCTGCCATCATTATACCTATGGCCCCTACCAAAGCTGGCAGCGCCACGTGCCAGTACCTTTCGCCGGTGCGATCTGAGTGAATGCCGGTTATCACCATGGCCAGAGCCGAGGCCACGGAGATAAAAGCGCCGATAAAGCTGGTGGTGGAATCGTCGAGGTGGAAGAACCCCTTGAGCATCAGCGGCAACCACAAGATAAATCCCGTGCCTGCGAAGATGAACGTCGCGTATATCGTTCCCAAAACTATGACTTTCGCACCGAGCAGCCCGTCTCTAAGGGTGGTGGAGATGTTCTCCTTGCGTTCATCTGCCCTCAGAGCTTTCTCTATCCACCACTTTTCATCCCGCGAAAGCCAGGTCGCCTTATCTGGGCTATCGGCGAGATAGAATATGGCCACCACGCCCAATACAACTGCCAAGAAGCCCTCTACCAGAAATATCCACTGCCATCCAGCGATGCCGGCAAAAACATCCCTGCTTAAAATGATGCCTGCCATCAGGGCTCCTGAGATCCCGGAGATGGGAATGGCCACTATAAAGCATGAGAAATACCTTGCCCTCTCTGCGGCGGGCAGCCAGTACATCAAGTAAAAGATAACCCCTGGGAAGAAGCCAGCCTCAGCGATTCCCAGGAGAAATCGCATGGCATAGAAGCTCAGGGGGCTGTTTATAAATGCGAGGCCCATGGTGATAATTCCCCAGGTGACCGTAATGCAGGCAATCCCTCTCCTGGGTCCCACTCTCTTCAGGAACATGCTGCTGGGAACGCCAAAGAGGAAGTAGCCTGTGAAGAATATGCCTGCGCCTATGCCGTAAGTGGTATAGCTGAATGATAGGGCCTCGCCCATCTGGAGCTGGGCATAGGGGAGATTGGCGCGGTCGAGAAAGGCGACCAGGTGAAGGATAAATAGAAAAGGAATCAATCTTCGAGCAATCTTATCTAGCACTGCCTGCCTTATGGGATCCTTATGATAGGAATGCACAGCTCCATCGAGGTTGCCTTTAATAGCATCGCATGAGGCAGACATCT
>DAXJ01000107.1:36941-39452 GCA_002506335.1 Methanosaeta sp. UBA114
GGCTACTATCAAACAGGTTCAACTGCGGAAGTTCTATAAATAAAATTAGGCAGGGTCATCCGACTTAGAAGTCAGTCATGATCCTGTACTGATCGATCTCCGTCTGCTTGAGACCGGCAACGAACCTCTCGGCCATGTCCTTGATGTCCTTGGACCTAGTGATGGCCCTTCCGACCACCAGGATATCGGCGCCAGCCTTCAGGGCATCGGTCTCGGTATCCACTCTTATGCCTCCGGCCACGGCCACCAGGAGCTTCCTCCCCTCCGTGGCCAGGGCTTTTATGGCAGGTATTTGGTCCCAGACGTGAGCGCTGGCTTCCATATCTATGGCTCTGTGAAGCTCCACTACGTCCGGCAGAACATCCAGGCCCTGCAGCACACCCAATGGGTTCTGGACATTGAGCATATCTATTATCGAGTAGATGCTCGTCTTTCTGGCCTCGTTGATGGCGAGCTCTATGGTCTTTTTGGGGGCGAGGCCCGAGATGACCACGGCGTCGGCTGTGGCGTCGGCCGCAAGCCTCACTTCCAGGTTTCCGGTATCCAGGGTCTTTAGATCCAGGATCACGAAGGACCCGGGCCTGGCTGCCCGGATCTCATGGACTACGCTGGTTCCGAGCATCTTGACCAGAGGGGTTCCAACCTCTATCAGGATGTGGTCGCTGTCGGGTATCTCACGCAGAACCCTCTTGACCTCGGCTAGGTCCACTATGTCCAGGGCCACCTGGAGATAGGGTGGGTTCCAGAGCCTGGTGACCCTGAAGCCCATGATCGGGTGGGTCGAGCGCTCCTTCTCATGAAGGACCGTCTCAATGCTTGGGAAGCTCTCCATGGCCCTCTCGATGGCCAGCTTGGTGGCGCCGTAGTTGTACCTGTAGATGGCATCGTAATCCTTGGCATCGGGATGGATGAAGACCGACACCACCAGCACCAGGTCCTCGACCTGATCCTTGGGTATTACCCCCTCGGCGACGGAGTCGGCCACGGCCTTAGCCACCGCTGTCTGGGCAGGACCGAAGATCTGGGCAGCCTGGGCCATGTTCTTTACTGTGACCTTGGGAACTATGAGCGTCGAGGGCTTGGGGGGTAAGTTCGGGCGTATCACCGATAATAGCGGCGTGTGACCTGCTGAGAGCTGGGTCAGCCCATTGGCGAAGGCGGTCCCCACAGGGCCGTTCTTATCGCCTATGAGCAGGTCTATGTGGGCAATCTCAGGCTCCTTGCCGATGAGTGCCTCTCCTACTAAAAACAAACGTCTACACCTCGCTAGTGAGAGCTTCAGCCAGGCTTTTAACCCTTTTGGCCTGTACCTTCGGGCCTGGTGCCATCGGGCTTTTGATCGAGCTATGATCAGGCTATGATAGGGCGGTGGGTCCAGCTATAGATCCGGTTATATGATCTGGTAGTAGATCAGAGGTGCCAGAGCAATGATGGCAAGGCCTGTGAAGAGCCTTATGGCCGCTCTATAGTCCTTTCTGAACTTATCGATCTTCTCGGGACTCGTACCTAGAGCAATGAAGGTACCAAGGATAAGAATAGGCGCAAGTATCCCTAGGTTGTAAAAGATCAGGTAGGTGACGCCCTCAGCATAGTTCTTGCTGGATATCGCATCCAGTATCGCGAGGTATACGGCGCTAACACAGGCTAACTTGACCAGGGAGAAGAGCGCACCTATCAGGAAGTAGGAGCTGATCTTTCCCTGGGAAGCTCCTGCCTTGAAATAATCCATGATCCCTTCTGTCGTCTTGAAGAGGGAGTCTTTCCCAGAGTTCAGCCTTATTGCATCCTCAATCTGAGTCAGCCCCATAATGATTAGAAATGCGGTCAGTATGTACCTGAAGCTATCGGCGACAACCTTGGCCTGGAGGAGGCGCTGCATTCCCAGGCCAAAGAGCAGGTACATGACGAAGATCCCCGCCGAGAAGGCAACTATCATGGTTATCAGATCTCTCCTCCTGCCCGAGGACGATAACACCGTGGCTGACAGAAAGACCAGAATGCCCAGAAGACACGGATTGAAGCCGGCAAAAAAGCCTGCGCCAAAGACCGTCATGAGTGAGGAGGTTGATATCTTACTCAGATCCAGTTTCTCCTTTGCCTCTGAGCTTTGATTGGCGATCAGGTCGAGACGCTTCCCTTTCAGAGCCGCTCTGATCATCCGGTCCAGCTTACCGGTGTCTTCATCGTAGTCCCTATAATTGATGACCTGGCCGCCTATGATCAGTGCGGGCACATCTTTGGTCTTGTGGGCCTTGATGAACTTTTTGCCCTCATCCGAGAAGTAATCGTACTCGGTGATGTTGATGCTTTCCGTGGCAGAGATATTGCCCAGGGTCCTTTGGGCTGAAGCGCACTTGTGACAGCCCGGTGACTTGATGAAGATGACCTCCTGGGCAGCCAGGGCTTCGTCTATCAGTAAAGACGTCAGAAGCAGAAGCGTCAGGGCCAGGAAGGTCTTTCTCATGTCCAGCCTTTAATACTATATTTTAGTCCTCTGTGCGGTAGGTTAAA
>DAXJ01000107.1:39770-53149 GCA_002506335.1 Methanosaeta sp. UBA114
TCAGCGACGAGCACTATGGAGTAAGGACATCCCTCAGTGCAGACCTCTACAGCCTTCCTCATCAAGTGGGTGACATCTATTGTGTACTCCCCTGCCTTGGAGATGTCGACGCTAGAGCGTATGTTCCGGTAGTATGTCTCCGTATCGTTCCAGGTCAGTGTGTCCAAGGTGGCTCCGTGTAGCAGGCAGGCATCGACTTTGCCCGGCTTCTCCACTTCCGAGACGTACACCTTCAGGGACGCCGATTTGAGGGCCTCGGGGGTGAATATCCCTTCTGAGCCTAGGGTGTTGATGAATCCCAGATAAGCCTCCTTCTCAGAGATGCCGTCGTAGGACGTGGCCCATAGGGTACTTCCATCGCTGAAGCTCTCGTCGGCCTTATTCTTGTCTACGTAAGCGTCTACGTCCAGCTTGGCCTTGAACTGGCCAGCCGTCGCAGCCCCAACCAGGGCTATTATACAGATGAGCGCGAACCAGTACCTCAAACCAATAACCTCAATGGAAGTGTAGGGTCGGGGGAATAAAAAGGCTTGCGTTCACCTATCGCTTGTATAAACCCGTCAGGGATCTCCAGGGCGCAGTTTAGCCTTTTATTAGCTTTATAGGTGCAATCCATTATTATACAGCCTGGTTGGTTAGTTTTATTAACCACTCAACAGCTCTTCTGGACGGTGGTTGCTTGAGAATTAGTATCCCCTTGGTCTGTACGGCATTGATCCTCGTAGCCCTGGCATCGTGGGCCGGAGCCTCGACTATAAAGGTCAGCTCCGATCTCCAGGTAGCTATCAGTTCAGCCTCACCGGGAGACACCCTTCTGGTGGGCCCGGGTAGCTACGATCCCGTGGTCGTGGATAAGTGTTTAAACCTTGTAGGTGACGGGGCCACGGTCAACGCTAACGATAGCGGTGCCTGCATAAGCATAACTGCCGACGATGTCAACATCACAGGGTTTACCGTCAAGTATGGTCTCTACGGAATCCATCTGGACCATGTCAAGAACTGTACCATCACTAAGAACTACGCCACCCGCTGCAACCAGGACGGCTTTGCTGTGCTTTTCTCGGACGGCAATCTCATCGAAGATAATATCGCCACTTACAACGGTCTGGGTGGCGAGGGATGGTACGGTATATACTTATCCAATTCGAACGATAATGCCATACGCAACAACGTGGCCTGCTACAATGGAGCCTATGGACTCAACATGTTCCCATCTTGCAACAACAACACCGTGTCAGGCAACACCCTGGAGGGAAACATGTACGGCCTCTACATGTTCACAGGCTGCTCCGGCAATGTTATAAAGCTCAACAAGATGGCCAACAACACCAACTCGGGTGTGGATATGAGGTTCAACTGTCACGGGAACTTCCTCCTCAACAATACCGTAGCCAACAACACCGTGGCGGGCATAACTCTGATGGACTCGCCCAAAAACACCCTGAGGGGCAATAAGGTCTCGGGCAACAATAGGTACGGCCTCCAGATCCAGGGAAGCTCCGATAGCAACCTCGTAGCTGGAAACAGTATCTCCGATAGCCAGACCGGCATCTTCGTCGAGTCAGGCAAAAATCGCTTCTACGGCAACCGCCTCATAGAAAACGTGGTCCAGGCCGATGATCGTGGCAAGAACACTTGGAATGCCACCTATCCAGCAGGGGGCAACCTGTGGAGCGATTACCAGGGCCAAGACAGCCTTAGCGGCCCTGGCCAGGATGAGCCTGGAAGCGACTGCATTGGGGATATTCCTTATAAGGTAGGCGATGCATCTTCAGATAAGTATCCTCTGATGGGCGGACAGGTAAAGCTCATCAGCATTCTGGACAAGAGGATATCTCCCTCCAAGGCCAGAGTCGGGGATAACGTGGCGATAAAGGTCAAGGTAGAGTCCAAGTACGGTCTCTCCCAGGTCTCCGTGAAGGTGGTAGGCTCTAAGGGGACTGAAGCTGGCGGGTATGTGCGCATGGTGTCCTCTGGAGGCTATTATTCAGGTTCATTGGTCACGGCCCTCCTGGATCCGGGCACTTATGATCTGATCATCACCTTAGTGGATGCTAGAGGGCACGAGGGTAAGGAGGACCTGGGTCAGCTGGATCTGATGCCCAGGGGTAGCTATGATTTTGACGCTTCTAAATCTAATCTAGGATGAAGGGGGAATCTCATGTTGAAAAATAGCGTGCGGATCACATCCCTGGTCATGGGCGCCGGGCTTTTGGCCCTTCTAGCCCTGACCCACGGGGCTCATGGACAGGAGTGCAAGATGCTGGACCCAACCCATTGCAGCGACGACAGCGGATGGAATGCGCTGGCTGAGCTGGATGCCATAGGCAACACCACGGCTCAACAGCAGCAACAGGCGGCATTAAACACCAACTGGCCTCAGGTGTCCAGGCAGAAGAGGTGGAATATGCCGGTATCCGGCTTCAACGGTTCCTCAACATCTTTGAGGGCGTCTTCCTCAGATGAGGTTTCTTCGAATGAATCTTCCTCCTCCTCCAAGGCTCCAGCTGAGAATGCCTCCGATATCAAGGCCCAGGGGGGCAAAGTAAAGCCGAATGAGCGCACGGCAAGCACAGCTCCTGAGGATACCGAGGTTCGTAGGAGCAACAGTGCCCTTCGCATGCTGGCCCCCGTTTTGGATGCCTCGTACTACGACGTCCTCCTAGACGTGAGCGATGGCACCTCCGTATTCGTCGATGGAGCTATACATATTGATTATCTCAACTTCACCACCAACAACACCTTAAAGTCGGTGCCTGAGCTGGCAGCTGTTCTGGGCGATGCAGGCATCTCCAAGAACGACTCGGTGCTCATCTACGGCGAGTGCAAGCCATGTGGCGGTGGTCCTTCGGTGGCCACCTACGCCTACTGGGTAATGAAGTACCTGGGCCACAACAAGGTCAAGCTCATGGATGGGACTATAAGGGACTGGGCAGCTGCTAATGGGACCATCGTGAATCAGTCGTCCACCAGGGACACAGCGTCCTACGAGTCGTCGCCAAACACCGATCTTTTCGCCACCTACGACTACGTCAAGCTCGGCGAGCCCCAGATCGTGGATGCCAGGTCCTTCAAGGAATACGGATCAGGGTCTATACCGGGGGCCATCAACATACCTTATGACTCTGTGATCTCCAAGGATGGAAGGATCAAGGACGAGGCTGCATTGAAGAAGACCTTCACGGGCCTCAGCAAGGGCGAGCCTGTTGTAGTATACACCACCACCGGCGTTAAGGCCTCCATGATCTGGTTCGCCTTGGAGATGATGGGATACGATGCAAAGGTCTACACCTGGATGGACTGGCTTGAGCGCCAAAATACGAGCTAATACGGGGGGTTTCTGATGATATCAAGAACGGACTTGGGCTCAGCTGCCTTAGCCCTTTTAGTGCTGGTAACGGCTTTTATCTCTCAGGCCAGCGCCGGGTGTGCGGTGTGCGGCGACAACTCCGCCAATCAGGACGAGGCCTGGAATAAGGAGGTAAACAACTTCATGTCTGGCGATTCCGTTGGGCGCAGCCAAGAGGTTATCGCCAATAACCAGATGGATCCCAAGAGCCAGAGGAAGATCCGGTTCAACTCCAAGAACGAATCGTCGGGTTTATCCCAGCCAACCTCGGAGCGCGGTTCCTCCGAGAGTGCATCTGATTCCTCGGGCTCAAGCGGCTCGGACGAGTCTGATAATACAGGCAGCAGGTCGGCAGGCGCAGGCAGCTCGGATATGTCTTTTGGGGCTGATAACACCCTGATCTCAAGCGTCTCTGGTGCGCTCGGTGCCTCTTCCGGAGTGGATTCTGGTTATAGTTTCATAAAGAGGGGCGAGTCTGCCTCGGCCATGCTGGCACCTCTCTCAGAGGTCCAGAATGCAGAGGTACTTCTGGACATAAGCCCTGAGGCCACTGAGTACATAGACGGGGCCGTCAACATTCCCTATACTGACTTCCTCAAGAAAGACGGATCCTTGAATTCCATCTCCGAATTGGCTAGGACGCTAGGCAACGCCGGTATCACCAGGGATGATTATGTGGTCATCTACGGCGAGTGCCAGCCCTGCGGCGGAGGACCTTCAGCTTCCACCTTTGTATACTGGATGATGAAGCACCTGGGCCATGATAACGTGAGGCTCATGGATGGGACCATAGATGACTGGGTGGCTGCCAAGAAGCCCACCGAGTCCTCTCCTAAGACACTACCCAGCACCATATACATCCCTGCCGTGAACTCCAGCCTCCTGTCCACCTACGACTACGTCAAGAGTGATATGGCTCAGATGGTGGATGCCAGGACCGAACTTGAGTATCAGCAGGGGACTATTCTCTCAGCTCAGAACCTTCCTTACGATCAAGTTCTGGATGGAAAGAGAATCAAGAGCGATGCCTCTTTAAAAGAGCTCTTCTCGGGGCTCGATAAGGGCAAGCCAGTGGTGGTCTTCACCAACACCGGCATCAAGGCCTCCCTTGTCTGGTTCGCCATGATGCTTGGAGGATATGATGCTAGGGTCTATACCTGGCAGGACTGGCTCAAGAACCAGCCCGTGCTCAACATTAGCCTGGTCGATATCAAGGCGGTGCCAAACCCGGCCAGAGCTGGCGATGATGTGAACATAATCGCTGTCTTCGGAGAGGGCAAGGCACCTTCGGCCGCCTCTATGAGCGTTGAAAGCGCGGGTAACGCTATAGGAGGCGCAGGAAATGGCACATCAAAGCCCACCCAGGAGATCAAGCTGACCACCAAGGGCTGTGCTACCTGCGGCTTTGGCTCACCTCAGAGCTTTGCCAAAATCGACAAGTCCAGCGGTGTGGCCAGGCTAGGGGCCTTGCCCTCCGAAGGCATAGAAGGCTTCAGCTGCTTGGCCATCGTCAGGGATTCCAACGGAGGTCTGATGGGTAAGATTGCCTTGAAGCAGGCCTCCGAGGGCAGCGATGTCTACTCTGGCATCTGGAAGGCCAATGTGGCTGGAGGAACCTACGACGTGACGTTGCAGGCGTCTACCCCAGGGGCCACCAAGAACTTCTCCAATGTCCTTCAGATTGAGGTGGTTGGTCTCTAGCTAGGATACCAGCAGCTTTAAGAAGCCTGAAGGATATTAGCGGGGTCTCAAGCGTGAGATCTTGCTATATCTTCACATTTATCCTTCTGGCGTGCATAGCTAGCTCTGCTTTTGGCGCTGGTCTCCTGGATGGGAATAAGGCCTCTAGGTGGTTTCAGTCCGAGGTAAGCCCCATGCTCAAGGGGAGCTCTGCGGACGAGAGCACTCCGGTCATCTACGGTGGCAGCATCTCCACCTTGGCCATGAGGTGCGGCGATCCCAGATCTGAGATTAACGCCTATGTCTTCGATCCATCGGGGGTCAGGACCGTCTACGCCATGGTTGGCAGGCGCGTCAATCTGATGCTGGACCTGGACAAGGATAACAGGTACACGGGCTACTGCGGCTCCAACCTTCCGGCTGGCATCTATCCCGTGATCATCATAGCCGTGGATAAAGACGGAAACACCGCCAGAAAGGTGATAGACAATATCACCATCCAGGATCCAAACGATATGGATGGGGACCACATCGAGGATACTCTGGATAGGAAGACCTCTGAAGATCAGAAGGTGATAGTCCTCCACGATGGCAATCTGACCTCAGAGCCTGGAGCCAGCAATTTCAAGATTCTACCTGGCAGTTCTCTTACGGTTCCAGGAAATAAGATCTCAGAGTTGGCCAAGACTAAGGGCGTCAAGGGTGTCTACAAGGACCAGAAGCTCAAGGTTCTGGCGGTTCCTGGAAAGTTCTCCGGGTCCGAGGTTCCGTTCAAGGTGGATGATCCGAGGAAAGGCCACGATCTCAAGGGCGACGGGGTGATCATGGCCCTCATAGATACGGGCATTGATCTCCACCACGCTTCCTTTCAGGGAAGTAACAAGATCATAGCTTTCAAGGACTTCGTCAACGGCCTGACAGAGCCTTACGATGACAACGGCCATGGCACCCACTGCGCTAGCCTCGTCGCAGGGGGGGGAGAGGTGCCGGGGGTGGCGCCCGATGTCAAGCTGGTCGTGGTCAAAGTCATGGACAGGGACGGAGCATGCTACTTATCTGATGCCATAAAGGCCCTGGACTGGTGCCTGGAGAACAAGGATAAGTATGGTATAAAGATCATCTCCTTCAGCGTGGGCGGCGAAGGCCCCTCCGAGGGAAACTCCATCCTGGACGATGCCTGCAACAACGTGGTGGATAAGGGCATCACTATGGTGGTGGCGGCAGGAAACTCTGGCCCCTATCCTGCCTCCATAGTCATGCCTGGAGATGCGAGCAAGGTGATCACCGTTGGTGCCATCGATAATAAGGGTGTGATCTTCGAGAAGTCTTCCAGGGGGCCTACGCCCGAGGGCGAGGTCAAGCCCGATCTGGTGACGCTGGGGGTGGATGTGGTCTCGGCCATGGCCGGATCTGTCAACGATTACAGTCCCGTCAGCGGCACCTCCATGGCCGTGCCCCAGGTCTCGGGATCCGCAGCCCTGATACTGGAGGCAGAGCCCGATTTGAAGCCCGCTGATATCAAGAGGGTCCTGGTAAAGACCGCCGACGACCTGGGAGACCCTGAACCCGACAACGTCTACGGGTCTGGGTCCCTCAATCTTACCAGGGCCCTGGAAGAGATGGGCCGCCTGGGGTCCATGGGCGCTGAGCTCAAGGCCGTGGATCTAAGCATCACCAGTGCTACGGTGGGAGACCCCGTGGTCATAGAGGCCAGGGCCTATGGGGATGTCAAGGAGGTAAAGTCCGTAGTCAGGGGACCTGGAGACAGCATGGAGATGTCCATGGATGACTTTGACAACAATGGCACCTATTCCACCTGGCTGGACACCAGCCTTCTTGCGCCCGGAAGCTACGAGATAGAGGTTGACCTGGAGGGAGAGTACGGTGAGGCGGTCTCGCGCAAGGTCCCTTTCCACCTCCGTCCAAGGTCGTGATTCGATGACGGAGGTATATGTGACGGCGTCTGGAATGAGATCTCTCACTTTGGCAGAAAGATCGTCTATGCAGGTCTTACTGCATCTCGCTTCGGAAATATAAGCGTCAGAGCCGGGGGCCAGATCATCATCACCTGCGCAGGCTCCATGCTGGATGAGATGGGCGAAGATCAGGCCGGTGGCCGTGGGCCTAGCCGAATCGTGCCCAAAAGGCATCACCGCTAGCACTGAGTCCTGCGTTCATAGGGCCGCCTACCAGGCGACTTCTACCGGGGCCATAATTCACACCCATTCTCCTTATGCTGTTGCCCTTTCACTCCTGGAGGATGGGTTCATATAGCCTGTGGAGGGAGAAGGGCTTTACTTTCTGGGGCATATGCCCATAGTTGCTGGAGGCTTTGGGACCGCGGAGTTGACAAAAACGTCTCCTCTGCCCTGACAAACCATAGGGCCTGCGTGGCATGGGGCCACGGGGTCTTTGCCTTAGGAAAGAATTTGATGGAGGCTTATACTGCGGTCAGCATGGCTGAGAACAGTTCTCAGATCAAGTACCTGGTGGATCTTCGAAGAAAGTAAAAGTGCTCATATTCTGCTCTCGAAAGATTTATATCTCAATCTCCTCCCATCCATAAATCGAGCGGGTAATGCTAATTTTGGAATCCACACTGAACCCCCACTCTCCTACCCGCTCACCTATCTATTCGGCCAAATGCCTTAGGTTTTTATTCGTTGCTTTATTTCAATAGAATAAATTGTCAAAAGACCTATTAATGTTGTGGGTAGGCTAGTATCATGCACTCCTCCTTCCAGATAGGTAAGCTCATGGGCATACCTATTCGCCTTCACATAACCTTTCTAGCCATCATCCTCTGGGTGGCTCTGGTCTTCGGCACCACTAGTGTACCTCTCTTTGGGAGTGATTACGGTTTTGGAAATGTACAGCCCTCCTCAGTACGATGGGCATACTCCCTGGCATTTGCCATCCTCCTCTTCGTCTGCGTAGGCCTCCACGAGCTGGGCCATTCTTACATAGCCAGGAAGTTCGGCATAGTGATACGGAGCATAACCCTCTATTTCTTCGGAGGGGTCTCTGCCATGGAGGATATACCCAGGGATCCTCGCCTGGAGATGCAGATGGCCATAGCAGGGCCTCTGGTCAGCGGCGTTTTAGGTATCGTATGTATAGCCGCCTACTACTGGACAGCGATGACGGTGGGCGCCAGGAGACCCATCTCGGTCCTCCTTTGGACCCTTAGCATCATCAACATCACCCTGATGGCCTTCAACCTCCTCCCTGCCTTCCCCATGGACGGTGGAAGGGTCCTAAGAGCCTGGTTTGCCGAGCATATGTCTTATATCAAGGCCACCAGTCGTGCTGCAAGCCTTGGAAGGATGTTCGCGGTGATCATGGGAATACTGGGCATTTTTTCCCTGAACCTCCTCCTTCTAGTGGTGTCCTTCTTCATCTACATAGGAGCCTCAGAGGAGGAGAGGATAACGTCTATGACCGTCAGCCTGGATGGGATAAAGGTTAGAAACATCATGTCCTCCAACCTTCACACCGTCTCTCCCGATGTCAGCCTTACGGGCCTGACAGAGCGCATGTTCACGGACAAGCACAGGGGCTACCCGGTGGTCAAAGGTGGTTCCATGGTGGGCATGGTCACCGTGGAGGACATCAAGAAGGTGCCCGTGGATCTGAGGCCCACCACCACGGTTGGAGACGTCATGGTGAGGAAGATTTATACTATAGGCCCAGATGAAGATGCTTCAGCTGCCATGAAGCGCATGGGCGAGCTGGGCATCCGCAGGCTTCCAGTGGTGGATGGCGGGAACCTGATAGGCATCCTCTCCAGGGAGGACCTGGTCAGGGCCATAGAGCTCAGCCACTCTAGATAGAGGTAGGTAATGGATTTGGAAACCAACAGCGATGTAAAAGGGCCGGCCTGCAGCCCGGTTATCCCAGTCACTGGGAACTCGACAACAGGAGAGCTCCACGAAGTAGTGATAGTGGGCACCGCCCACGTCTCTGAGAAGAGTATCCAGGAGGTCACGGCGGCTATAGGGGCGAATAAGCCTGATATCGTGGCCGTGGAGCTTTGCCCTGCCAGGTACAGGGCCCTGACCGGTCAGGAGGGGGCTGAGGAGGTCAAGATCTCTGATCTTCTATCAGGGGGCAAGATCTACTTCGTCCTGGTCCAGTGGTTCTTGGCCTATATCCAGAAGAAGATCGGATCCGAGCTTGGGGTCAAGCCCGGCTCTGAGATGCTGGCGGCTATAGAAGCTGCCAGGAAATCCGGAGCCAGGGTGGCCCTGGTGGACAGGGATGTGGGCATAACCATTCAGAGGTTCTGGTCGGCCATGGGCATCGTGGATAAGATACGGCTCATGGCGGCCATGGTGCCAGTGGCCGTCGGGTCGGGCGAGGAGTACCTGGACATAGATAACATTACGCAGGAAGATGTGGTCTCCCAGATGATCTCTGAGTTCAGGAAGGTCTCTCCCTCGGCCGCCCAGGTGCTGGTGGATGAGAGGGATGCCTATATCGCCAGAAATCTCTATCAGCTATCCAAGGAGGGCAAGGTCCTGGCGGTGGTTGGTGCCGGGCACAGGGGAGGCATAAGCAAGTACCTGGCCCATCCGGAGTCCATACCGGAGATCGAGGATCTGAAGACCAAGCCCAAGAAGAGGATCACCTTTTCCAAGGTCTTTGGAGCTGCAGTCACACTGCTTATCATCTTAACTTTTATACTGCTCATCCTATCGGCCGGGTCCAGCCAGAAGATTCTCTTGGCCCTGGGGATCTGGTTCATAGTCACAGGAGGTTTGAGCGCATTTGGCGTAGTCCTGGCCAGGGGCCACCCGCTATCGGCTATGACCGCCCTAGGAGTGGCATGGATGACCACCTTGAACCCCCTGGTAGCTGCGGGCTGGTTTGCCGGGATGGTGGAGGCCTGGAAGCTTAAGCCCACTGTTAGTGATCTGAGGGCTCTGGCTCAGGCTGAGAGCTTCGACGATATGATGAAAAACAGGTTCTTCAAGGTGATACTGGTGGCTGCCATGGCCAACTTGGGGGCCATGGCAGGCACCTTTGTGGGAATCTATCTCATATGGCAGAGGATGGGGCTCATCAACCCCACTGAGATGATGAGCAATCTGATGCGCATGCTTTGACGTATGCGCTTTAGATCTGCCTCTCCTCCACTATTTTTATCCCCGCGTCCTTCATCTTATTGCGTCTGGCGATATTTAGAAGCATGGGTGTCAGGCTTTCGACCATGGATGAAGCGTTCAGGGGTCCGGCATCGATGGGCCTTAGGTCCTTGATATCCTTGGCCAGGGCCTTAACAACTTCCTTGGCCTCGGCATCGTCGCCGCAGATCAGGGTATCGCCCTTAAGAACCCTGCTTTTATCCTGGAGGGCCGAGGCGCTTATGGTGTGGAAGGCGGAGGCGAGCTTTACGCTATCAGGTAGAAGTCCCTTGGCCTGGATCGCGGCCGAGCCTTCCATCGGCGGGACGAACTTGAAGAACTTGCCCGAGTATTCCATGGGGACCACAGGCGAGACCACTATTTGCGTTGTATAAGCGTCCTTGAGACCCAATGTGACGGAGTTCAGGTGCTCGTAGGGTACGGCCAGGACTATGACCTCCCCGGCTTTTATGGCTCTGGCGTTGTCCATGCCCCGGACCTTCCCGCCTGCCCCTCCCAAAAGGTCCAGGGTGCCCTTGGCGCTCTCCATGGCCTTCTCTGCCTTTCTGGAGCCTATGATCACGTCATGGCCAGCTATTGCCCACCGCATGGCAAAGCCCGTGCCTATGTCTCCTGTACCTCCAACTAGAGCTATCTTCATAGTGGGCAGTAGCTCTCCGGGACTATTTTATGCTTTTGCGCTCATAGGGGCCTGAAGAATTAGGAGCTGATTGAGTATATGATAAACCCCAGGGCGATGCTCTTAATGACCCTAAACCTCTCCACCCTCAAAAATACCTCCCCTAGTGAGTTGTGAAGATAAAAAGGCCCTATGTATAGCCCCTGGCGAGATCTCTCCTGCCCTCGGTATATACCTGGCGGAAGGTAGTGGCGGCTATGTGTGGCAGGGTGTTGATGAAGGCGGCCAGGGTGCTGGGACCCTGGCTCGCGATAAAATAGTAATAGCCACTATAGTTCCTCCCAGGATGAAAGCATGGTCTGTCAGTTTAATTTAGAAGGGATGGCACGAGATGCGAAAGGGAGTAGCAATGAAGGGGGTAATAAACGTCACCTCGTGCCGCTCGAGCTGCACCTTGCAGCTACCACTATCATGTATCTTCTCCTTTATTAAGTTTTAGGTGGTGTGCAAACGGCGAATCTTTTATAAATTGGTGGCCCTACTTGGCTGCCAACATCTCCTTTTCCATATCGGCGATGCCAGCATCTGTCTTTATGCCGACTCCACTGAAATGAGTTCTAGAAGCCTTCCATCCTGAGGCGCGAAGCCTTTCTATCAAGACCTGGGCCTTCTTCGGTGTCAGGCCCAATCGATCGCAGATACGATGGTAATCGTAGTACATGGGCAGCTCCAACTCCGAGGCGCAGGCCTCCAAAAGGTTTCTGGCCCTCCTCTCCTCCATGGCCGGCGCGATTCTTCCAACCAGGCTCTTATCCTGGATCCTTCCAAGCCAGAGGGGGCCTGCCATATACGTCCTGGAGCCGCAGGCGCTGCAGAACCCGGCAGGCTTCGGCTCTCTCCTGGTCCAAAACCCGCCGCAGGTCTGGCAGCTCTCCACGTATCCCATCTCCTCCAGGGTCCTGTTGGCGGCATCCGCGCCCTTGATCACCTTAAGGTAGGTCCTGACATAATGGTCCGTGGCGTGGGTGAGGATGGTCTCCATCCCTTTATCCAGGCGTGCTAGTTCTCTGGCGGCCAGCCCCAATAGAATCCTTGCTCCCATCTCATGGTGGTAATCGGTCCTTATGGGCACGGCCATGTATTTTCTGACACCGCTTTGGAAATGAGCGCCGCATAGCGGGGCGGTGTCTGTGGCGGTGATGAAGAGAAACTCCCTGGCCGATCTGGCGGCGGCAGAGATGAACGGCGAGGGAGAGCCAAAGGGGTCAAGGTCCACGGCTTGGAAGTGCCTCTTGTGAAGGAGGACATTGGCATTGCAGCAGTAAACATCGCAGTTAGTCAGATTATTCTTGTCGGCATTTCTGACAATGCAGTCACAGGCCGCGGGGCTCATATCGTTTAACATTACTTTGTCTACGCGGGCCTCCTTGGCAGCCCTCAGACCCCTTATGCCGCTGGCCGAAAGAGCATCGAGATATTCTGAGATAGAAAGGGCCTTCAGCACCTGGATGCCTATGTCCCTGTTGAGGATCATCTTGGGGTTGTAGAAGACACCTTCCTCAACCTCGAATTCGACCTCTCCTTCTATGTGAAGCTCCATCTTAAGGGAGGATCTCCTCCTGGGGTATAAAAGTCAACCCGTGGCCATCGTGGATGTCGTGAAGTATGCTCTTCAGGCCGCTTAAGACCTCGTTAAGCTGGCTGCATATCCACTGTCCTACCTCCGGCCTTCCTCCGGGTGCCAGATCCTCCAGGGATATGGGCTCAATCCTGGTCTCGAGTTGGAACATCTCAACCCAGTTTTGGGACAGATAACATAGGCTCTTTCCCCGCATCATCTGGAATGCCGAGGCCCAGGCTATGGGCACTGCCCTTATGCTGTAGCCCCCTCCACCCAGTGCCAGGAGCCTGCCTTCTGCATATTTATCTGCTAGGTCTATTATGCTTTTTACGAGGGAAGAGTAACCCTGGAGGCTGACCCTCAAGCTGGTCAGAGGATCAGAGTAGTGGGTATCCACGCCTATCTGGGCCACCACAGCATCGGGCTTGAACCAGGAGAAGAGTGCAGGGACGATCTCATCGAAGGCGCGAAGATAAGCTTCATCTCCTGAGTACCTGGGCATGGGCAGGTTTACGGTGTAGCCCCTGCCTGGGCCGGAGCCCACCTCCTCTATGAAGCCGGTGCCCGGAAAGAGATACTTTCCTGACTCATGCATTGATATCTTGAGGACCCCTGGGTCCTGGTAAAAAATGTCCTGGATGCCATCGGCATGATGGGCATCGATGTCGATATACAAAACCCTCTGAAATTTCTTCTTCAGGGTATGGATGGTCAGGGCGGGGTCGTTGAAGACGCAGAAACCCCCAGCCTTGGAGGGGAATGCATGGTGGAGCCCTCCACCCAGGTTGAACGCCTTAGTACTATCGCCTGAGATCATGGCCTCTGCGGCCTGGATACTTCCGCCTACGATGAGCCTGGATGCATCGTAAATGCCATTGAAGACCGGAGTATCCATGTCTCCCAGGCCGAATGATAAATTGGGCCTCTCTGCCTTCACAGCCTCGATATAATCCTTGGTGTGGA
>DAXJ01000078.1 GCA_002506335.1 Methanosaeta sp. UBA114
TGTCCACTCGGAGGGGTCCACTCCACCATGGTACCAAAGCGAAAGTATCTTTGGCACAGAGCGAACGCTGCAGAAGCTCCGGGAGAACTAACGGATTCCAAGGCATCAGATCGGGTCGCCGGTCACCCTGATCCAGGCACTGAAGGACGACAACAGCACTGCCAGGTGCAATGCTGCTCATGCTCTTGGCCAGGCAGAGTTAAAGACCAGGTTATGAGTCCGATTAAGGCCTCAATTCCGGCTTTTTACCTAGGAAACTGACTAATTCGTAATATTGGAAGTCTATGATTTGAAACAGGATAAGGAGGAAGGATAGCGAAACGGTTAACGTTTTAATTAGCATTGGCTTATATCGTTATGGTAGTAGCCATCGGAATGGCCTTGCCTGATAGTTCTACACCCTCTATAAAGTGTACAACTATGACGAATGCATGGCTCTATCCATGAACCAGGATAAACTGGAAATCCTTGATATTGTGGGAGATTACTGCTGTTGGTGCAAAAAGCTGTATGAGGCCACATTCTCCGATGAAGAGGTGAGACCCATGCAGGGTAGGCGCGCCTTCATAAAGATCAATGTGGACGAGGAGCCTGATGTAGCCGATACTTGCTACATTCCTCTAGGGAAGATGGTATTTGATCACGCGTGTTACACAAACTCACGGGATCTATTATAGATCAGAGAAGGATAGATAACCACTAACCCTCCAAGCTCCTCATACAGCCTGCAAATATGGCGAGATCGATTCAGAGGGCATGCTGCTTAGGAATCGATGCCAGGCTTGAAGGCGTTGACTATCCGTTTATCATGAACCGCACGAGGTCCTACATCTCAGAGAAGAGAAAGCTTCTTGAGAAGATAGTGGAGTCCAGCACTGATATCACCCGCTTCAAGGAGGCGGCGGAGTTTACGGGTGGCCTCACCATGAGGGTGGGGGAACGGACCATCACCGCCCCACGGATAGTCATAGGCACGGGTGCCAGCCCTATGATTCTCCCCATCCCAGGCCTAACCGAGGCCGGATACCTGGACAACGCCTCCCTCCTGGCCTTGGAAAAGCTGCCCAATGACCTGGTAATCATCGGTGGCGGCTACGTGGGAGCGAGTACGCCCACTTCTTCTCAGCTATGGGATCCAGAGTCGTCCTCCTAGGCCGAAGCCCTGAGATCCTGGATACCGAGGAGCCCGAGATATCGAGCATCGTTAGGAAGGCCCTTTCCAGGTACATGGGGGTGTGCTCGTGGCGGCGGGAAGAAAACCAAACTCCGATCTTTTGAAGCCGGAGGCCACTGGGGTTAGGACCGATGCCCACGGGCGGATTCTGGTAAATGGGTATTTCGAGACCACATAGCCTGGAGTATGGGCCATAGGCGATGCCATAGGTAGGAATATGTTCAGGCATACCGCCAACTACGAGGCAGACCTGATGGTAAGAAACATATTTGATGGCAGGCAGAAGGCCGACTTCCACGCCGTACCCCACGCCATCTTCACCTACCCTGAGGTCGCTGCCGTGGGGATAAAGGAGGCCGAGGCCAGTGCCCAAGGTCTCAAGATCCTGGTGGGGATAGCTAGGTACTCGGAGACAGCCATGGGTGCTGCTATGGCTAGAGAAGGATGACGGCATGGTCAAGGCCATCGTCGAGGAGGGTTCAAGGAAGGTCCTGGGGTGCTCAGTGGTCGGGCCCGAGGCATCGTATCTGATACATCAGACCGTCTACCTCATGAACACCGACCGCCAGGATATGATGCCCATGATAAGATCTCATGTCATTCACCCAACTCTGAGCGAGGTTCTTATCAAGACTTTTGCCAAGCGTAGGCCAGTAGATCAAAAGGTCGCTGACTGAGTGGCAGATGGCAATAAAACTCCGGATCAAAGCAGCAAAGTAAACGGGTGAAGGAAGAGGCAGAAAGCCTTCGTTCAAAGATTAACTTAAGCCCGATGAATTTCTTATAAATCATGGAGATGGCATTTAATCTTAAAGCACTAATTGTTTCTGGAAATGATGAGATATGGCTGATAATAAAAAGGCTGAAGTGAAGATAACCGGCATGACCTGTGCCGGCTGTGCTGGAGCAGTAGAAAAATCCTTGAAAGCCCTGGGAGGCGTAAGTACTGCCAAGATCGATCTGGCCACGAAGATGGTTTTCGTTAACTATGATGCAGGAAAGCTCACCTTGATCTTAGTAGCTTAAATACGTTCCAGTTGATAGTCAGGCACTATAGGTGATACGAGAATGCAAGAAGGATATTGCTGCGGTAGAAAGATGCACGAACACCATGTTGGAGGCCATGAAGTGAGGAGGTTCTTGAGCAGGAAGGAGAAGATAGAGATGTTCGAGCGGTACAGGGAATCTCTTAGGAACGGGCTGGAGGGAGTTGAGGAAGCCCTTCAAGAGCTTAAGAGAGATTCTTAATTAACTATATAAGCCCCTGGAGCGAGGGTGATGGATAAGGAAAGGGCTTCTAGAACTATTCCCTGAAGCCATTTTAGCTGGATCGTTGCGATGAAAGGTTAGAAAACAGGTGAAATTATGGACGAAGATCTCAGAAAAGCTGTGGAGTTCCATGGGCACCTTTGCCCAGGACTTGCCATTGGATACAGGGTCTCCAAGTACGTTAAAGAGCACTATCCCAGATCTGAAGACGAGGAGCTGGTAGCCGTAGTGGAGAATAGTTCCTGCAGCGTGGATGCCATCCAAGATATCTTAGGGTGCACCTTCGGTAAGGGCAACCTCATCTACAAAAACCGAGGAAAGCAGGTCTTCACCATCTATTCCAGGGGTAATGACAAAGACAGAGCCCTCAGAATCTACTTCAAAGGCGACCTTTTTTCCGGGAGCATGGATGCACTCAAGGGCAAGTACTTCAAGGGAGAGCTTAGCGTTGATGAGAAAAAGGAGTTTGATCGGCTGCGGGATGAGATCATACAGCGTATAATCAACGCCCCAGATGAAGAGATACTGTCGGTAACAGAGGTGGACCTTCCTGTGCCGGAGAAAGCCAGGATATATCCCTCGCTCATATGCCAGGAATGCGAAGAATGCTTCATGGAAATCTGCGGAAGAACCGCCAAGGGAAAGATCGTATGCCAGGAATGCTTTGAAAAGCTCGTATGCTGAAAACCTTAAGATTACTCCTTTTAAAATACTCCGTTTAATAAAGCCACGAGATTCCAATCCTTTTTAAAGTAAAAGGGACAAATATAGCTATATAAAGACCGTTTAATGGATGTGAAGGAGATGGCCCAGAAATACATTTGCACCGTCTGTGGATATATCTATGATCCGGATGTCGGCGACCCCAGCTCCGGGGTAAAGCCTGGAACGCATTTTGAAGAGCTTCCAGCTGACTGGGTCTGCCCATCCTGTGGAGCTACCAAGGACCAATTCGAGAAGGTGAATTAGATGGTTCTTGTAAGGGAGGTGGGGCCGGGGATACAATGGGTCGGGGCAATAGATTGGGACAGGAGGCTCTTTGATGCCCTGATACCCCTGCCCGATGGAACCAGCTACAACTCTTATTTGGTCAAAGGCAGCGAAAAGACCGCCCTCATAGACGGCGTAGATACCTCCATGGTGGACGTCCTCCTGGAGAACCTGGAGTCCCTGGGGTTAAGAAAGCTGGACTACATAGTCTCCCAGCACGCCGAGCAGGACCACTCCGGAGCTATCTCCAAACTGGCAAAGGTATACCCTGAGGCGCAAATCCTGGCCTCGGCCAGATGCATGGACCTTCTGGTAGCGTTCAGCCTCATTCCTCCGGATAGGGTAAGGGAAGTGAAGAATGGAGAAAAGGTTTCTCTAGGGGACAAGACTCTCGAGTTCATCCACGTCCCCTGGGTCCACTGGCCCGATACCATCCTTACCTACGTTCCTGAGAGCAAGGTCCTCTTCACCTGTGACTTTCTCGGCTCCCACCTGGCCACCAGCGACCTTTATGCCAATGACGAGGCCAGGGTTTATAAGTCCGCTAAGAGGTATTACGCCGAGATCATGATGCCCTTCAGGACCCAGATACAGAAGCACCTGGCCAGGGTTAATCAGATCAACCCCGAGGTGATAGCCCCAAGTCACGGGCCCCTCTACAGGAATCCAAAGTTTATCCTCGATGCATATGCAGATTGGTCCTCGGACAAGGTCAAGAACCAGGTGGTACTCCCCTTTGTATCCATGCACGGGGCCACCAAGGCCATGATCGATTACTTCACCGATGCCCTCATCTCCAGGGGAATCTTCGTTCAGTCTTATGACCTAACCAAAAGCGATGTGGGAAAGATCGCCGAGTCCTTAGTGGATGCGGCCACGGTGGTCGTAGGCTCTCCGACGGTCCTGGCGGGAGCTCACCCTGCAGCCATCTACGTTGCCTTTCTGGCCAATGCCCTGAGGCCCAAGGCTAAGTTCGCCTCCATCATAGGCTCCTACGGTTGGGGAGGAAAGATGCCTGAGCAGATCTCCCAGGCTATATCCAACCTGAAGGTCGAGGTGCTCCAACCGGTTATCGCCAAGGGCTACCCCAAGGAGGAGGATCTCAAGGCCTTAGACAGACTTGCCGATGACGTCGCATCCAGGCATAAGGGCATGGGGATTCTTTGAGGTTTCCTCGAGGTACTAGAAATGGTCAGAAAGATAGCCTTCTTTGCCTTCAGGGATGATCCTCTGATCTTCAGGCACGTCCTCATGAACGCCGTCAGGATGTACGATGAGGGCGGGTTTGAGCCGAAGGTGGTGATAGAAGGAACTGCCACTTCACTCCTAAAGGGCTTCGTGGATTCCAAGGACCCTGACTTCAAGCTCTACCAGATGGCTAAGAACCTGGGTCTAATTGACTGCGTCTGCAGAACCTGCTCTGCTAACTTTGGGGGACTGAATGCAGCAAAAGAAGCTGGGCTTAGGGTCTGCGATGAGATGTCGGGCCACCCAAGCGTTGCCAGGTACCTTCAGCAAGGATTCGAGATAGTAGTAGTCTAATAAGGATGAAGAGCTATGGATGGGATCCGGGGAGGGATCAAATAGCCCCGGATCTGATCTCTAGCTCTTAGTTCTTGAACCTCTGGCTTGATATTTGGGGCTTAATACCTAATATCGTATGGATTTCCATCTGACATGCCTCGTGGCGCTCCTCCTCACAGGCCTAGTGGTGGGATTTACCTCCGGCCTCCTGGGAGTTGGGGGCGGCTTCATCATGGTCCCAATACAGCTGTGGGTCCTCACCTCCATGGGCGTAGATCCGGACATCGCCGTCAGGACATCCTTTGGCACGAGCCTAGCCGTGATACTGCCTACCGCTATCAGCGGATGCTACGGCCACAGCTACATGGGCACCGTCCTCTGGAGGCCAGGAATAGCCCTCGGCATCTCCGGGGTGGCCGGGGCCTTTGTTGGAGGCTTCATCGCCGCCCATGCCCCGGCAGGACCCCTCAAGGTCATCTTTGGATTGGTTGTGCTAGCGGGAGCCATAAGGCTCCTTCAGGCCGATAAAATAAGACCCATGTCAAAGGTAAGCGAGGGCAAGCCCAAGGGGGGCGACCTTTACTATCTGCTATGGGGCTTTCCCATTGGTCTTATATCAGGGTTGAGCGGCATAGGCGGCGGCGTAATTATAATTCCCATCATGGTCGTGGCCATGGGATTTAACATGTACCAGGCAGTGGGTACCTCAAGCGTGGCCATAGCCTTTAACTCCATAGGGGGAGTGATATCCTATGCACTCAACGGCATGGGAGTAGCCGGCCTTCCGCCTTACTCGGTCGGCTACATAGACGTCCATCAGCTCGCCATTTTGGCGGGGGCCAGTGTCCCCATGGCCCAACTGGGGGTCAGGGTCTGCCACATGGTCCCCGGCGCTACTTTAAGAAAGGTCTTCGTGCTCCTCATGTTCTACGTTGGCCTCAAGATGATAGGTATCTTTGCCCTGTTAGGCTTGCCTATTTAGGATCTAAGGCAAACTAATGTAATAGTAGACTAAAAGGGCCTCTTTTATGAGACCTTTGTTATCAGACTTGGCCTGAGCCCTGCTGATAGCTGTGGTAGTCTTATAAGCCTGGGCTATCTTCAGAACCAGGGGGAGCAGGGATGGCAGGGCGTACATGCGGGCAAAACCGGAACTTCACAATCTCCGTTAGCCTTGGAGGTGCCAGGGCCATGAACGCCAATATCGACATGGGCGTGGGCATGCTGACCCCATCCGGTGGAGCCATTGATGTGATGGAAGGGAGCTTCGTCTACAATGTGCCCTCCTGGAAGCCCGAGGTGACCTATAGCACCTCGGGAGGAGGACTGGGGAGCTTGCAGGTGAAGCAGGCCATCCAGCAGTACGTCATCGAAGATCGATGTAAAGTACGATTAGGAACATACCGCTCAATGATAAGTAACGTGCTCTTGGACCTCAAGCTGAACCTGGGGGCCGGAGATAGTTCCGTGTATTTGGTAGATGTGGACCTCATCAGCACTGTGGTTAACTCATGCACTGGAGGTATAACCTAGACATTGGAAGAAAATAGGTCAGAGATCTTAATGCCAGCACCCAGTCAGGAGTCGGTCGGCTGATATTGAAGCTTCCCAGGGATGTAGGTGCCGCGGTTTACATCCAGCAGGGGCTAGGCGATCTCCAGACGGGAAGAGGCCTGCAGTGAAATGGGAACGCTTATGTGAATGAGGCCCTTGGCAAGCCAGGACCAACCCTTAGAATCCACGTCACCTCGGGGATAGGTAATATTGCGATCAGCCTGGTTTAGAGTATGAATCGCCCATATCCGCCGACAAAAAACTCCTGAAAACGCCTAAATACAGGGTAAACGAAGGCTAGAAGGTGGAGTCAGACAGAATCAAAGACCTTAAGGACCTGTACCTGCCGGTAAAGGGCACTATAGAGGCCAGGCTTGAGGAGTTCAATGAGATCTGGGAGGAAGGAACCGATAAGGACCTCTTCAGGGAGCTGGCCTTCTGCCTCCTCACCCCCCAGTCCAGGGCCAGGACGTGCTGGGCGGCCATAGAGCGCATGGTAAGCAAATCCATGCTGACACGCTGCGGACCTGATAAGATTAGGGAGGAGCTGGTCGGGGTCAGATTCAGCCACAGGAAGGCCGATTACATCTGCGAAGCCAGGGGGCTTTTCGCCGCCAGATCCATACGGGATGTAATCTCAGGCTTTTCTAACCCGGAGAAGGCCAGGGAATGGCTAGTGGAGAACATCAAAGGCCTTGGGTATAAGGAAGCCAGCCACTACCTTAGGAACATAGGCCTCGGGGAAAACCTGGCCATCCTGGATAGACACATACTGAAGAACCTGAAGCTTATGGATGTTATCGACGAAATACCGACAACCCTCAACAAGAAGAACTACCTGGAGATAGAGCGTAAGATGAGGGCTTTCTCTGAGAAGATAGGAATACCCATGTGCCACCTGGACCTCCTCCTCTGGTACAAAGAGGCTGGAGAGGTATTCAAGTGACCGTTTCTTCGAACCTTTTTCCTTTGAACTTTTGAACCTTAGCCTTTGGATTTTAATCTTTAAGTATTAATCCCTGAATCTTGATCTTTGAGCCTATTTTCTAATATGCCTTTCTTTATACTTTTTCCTTAAGCCATCCGTAACTCGAGCCATTCTTCAAAAAAGCCCTTTTCTCTCAGCTATTGATGAGAAAGAGAATATACTCTAATGCCTTGGCAAAACCGCTGAGCCTCCTATTCACCATGCTCCTCCCTTTGGAGGTGATGAAATTATTCTTGGCCTTCATGTTTCATTTGGTGAACTCGCCCCTGATGTACTCAGACATCTCCCTCGTAATTCCTTCTGAGCTCTCCATCCTCTCATGACCCCTCTCTCCATTTAACCCTTTATAAAATCCAAACGGAAGTGGGCCATGGAAAATACACGCAACTCGATCCTAGCCATGTCGATCGATGAGCCTGGGCAGTCGATCGCCAGGCTCTACCAGCGGCTACATGTTCGGGATCCAGGAATTAGCCGGAAAGCCGCCGATCTCCTGACATGGAAGTTAGCGTCCAAGGGGTACCTCCTAGCCGGTGATCGCAAAAGGGGGAAAATTAGTCCAACCGAGCGTGGTTTGAAGGCTGTAGACAGACCAAATTTTCCCGGATCACCGCAGAGGGCGGGCGCATATGGAGCCTGAGCTGGACGCGGTGAGATGTGAGTTCATTCGGGACTACATCATGCTATTTTTTGATGTGTTGGAGGATGGCGAAAAGTCTGGGAGGAACTGATGCGCTCCGCTCTCGCCCCGCTAGAGGGACGAGAGGTGGGATTCATCGGCCAGGCTACAACCAGATCCCTCCGCCGCATAAACGAAGGTTTCGGACTTCAGGCGTCCGAAGTAGAGCATCTAGAGCAGACATAGACTCAGGCTGTGGACTACCCATATGCAAGGCTTTAATGGGATCCTAGTCATAGTATGGGGAGACTATGGCCTAGCGCCAGGATATTAGTTGTAGAGGATGATGGCATCATAGCCATGGATATGAGGTTCCAGCCATCGCGGGGACGATGCGTTACAGCCCGATTTGGGGACCGGGCCCAGTCTCATACTCATGGATATAGCTTTGGAGGGAAACGTGGATGGAATAGAGGCTGCCAAGGGGATCGGGCCAAGCCTAGTTCACCGGTGATATACCTCACCACCCACGCCGATATAGGCACCATGGTCAGGGCAAATGACACCTCGTCTGCAGGCTACCTTCTAAAGTCCTTCGAACCAGAGGGGCTCCGATCGACTGTGAAGAGGCCCTTAAGGCCCATCGAGCCTGAGGAGATCTTGGGATCGAAGGGACCTTTCCCAGCGCCTCTATCTCCCATCCGGGATTCTTTACCAGTGATCCTTTAACTATGGTCTTAGGTCAGTATCTCAGGCCGGAACCGCAGGCATAGCTCATAAACTCCTTCACCAGACCTCCGCTCTATATCAAAGCCCATCCTCTCAAAGAGGGCCATCATTGGCCTGTTATCCATAAGGACCTCGGCAGTAAAGCAAAGCAATCCCTGCCTCCTGGCCAGGTAGGTGAGGTAGGACAGGATTTCGCTGCCCACGCCCTGGTTTTGATACTTATCCCTGACCACCAGGGCCACCTCGGCGGTATGCATGTCCTTGTTTATGTCATACTGGCCAAGGCCTATGACCGTCTCCTGATGATCCTGACCTTCTATCACCGCCAGAATGACCATCTTTCTTGTGTAGTCCACCACGTCAAAGCCCTGGAGCCTTTCGTGAGGCATGTCTCTCCTGGCGGAGAAGAACCTTCTGTACATGCTTTCATCTGAAAGGGAGTAGAAGAATTCCTTGAGAAGGGGCTCATCGGTGATCTTGACGGGCCTAAGCAGGATTCTGAGCCCTGTCTTGGTGGTCCTGTAGGTCTCCAAGCCCTCGGGATACTCTCCTTTCTTCCCAGGTATGAAGGACTGATCAGGGTAGATGAACCTCCTTTTCTTGGCCTCATCTATCAGCCATGGTCTGAACTTGGGATGAGCTATGGATATGAGATCCATGGTCCTCTCCCTTATGCTCTTGCCGTGGAGGTAGGCTATGCCGTACTCCGTCACCACGTAATGGACATCGCCGCGGGTAAGGGTGACCCCAGCCCCCTCCTGGAGGGACGGGACTATCCTGGATACGGTATCGTTGATAGCCGTGGAGGGCAGGGCCAGGATGGTCGTTCCACCCGGAGCCATGACAGCTCCCCTCATGAAGTCAGCTTGACCGCCTATGCCGCTGTAGAAGGACCCTCCCAGGGACTCGGCTGTGGCCTGGCCGGTGAGATCCACCTCCATGGCGCTGTTGATGGCGGTCATGTTGTTGACCCTGGCTATGATAAGGGGGTTGTTGGTGTAGTCCACGGTCTTGAACTCTATGGCTGGGTTATCGTCTATGAAATCGTAGGTGGACCTGGTGGCCATGCAGAATGAGGCAACGGTCTTTCCCGGGTCTATGCTCTTCTTAGAGTTATCCACGACGCCCTTTCTCATGAGATCGACTATGCCATCGCTTAATAGCTCGGTGTGGACGCCCAGGTTCTTCTTCCCCTCCAGCTGGGATATGACCGCGCTCGGTATGATGCCGTAGCCTACTTGAATGGTCGATCCGTCGGGGATGATCCTAGCTACGTACCTGGCGATGCTATGGACGATATCATTGGGAGCCTCAGGCCTGTACTCCAGAAGGGGCTCGTCGTGGGGGACCACGAAATCTATGTCCTTTATGTGGAGGAATCCATCGCCATGGACCCTGGGCATGAGGGCGTTGGCCTGGGCAACTACCAGGGAAGCCTCCTCCGTGGCGGCTTTTACGATGTCCACGCTCACCCCGAGGCTCACATAGCCATGCTTATCGGGCATGGAGGTCTGTATCATGGCGATGTCTATGGGCACGATCTTGCGCCTGAAAAGGGCAGGGACCGCCGAGATGAAGATGGGGGTGTAGTCGGCATCGCCACGGTTTACGGCGTTTCTGGTGCTATCGCCGACGAAGAAAGAATCCAACCTGAAGTTCTCCTGGAGACGCTCATCGGTATAGGGAGCGACCCCCAAGGTCCAGACGTGGATGACCTCGGTTCCAAAGAATGCCTTGGGGTTGTTTTTAACGTAATCGACCAGGGCCTGGACCAAGTACTGGGGCTCACCGCAGCCTGTTCCTATGAATATCCTGTCTCCTGCGTGAATGTGGCCAAAGATTTTATCTTCAGGGGCGAACTTCTCAGGGTAAGTGCTTTTTATATCGTGCAGAATGCTTTTACCATCCATAGCCACTTCATCTCCGAGGCATCTTCGTCTTAATTATCGGTTTACCATCACCTTTGGCACTAAACCCACATAAACCATCTGTCCATGCAGGATGGATAAAAACCGATAAGTTCAATAAATTTTATTTTTAGGACTTACGTAATTGCCCCCTATAAACGGATAGTAAAGTGGTTTTATAAAGGCTTCGATGGAATCACGAATGATCCGACGTTTATAACACCACAGAATTGATTGATCCCCCGATGGTGCTCTTTGATCTTCCAGGAATACCCACATAATTTATCACGGTCTGATTCCTTCATATCAAGCAGGTCAGTTGCCCAGTACTAGAAGTCACAATCTTTAGCGATAATCTGAACACTTCTATGGGTCCATAGGCCTTTAAATGTACTATTCCGCCACCATGAGGCACATCAACACCGCGGATTTGCATATTCCGGACGTTATCAGGGTTCACCGGCACATTTTTCTTTAATCTGGTTAGCCAGTGCCAATTATATTTTCGAATAGTCTTAAGATTATCTCTGCTAGGTTACTAGCCGTCGAAACTAACAAAGCCATGAAAAAGGCCTTGTGGTTTTGATTCTTCGAGAGTATCCTTAAAATGATCGTCCTTTGTTTTAAGATCATTATCTTTATCGTAAACCCTGAAATCTACTGGAATTATAGCATTTCCATTGGTCCAAAGCATTGTGATGACATTGGTACCACTCGATACTCTATGAGGTTTCCCACTCCGTTGATGATAAGCTAGGCCCATATTTTTGGCGTATGGTTTATCGAGAATTATATCGCCGATGATTAAGAAACTCG
>DAXJ01000023.1:0-1086 GCA_002506335.1 Methanosaeta sp. UBA114
TCTGCCTAGATGGAAAGGGCCAAGGGAAGGGAGCTTAGCGAGTATGGAAGGAGAAGCTATGGCGGAATGGGAACCAGCCAGTACGGAATGGGCCAAGGCAGGGAGCCTAGCCAGTATGGAATGGGAAGCTATGGCGGCATGGGAACCAGCCAGTATGGAATGGGCACTAGCTGGTATGGGACCGGCCGGTATGGCACCTCTGGTATGGGATCAAGCCAGTATGGACTGGGCAGCAGAGGCAGCAGCTCTAGCAGATCTGGCGGCTGGTAAACCTGTATCTCCGGGTCAGCCCGGAGATTGAACCTTTTATGGAAGCTTGAACATGGCCCGTATGGACAAAGATACATACAGCAAGAGGATTGAGTCCGATATGCGGCAGTTTGGCGGTGAGGTCACCAACTGGGCTGATACTCATAGCCAGATGTCCGATGAAGCTGAGCCACTGCTGCGCAGGTGGAAGGATCTCCACCATAAGTTCAACGCCTCTGGAGATGTCCCCGTGGAGCAGTGGGATGCCTACGTCCAGGGCATTGATAAGGACTACTCGGAGCTTAAGAGCGAGTTTGAGAGAGTTCGCTCCAAGTACGATGTCAGACACTGAGGCTAGGCCCGTTCACGGGGACTGGCAAAGAGCGTCCTATCCAGAGCATTTGGAGGAGAGATCGGATGAGCATCTGGATAAAAGATTTTTGATCTATGTGGGATGAAAATGGCTGTCGGCGACAGGGAGACCTATAGGCGAACTTGGGAAGACAGACTCAGAGGATTCGATAAGGATTTCAATGCCTGGTCATCGAGCAGAGGAGCGAATAACAATAATATCAGGGACCTCCAGGCCAGGCGCAGAGATCTGGATACTAGGACGAGCCAGATGGTCGACATCGCTAAAAACCAGTGGGAAGGGGCTTCAAGAGGGACAGCGAAGGTGCCCTGGACAAGCTGGAGTCGGACTATTAGAGAGGCTAGTTCCACAATCCAAGCCGTGTGGTTGAGTCGTAATTACGGCAATAAAAAATTCAGAGGAGATGTTACATGCATCACTGGCAGACGAGTGGGCAGATGAGTAGGGGACAGATGGGACAACAG
>DAXJ01000023.1:1366-2613 GCA_002506335.1 Methanosaeta sp. UBA114
ATGGGCCAGGAGACTAATCAGCTTTGCAACACCATAGGCCTCTTCGATTCACAGATCCAACAGTGGAATAGGATCATGAGCCAGCAGAGCCAGAGCAGCCCCAAATCTTTGGAGGCTAGGGCTCAGCTGGGAGCACTCATGACCTGGCGCAACTCCCTCCAGCAGAGCCTGCACAGGCTCCAGCAGGGCGGGCCCAGTGGCATGATGGCGGCGGCTAGTGTCAAGGAGTCCTGCGCTAAGGCCCTGACTGCAGTCCAGCGTTCTGCTGCCTATCTGGCCCAAGAGTATGGAATACAGCCCGCTCAGCAGCTTATACAAGCCACAGCTCCGGGCTTTGCCCTGAAGGCCAGACAGACCAGGGCACCCGAGTTTAGGGTCGGCACCGCCAGGAGGATGGCACCAATAGGCACTACCAGGACACTGGCAGGAATGAGGGTACCTGATTTCAGGCCGATCCCAATGCACCAGATTGCCAGCCGGCGGAGCTCCAGTAGGGGAGCCAGCCAGCAGTTCAGGCAGCCCTGGCAGAGCCAAGTTGGCAAGTCCTGGCAATCCAACCAACCCAGGTCCCAGCAGATGGGTACTACGTCTAGCTCCATGGCCGCCATGGGTCAGTTCGGTCCCGCCAGCTCCAGCAAGGGAGCCCAGTACGGCCAGATGGGATTCAACCAGTACGGCAGCTACGGAAGCCAGTACGGCATGGGACGCAGCAGCTACGGCTCACGCATGGGAAAGAGGAACTACTAAAACTTCTGCTGCTTTGGTTAAACCTCTTTGCCTATAGATGTGGAGGTTCGGGGTCCCTGGGTCAGTTTTGTTGGCCCAGGTGAGCCAAATTTTATCGCACAGATGAGCTTTCTGTACAGAAGGCGACTAATGAAGACCAGCCTTGGAAGCCAGTTTGAGCCGGGCGTCAGAACCCGAGAGAGGCCTTACTACAGCCCAGAATACGTCACGGCTGATCAAAAGCAAGTCCTGCGCCAACAGAAGCTTAGGTGATGGTATGGTGGCGCTTTTGGTTGTGAAACTATGAGACAACAACAAGGCAGATTCTATCAAAGACAGGGCCAGATGGGCGCTGGAACTTACGGTGGAGGGATTACCAGCAGGGGGCAACAGGCGACACCTTATGCCATACCGCTCCACCCCCGGGAGACGTATGAGAGCCAGATGAGGCAGAGGGAGGCCCAGAGGAGGTTTGAAGCGTCCAGATTTGGGCTACGACAATATGGACGGTCCCAGTATGG
>DAXJ01000023.1:2917-4130 GCA_002506335.1 Methanosaeta sp. UBA114
AGTATGGTCAGCCTCAGTATGGTCAATCCCAATACGGACAGTATCGGTATAGCCAGCCTCGGTATGGATCTCAGGCTTATGGTATGGCATACGGACAGAGTGGATATGCGAGCTACCAGGCAGTAACTCGACCGGTGGCTCAACCATCGACTCAGCCATCAATGCCTACTCGGAGCCAGGCAGTATCGACCCCTCCATCGCCAGATTTTGGAACGCCCGGCAGGAGCATCACAACTTGGGGCCAGGAGCAGTTCAGCGACAGGCCTCAGCTCAGCGCTTATGATAGGATGTACGGCCCAGGAAGGGCTACGTCCATCGACTATCCTGCACCTAATTACACGGACACGGAGCCTGCCTCTGGCCTTTACGGAAGGCACCCTTACGGCATACCCATGGGATATGGCCACGAAGTGTTCAACCCTCAGACCAGGGATTACTCGGTGGACAGAGATCCTGAGGACTACTTCCGTGATGAGCAGCGCCTTGCCTCGGCTAGGTTGCCTGTTGTCCAGTCACAAAGGGCTACCGGGTTGATAGATCAGGAGATATGGCCGCAGACTACCCGGACCAGAGGAGGGCGCGGGGCGTCCCCCCGGAGATACCTAGGGATCAGGCGCTTCTGGGGGTGTCTCAGAGGGTGACGGGCAGGATTCATACCGCCCAGGTTAGGTCGGACAAGCCTCACAGCCAGCTCGGGCTTCGGACGGAGAAGTGATGCTTCATGCCATTTTATCATAGAGGTTCCTGGAACAGGCAGTACCCCCATTAAGAGCATGAGGGCAGCGCATACCAGCATAAACCCACTATAATCTCCCTGGCACGTCGATGAGACCAATGAGTACGGAACCAGCCCCATTCAGTATCGGAGGTATGGTGGAGAGCCGCATGAGACAGCACAATCTGGACAGGTACTACCAGGAGCAACTCAGCTGAAGGTGGGGCAGGTCTGAGCCCGGCGATCCCAGGATAACTCCGGAGTAGGGAATGGGATCTTCGGGATATGGCACTGGGGCCTACAGCGGTGTCGATGTCGGAGCCAGCTGGATCTACACTAACATAGATAGGGCCTTGGAGATCGCCAGGAAAATGTAGGAACGGGATAAGCGCGGCCTGGAAACTGCCAACTATAGGGGACAGTACACGCCGGAGCTCAGGTATGATTCCGAGTACCACCAGTACCAGCCCTACTGCCTGGTTGGCTACGGTCCTGAGT
>DAXJ01000023.1:4409-14080 GCA_002506335.1 Methanosaeta sp. UBA114
TATAGATCAGTCCAGGCAGACCGGGATGGTATAGAGGCAACCTGCTCCGGGAAGCTATGGCAGGAATATCACCGGCTTTGGAAGCTTCACCATGCCTCAGGATAGCCTGCCGACTCAGAACCAAGGGAACCAGGGAAATCAAATGAGGTGGCGCGCCGCATTGATGTCTAGTAAAGACAAGGGCAGCCGCTTAGGCCCTTCGGGCAGATTTGGCCACAAGGGGTGGATGGGGAGGCATGGCCAATATGGGCGAGAGGGACAGGGAAAGCACAGCGTTTACGATCAAACCGCATGGGTATTGCAGGCAGGGGAGCATATGGGATATAGTAGTTATAGAAGCCGGGAGGAGCTGGGCAGGCGGTACGTCATGGGCGGCCAGGTGGACTCTGGCAGGGAGCCTGACAGCTATGGGAGGCTCTACGGCATGGGAAGCAGCGGATACAGCAGCGGAGCCGGAGGATTTGGGTCGAGCAGCTATGGCACTGAGGCGCCCAGGAACTCCCTGGCTAGCCTCAGCACCTATGGATCTGGAAGCTCTGACAGCTCCAGCTACGGTAGCAGTAGATATGGATCCGGAAGCTACCAGGCTGGCGGCTACGGCCTCTTTGGATACGGCTCAGGAAGCGCCACCAGGACCGATGTTCAGCAGGGCGCCCTGTGGAGGGAAGGAAGCTTTAGGGGTATGAGAAGCCAGGAAGGGACGGGGATACTCCACTCCAGGGGAGATGGAACTAGCAGCTATGGGTCCCGAGGCTATGGTACGAGCAGCTATGGCACTAGTACCTATGGAACCAGCGGCTACAACAGCAGGAGCGCTAGCCGGTACGACACCAGCAATTACGGCACCACCAGCTACGGCATGAGAATTGGCGTGCACGACACAGCAGGATACGGTAGCACGGGCAGCCGAGGCTTTGCGGTTGGAGGGTATGCCCCAAGCAGCAAGTCCAGGGACGAGGTCTTCCAATCATCGAGGTACGGTCCCAGATGCAAGCGCTACAATATCCCATGGCAGGAGTCCGTGGCTAGAGTTTGGGGATTCCCGCCACAGTCCGGGGATATCGGCACCCAGGACTACTGTCAACCCGGCGATGGAAAGACTGGGCCCATCTGGCAAGGCAGGCGGAGGAGCATGCAACGGCTCCCTCAGAGCAGAACCCGCCTGGCATATGGCGGATCGGGCTTGCAGGGAAGCGGGTTCGCCACTTACGGCAGGGAGATGACACGCTCCGGAGCTGTGCCCCTCTATGAGTGGGGAAAGTACTCTAGCGGAATGCTCCAGATAGCAGAGCAGAGGAGGGTCAGGAGAACCCAATTCCAGCAGCCCTATGGAACTCGAGCTCAGCAGCCGTCTCTGACAGGCATCGATCAGTACAAGTACAGGTGGACGTCGCCCCTGTACAGAGAGCCCTCAAGGCGTCTGTGGGAGCAGTATGGAAGCCACCAGGGCGAGTACATCCAGCCTTACAGCCCAGCTCAGTTCGTGACATCCAAGTTTGCTGGGCAGGCTCAGACTCTCTCGGTGCCCCTCCCACCGCCGTCGTCTTTCTACCAGGGTGGACAGCCTCAAGGCTTTGCCCCCTCCCAGCAGATGACGGCTGGCTTTGATGTCAGGGCACCCGGTAATTTGGGCCGGGAGTTCTCTGATTGGGGCTTTACGGCAGCTATGGGCGCTGTCCCTCTTTACCCGAGGGATATATGGTCGAGCCGCATGCGCCAGATAGAGACCAAGGGAGCGCGGGCCAGACGAGGCTTACCAGGGTCTTCCTGGGATACCAACCGCCAGCATTGGTCTCCTATGGACACAGCCACGCAGCCCTCAACTAGGGCACCTTCCTATCATGCTCCAACTACGTGGAGGCAGATGTCCATGGGCACCGGCGCTTACCCTACAGCGACGACATATCGTGGGTCCCGGGGAGGAGGCGGCACTGAGATGCAGGGCTGGGGCGAGTTCATAGCCCCTGGGGCCATACCCCTCTACGAGTGGGAGAAGGCGGAAAGCCTCTACCGCCAGAGGGAGGCAAATCAGAGGCCTACTTCAAGAGGACCGTCCTGGAAACCTAACCGGCAGCCTTGGGCCCCGAGCAGGCAGACCACTCCCATGCTACCCAGATCTCAGCAGGGTCCGGAGTTCACCAGCTATGGCTGCGATATGGCCATGGCAGGGGGCATGTCCCCGCGCCAGGCCCAAGAGTGCAGCTTTGGGGCCAGAACCTATGGGACCATCGGGACCACCGAAACCAGGTTCGTGGCGGACAGGTACGGTGAGGGACGCATAACCTCTGCCTCGCCAGACACCCTGCGAGGAGCTTATGCCGGCACGTCTGGGCCCGAAACCTCAGGAGTAGAGGAACTTGGTGCTCAGCAGATAGGAGGATCAAGCGGCGAAGGAGATTATGCTGGGATCACTTCCACTCCCAGAGCTATGGGACAGATGTTCGTCCCCACGGAGCAGATACCCAGGCCGATGGTTGGGGAGACCACATGTCTTATGAGGGCGGAGACAGGGCCTTACATCCCGGGAAGCGATTATAACAAGCCCCGTAGGGAAGGCGTCATCTCTTACAGGAAAGACCAGTGTGGCCTGTGATTGCGGAAGTACCACCAACTTTGCTGTGCGACTATCCTCTAATTTTTCATCCAAAGTCACCTCCAAGGTTCATTTCAAAGCAAAAACCGCAACTTTCTCAGAAGGAAGAACCCCAGGAGCATAGGCAGCCAGAAATCCAGGACTCTAACGGCCAGAGCTATAACGGGTAGTGATCCCAGGCATGCCCAGAGATACGAACATCAGAGCAAGGATGCCTCCTACTACGCCTATGCCCTTGAAGTACCGGGGATAAGGCGAGGGATAGGTTTGAGAGAAAATTGACCGATTTATTAATGAATGACGCAGATATAATGAGAAGGGTGACAAGGACCACCCATAACCCCAGTATTTTCCCGTAATCTTGGCGAAGATGGCCACCAGGCCTGCGAAGGAGCCATCGAGAAGGGCCGCGAGGAGCCATTTAACCTCCGTCACCTTCAGATCTCCTCCGGACCGGCGAGCGCCCCTATGATCTTCTGGCTCTCCTCAGGGGTTCCTGTGGTATTGATCTCGTAAACCCTGGCCTTCCCCAGAAGGTTTTTGAAAAAAACCGCTTCGGAGCTTGCGCTTGAACTCATTCTTGATCAATAGGTGAGGGTGGAAATAACCGTTCTCTTCCAGGATCTCCAAGGCCCTTTCAGGGGACAGCTCCCTGAACAGCTCCTTATCATCTTTATCCCTCCTGAGGAATATCACCGTCTTCAGGGTTGTCCGGGGCAGTATCCTTCCCTTGCCTATCACCCACCTTCGGTCTACCACAGCCCTGCCCTTATCATCGAAGACCGCTTTTTTGATGAGGCGTGAGAAATCGGACCAGATATCTGCCGGATCAGCATTAATGTAGAAATTCTTCTCAGAGCCGTATGCCAGGATGTCGTGGTTGTAGACACTGGCGTAGAACAAATCATCAGAGACGACCCTAACCTTCGGGTTCAGGCGAAGGCCATAGGTGTGGGTGGTCTTGCCGGCCCCGGAGCCTCCGAGGATGCAGTGGCCCTTTCCCTGAATATCCAGACATGCCCCGTGGACCGAATACATATCGTGATCATCCTATAGTATATCACCTGCCAGGCTCAAGGCCAGGGATTTTATCCAGCCGTAGTAATCGATGTTGAAGAGGAAGGCGGTCTTGGACTGGACACCGTAGAGTACTCTGTACACTCCCTCGGTCTTGTCCTCTATGACATACAGACAGCCGTGAGATCTGATGATCTGGGATGTAAAGTAAAGAACCTCTTCCCACCGATCTTTGATGGGATGGACAGCGGTGAGGAGCTTTATGCAGCAGCCGTATATATCAGATTTAATCTCGTGTAGAGTATTGCTTGCATATTTTCTGGAAAGCCCCTCCTTCTGCTCAATAGTTAAAAGTTCAACTGGATATGCCACATACGCCCGCATCCTTCCTTTTTGAGACCTTTTCGACCGTCTTTGCCTCTAAGTTTTTCGCGCCTTAGGTCCACTACAATCCTCTTCGGATCTTAGGTAGAAGTGGTCTAAGGGCCTTAGGCCCCTGCCGAGCTCGTATACCAGGGGAACCCCCGTGGGCATCTCTACATTCTCTATCGCCCCATCAGAGATGTCATTAATGTGCTTTACCAGGGCTCTAAGGCTGTTTCCGTGGGCAGCGACGAAGACGTTCTTTCCAGCCGCAATATCGGGAGCTATTGCTTCATTCCAGAGTGGAAGGATCCGTTCTAGGGTATCTTTGAGGGACTCGGTCCTGGGAATCTTTGCCTCATCTAAGCCCTCATACCTGGGATTTTGGGCCATGCACATGCAATCCTCTTCCATCAGGGCAGGAGGCATGTCCAGGTAGCCTCTCCTCCATCGGTGGACCTGCTCATCGCCGTACCTCTCCACGGTCTCCTTCTTATTTTTTCCCTGGAGGGTGCCATAGCACCGCTCATTGAGCCGCCAGGATTTTATCACGGGCAGCCACATTAGATCCATCTCGTCCAGAGCTATCCAGAGGGTCCTTATGGCCCTTTTTAGAACTGATGTGTAAGCGATGTCGAAGGTATAGCCGCATGCTTTGAGAAGCACCCCTGCCATTTTGGCCTCTGCCATGCCCTTCTCCGAGAGATCGGCATCTACCCATCCAGTAAATCTATTCTCCCGGTTCCACTGGCTCTGGCCATGCCTGAGGAGTACCAATTGGGACATTCAATCACCGAAACATGCCTTCCAGGTGTCCTCGACTCCTGTGTTCTCAATGGTTATAGCGTAGATGGCATTGCAGAACTTCACAGCCTCCGAAGGGGGCTTCTGGTGAATGTTTCTGCCAGTGGCATTGCCTGCCGCCCCCCCAGGTGGATCTGATCATAGAGGCGCTGGAGGAAGGTCTTAACATCGCAGCGCTCTCCTCCTGCACAAACCACCTTGGTCCTGCCTGCGATGACCACGGTCTCCTTCCGGGCATCGGCGGATTCAACACCATCTTTCTTTGGATAGTTGACCTTGACGAAATCGCTTCTGAGAGCCGCAGCTAACCCGACGGCGCCGACGGTCAAGCGAGGTTGGGTCCTTATCATATAGCATAAGTTTTGCATGGTGATAAATAAAATGTAACCCTTCAGATCCAGGATGAATGAGAAGCTTCCCACTTGTACGCACTTAGGGCCATACTTATATGCCCCACTCTATCCAAGTCCTAAAATCGAGCAAACTTGCCTTCTGGCGAACAAGTCATTCCAGAGGCTATAAGCACAGATCGACCAAGCCCTCTGCCATCGGTCGATTGTGCCATACGATGCTGTTTTGGGCGATATAGAATCTGGAGCGTAGAGTAGGCTTTTGTAGAGGTACATCTGCTCTTGGAAGAGGGCCAAGCTCTGTACTACTCAGGTCGGAACCAACACTCGGGCTGCAACCAATTCCCGAGTCGTTTAAGCCAGCATGGAGTATATCATAATCCAGGTTGTCTTGAGCGCATGCGCTGCTTATTAGAAAGCACGCGGCTAGCGCAAATAGCTTTAAACCCATGTCTCTTCATCGCAGCACGTGGGCAGGTCACAAAAACATTGCGCACAGGTCTTGTAGGGTGGTGAACTGCAACCTCAGCCGCACTTACAGCAGAGGTGGTGGTCTCCTCCACAGCAAGTGGTATAAATATCGTGTGCGCAATGACGGTAATAAATAGAGTTGCCAGAGTTCGTGGGACAATCGCAATCGTAGCCCGAGAGCCTAGTTTCACAGGCGTTCGTTGTGAGAGAACCACAGCACGGTGCTGCGCTTAAGTTCCCTGTAGGCTGCAGGAAAATGAGATAAGCAGTCCCATTCACCTGAATTACGTTGATGCCAGGGATTGCCTCCAGCTCGTCTAGAATTGATGATTGAGCCGACACCAATATTTCTCTATGGAAAGATAGCCATGATGATGAGGGCAAAGCAGCCAGCTAAGCTCACTATTACCATAATGGTTTCCGTCTCAATACCTATGGATGATCTATAGATAGACGATCTATTGTGCATATTATACAAAGAACCCATTCTACCGATTCCTATACTCCCATGCCCCCTTATTTTTGACCCTGATTATAACTTTAACTATTAACATTTTACTGTTTAGTTAAAGAATGCCATTTTACTATATATCATAAGATATATCCTTAGATATAAATGGATATATAAGTCACTTATCCTACCATGTTTAGCACTCCCTAGGATGTTCGATGGTGTACGTTTTGATCTCCCCCAGACAGGCCAGGTTCAGAGCTAACTTCTTTTATAGATCCTCAATCCATGGGTGAAAACATGGCTGCTGATAAGATTCACCTCGACGTCCCATGTCCCATGTGCAACTTCATAGCAGATGAATGGTTTTACAGCAGTGACACGTCAACACGCTATACACAGTGCCCCATGTGCGGATATGATGAGGTTGCCGTGGTTGAGACGAAATTGGCACCTGTGGGGATAAAGGAAAGGAGAAAGAGGTCCTAGTCGCATGAGAGGCGAAGAATCCCCCACTGAACATTGGGATTGCATCCCTCCATTACGCATGGAATACCACACTGGGAATAAACCAGATTCGTTAAGATAATCATCCTCGTATTCATGCTCTCACGGCGGATCTTTTGGCCTGGAACCCCAAGATCATAGGTCACCGGATGTGCTGCCGGTCGTAGCCAGCCTTTAGGTACTATTGTTCAAGTTTTGAGTGCTGTTGTTCAAGCTAAGAGGACCGTTAGCTAGGCTTGCAAGCAATGAAATACCTTCAGAGCCGTTGAGCTTTACCTGTTCCTGACTTAAGGTCCACGATGCCATGGCCGTTAGCATGAATAGGGCAACTATAAGCCGACTTATGCTGCACATCATTAGCCCTTGTATCTCTGTGCGTAACCTGGATCTATCGTGAGCCGAGATAGACCTGGCCAGTGAGATCGGTCAGCAGTTCGTTCTGAAGCAGAAACTCTCTGAGACATCAGAGTCCGATCTTTCAGGAGCGATTGGTGCCAGAGCGTTCTGCTGTAAGAGTTCCTGGGAACCGCTCGACGTATCCTCCATCATATCTGTCATATCTGCCATTTTCTGTCACCTAAGTTTGCGCTACTTGGAAAAGCGATGAGATCTGTTATCGGACAAACCTAGAACCGATTGCCCCCGCCAGGAGTCGAACCTGGCATCTTCCCGTCCAACAGGAGCTAAAAACCTAGACCACAGTCGGTCCATCCATATTCTTAGTCATCCTGCCGGTCATGCTCATGAGCTCTAGCCTCGTGGGGTCATCAACTGTCACCTGTGCAGGTTCATCTTGGACATAAGAGATGTATAACGCTCTGCGTTTTCCTTTGGTTAGTCTGATATGCTTCGGATCCATATCCTGGGCTCGCTTCATCACTTGCCAAACCAAAACTCGATTTATACCTAGCATATCCACCAGATCTCGGGTGGAGTAGTCACCAGGTCGATCTATAAGAATCTCGATGAGCGCTTTGGCGCGGTTATCCAGAGATCTGCCCTTCCTGGTCATACGGCCCTTAGCAGGTTGGACGGAGCAGGACCGCTTAACAGTCATCTGGCTCTTCAGGTCAGCTAATTCCTTGGAGAATTTATCAACCTGATCGATCAACCTTCCAAGAAGAACGACCTCGTTCTTATTGGAATTGATGTACCCTGAGAGCTTGTTCATGCCTACTAGAAGATCGGTCATCTCCTGGACCTTCTTTTGTTCCCGTTCTAGCTCAGCGGACCTGGTATTACACAGCTCTAGTAACTCTTCGAACATGTATCAACCTCCCACCTAAATAGCGTTATTACCCTATATCTCTTCAAGCACTATCCCGAATCATCTTTATATCGTTGATATCTAAAGTGGAGAGCTAATATGAAAGAAAAGGCATTCATAGCGTTATCCCTACTAGCAATGATCCTGCTTTTCTTCTGCGCCACCTCCTATGCAACCATTTGTGAAGCCCTTAGTGGACCAGAATGCGCATCATCAGATAGCGAGAGCGCCGATATAACCTGGTTCCCGGTGATCAACATAACCATCCTCGCCAGCTCTCCAAACGTTGATTTCCTCCCCGGATTGAAGTGCTATCAACAGACCACCGATTATACCTGTGGCCCTTCTGCCTTGATATCTCTGGCTAAGTTCTATGGCATGCCGGGCATCGAGGAGAACACCGCGACAGAGATCAGGATCGCTAAGGAGCTTGGCACTAGGGATATGAGCGCTTCTAAGCCAGGAACAAAGCCCCAGGAGATGGTCGCCTGGCTTCAGAAGAACGGCTTTGACACCAAGCTCCAGTTTGAAGACCAAGGCGATGGCAGTGCCTTGCAGCAGCTGAGAGATAATCTTAGGCAGGGAATGCCGACCCTGGTCGAATGGATAGATCTCGGCGGCCACTGGGCAGTTGCTGTCGGATACGATTATCGCAACGTGAGCGATCCCTGGGACGATATCCTCATCCTGGCAGACCCTTACGATAGATATGACGATTACCAGGACGGCTACTCCTTCGTCAATGCCAATCGTTTTTACTGGATGTGGTTCGATTATCTTTATTTCGATAATATCACATGGAGAACTATGATAACTGCGACTCCCAGGAAGCCTTTTTTGAAGATGCCTAGCTTATAGATCCAGCTCATAGACCTAGCTTATGGGGCGTTCTTGGCATTTTCGTTCTCGAAGTATTGCAGCTTAGGGCCCTCGCGCCTTGTTGTTATCTCTTATTTTTATCTTTTAATTCCGACTGACTATGACTACTGTGCTTTTCCCACGAATCAGCCTCCTGCAGCCAGCTCCGGTGTGTATTTTCGCGGCCTTACCTATTCATGATCAGCGTTAAACGCACTGATGGCAGGACTGAATATCTACCAGCTCTGAGCATAGCTTAACCCTCCGACAGCTCCGACTTGACCTGCCTCATATACGGGGACGAAGATGTGTGTATAACGGCCTACGATCTGGCCTTCATCCTGGCCACTTGCGGGTACGATGCTACTACCAGCGGCGATCAGATCCTGGTATGGTTAGATGGGGCGATCTACGTCTTGACTTACAACGGCGATGCGCCGGGCCTGGCAGCCATAACCTCTGCGAGCTAAATGCTAGAGGAGCTTCCCATCTACCCCGCAGTCCAAGACCGGAACATCTACCAGAATTATCTATCTGAGGGCACGTCCGCCTCCTGCCAGTGGTTTCCTCTAGGGGGTGCCTTGCTCAAGACCTCAGTCCTATCTCCCTCCCTGAGGCCATCAAGCCAGTCCGCGAGCCTCTTACCGGGATTGCGCTTTGCCCAGTAGTCCTGAAGCCTTATATGGGCGTCGCACCTGTAGTTGAGGGTCATACCGAGACGGCAGAGGGGGCCGCCGCAGGATCCGTGACCCTTGAGGTCGCACTCTTTATTGTTCATTTAACTGCCGTTAGATCCTCCGCCATATTTAGATATCCATTGCGCATTATCCCGTGCAAAAGGTATATGAATGACCCATCAGTTTTGTTAGCGAACCATCCGACCTTGGAGACCTAATGATCCTTGAAGTGACCACTCCCCCTACTGAAGTCAGGGGCATCTATCTTATGCACTCGCCCGGTTCTCCGCCGGGGTCATCTGCACTTTGAGCC
>DAXJ01000055.1:0-2702 GCA_002506335.1 Methanosaeta sp. UBA114
CTGGGCAAAATCCTTAAGGGCAAGTACGGCGCCGTCGCCACCAATGTTGGCTACGAAGGAGGATATGCTCCGCCTCTGTCCAGGACCGGGGACGCTCTGGATGCCATCATGGGTGCTCTCGATGCGACCGGCTACGGAGAGGAAATTAAGATCGGCCTCGACTCAGCGGCATCGAGCTTCTACGCAGATGGCGGCTATGCAGTAGATGGAAAGCGGCTTTCCCCTGGCGAGATGATCGATTACTATGCAGATCTCGTTTCCACCTATCCCATTATACTGTTGGAGGACCCCTTCGAGGAGGAGGCTTACGATGACTTCGCTGCCCTAACCAAGAGGCTGCCCAATACCACCATTGTGGGTGACGACCTCTATGTAACCAACCCCGTGAGGCTTGAGAAAGGTATCACGATGCATGCCACTAACGCTCTCCTGCTCAAGCTCAACCAGATAGGCTCCGTCTCCGAGGCTTTCGATACAGCAAGAATGGCCTTCAGGGCAGGTTTCAAAATCATGGCGAGCCACAGATCAGCAGAGACGGAGGATTCTGCCCTGGCTGACGTAGCTGTAGCCCTCGGCACCGAGTTGCTGAAGACTGGAGCACCGGCACGCAGCGAGAGAACGGCCAAGTACAACCAGCTCTTGAGGATACAGGAAGAGCTCGGAGACGTTGCAGCATATGCTAGGCTGTAAAAGCGAGTCTTGGCTACGGTTACAGGACAAGTAACCCAATACAATCAAAAAGAAGCATCCGCCTCGATACAGGGATTTCTAGTTCGAGGCCTGCCAGTGATCATGGATGGAGATGATCTCGCTGCCCTGATCCAATCCCTTTTCGAACTCCAAGGTGGGGATATCCTCTGTATCGCCAGTACTGTTATCGCCAAATCAGAAGGGCGCTTTAGACGCCTTGGAGACTATAATCCAGGCGCTAGGGCAAGAGCGTCAGCTCAAGAGTTAGGCAAAGATCCAAGGTTTGCCCTCATTTAATCACCTCTTACAGTCTCCACCGCATCCACGCATTTCCTCCATATGATCGCCGCTGTCTGCAAAACACTCATCACATACCATGGTGAACGGACCGAGCTTACCATGGATTACCATCCTATCGTTCTCCTTCACCTTACCACACAATTTGCATATAATGCTCATACCGATTCTCCGTCATTTCCGCCCGAGTCTATGCCGACTCGAGCTTAAGAAAAACGGGAGGGATTAGTGCTAGAGTATGATTAAACCTTCTGAGTCTTTTATTGCTTTCAGGAAATACTTCTCGTCCATCAGCTCTACGGTTTCTACGAGTGCCTCTACCATAATGCCTCTTTCAGCTAAGGATGGCTCATGGGCTATTACCCTGATATCGGGATAGGAATAGAGCAGGTCTGCCAGGTTGGGCACTCCAAGAGTCCGGCTATCCTGGCCAGCCAGAGCCAGGTATACACCATCGGCATAGAGGCCTACGGTAACGCTTACCTTTAGCGAGGCTGACTATGGCAGCATTAAGCAATCCATAGGCTTTCTCGCTGCCGTAGAGAGCCACATCTAAGAGGTAAAAGACAGATCTCATTTTGATAGTGCGATGACCTTATCGCTCCTCGTAGTTATCCCCATGATCTAGCCCTTAGAAGACACAGACCTGATTATTGCTCTCCATGATATCCTCGATCATGGCTACGTAGTTATCAAGATCAAGATCCATCGCAAGGTCGAAGGATCTGTCAAATCAATTCTGATCAAGCGCCTTGGTAAAAGATGGTTTGCTATAGTTCAGGCCGAGCCGGAGATGGAACCGTTACCCCAAACATGCAATGCTGTAGGGTTGGACGTCGGCCTGAAATCTTTTGTGGTAGATAGCGATGGAAATTCGGTAGAGAACCCAAGGTTTGCGGAGAAGGCTGTAGTCAAGATTAAGAATATCCAAAGAAGGCTATCTAGAGCAGAAAAAGGCTCCAATAATTGCCTCAGCGGCTGCACCAACTGCGTACATGACTGGGACTATAATCTGCAGAAATGGAATTATAATCTCTGCTATAAATATATGCTATAAATAGGAGGTGAAAATATATGAGGTTACTAGATTACGTTTTCACCAAGGATAACTTGGGTTCCCGTTTAAATTATGTGTTGGAAAGAGCACAAGAAGTCACCTGCCAGAACATTGATGGGGTCTCCTTCCAATCCCTCCCTAGCCCAAAAACATCCTTAAGTGATTTAGTAGAAAACGTAAAAGAGGGTGGTATAATGTACGTACCTTCTGGTTATTACAGCCTAGACCAGCCCTTCTACATAGGCAAAAACCTTACCTTAATAGGAGATGACCTGGTGATAATTGATGCCAAGAATGACCACCAGATATTGGATATAGGGAAGAACCTCAATGTACATATAGAGAACATCACCTTCATCAATGGCAAAGGAGATTATGGAGGAGCAATCCATGTCAATGTCGGAGATTTGAGCCTTGAGGGATGCACTTTTTATAAAAATGTTGCTTATCAAGGAGCGGGGCTCTATAGTGATGGTGGAAGCATATCCCTCAATAGATGTAAAATAATCGATAACGTTGCAATAAGCGACATGATTGCACTCCCCTATAGTGGCAGGCTAGTCCTGGAAAATACAGAGTTTGGGGGCAATGTGGCAGCACTAGCATCGAATTCTTTATTCTTCATAGACTATTCCAGCCAGCAGCCAGGGGCATCTAG
>DAXJ01000055.1:3031-7724 GCA_002506335.1 Methanosaeta sp. UBA114
CGTATATAACAATGACTTAGATTTGGTTATCAATAGGTGTTCTTTCCATGATAATGCTGCTAAAGGCAATGGCGAAGCCTCCTCGGATATAGTTGCAGTAGGGAACATATTGGTAGCAAACTCCGATTTCAGGTCGAACGGCGGGGATAATTATGGTGGAGCCATATCGATCGGAGGAGACTTAGTAGTGATTACCGATACCGACGTCATAAATAATACAATAGCCGTATGGGGACCTTCCGCTGGTATCAAGATTTATGGCGGTAGTAATTCATTGATTCATCGCTGTTCTATCTCCGGGAATCACAACGCTATAGGGGGTATAGCAGAATGCGGAGGTATAATGGTCGGGGAGAACGCCAGCGTTGAAATCATTGATAATGCCATCACCGGTAATAGTGGGCATGCTGGGGGCATCCATATAAAACCTGGTGCAACAGCTTCAATAGGGAACTGTAATATCTCAGGCAACTCTGCATCGAATAAGGGCGGTGCTATCTACAACGAAGGTGCCATGAGCTTAAAGGGTGGCAGAATCGCTAAGAATACCCCAGATGACATATACAATCCTTAGGTCGGTTACGTCCTGACCTAGGAGCCGCGATTGATGGAAGGCTCCAGCTTTCCACTCAGCCATACTTTTTGGTTTAAAGGCAGATGGTAACCTTGCTGGGGGAATGCTACCTCGAACGAGGTGCCTATAGCTTTAAATATTCATCATATTTTTCTTGTCTGGTATCATCGGCGATGTGGACGTACCCCATAGTGCTCTCTATGTCTTTGTGCCTCAGGACCTGGCTAACGGTTGCCAGGTCACATCCGTTCTTAATCAGGATAGAGGCAACGGTGTGTCTTGCTAGCACGTGTGCGGACCCCTGTTTGTGGATTCCGGCTTTGACTTTGTAGAGACGAACCATTCTGCTAACGCTCAGATGGCCCCAGCGGCGCTTTTGCTCGGTTAAGAACAACGCAGACGAGTCTGTCGGCATTTGCTTTCGAACTTCCAGGTAATCCCTTAGGGTATTGGCGCAATCCTGGCTGATATAGGCAATACCATATCTTCCACCCTCCCCATCCATCGCTCTGATTGTCCTGGATTCAAGGTCAACGCTTACATCGAATAATCAGGCGAAAATCTTCGGTAACGAAGCCTACCTTGGTGGAGGAATCTTCGTGACGGGAGCAGGCATCTGGGAATCGAGCGGCTTAGGCGTTAATGGCGTTTTGATCCACAACAACACTGCCGCCGAGAGTGGCGGTGGTATCTTCGTCTGCAGTGGGGCAAGCTTAGTGGGAGATACCAGCTCTGTGACTACTAACGCACCTGACGATATATATTACCATTGGCATCCAGATTCAAAACTCGGTTACAGTTAACCCTGACCTCGGAGCGGATGTTAATGGAATCCTTCTCTCTTTTATTTACTGCTAACATCAGGATGCTTGGTGATCGAACTCTTGGAGGCTACATAATGTACCCAGAAAGGCTACCTGGGATGCCTCCCTCGTAGTGCACCAAGGCTCCCCTTACCATGCTCACCGCACATAGCCGCGGCAGGAGGCATGTACGGGTTAAATCGTATAGCGAGCGCTTCCTCATCCCAGTCAGCGCGTCGGGTTTGTTACCATCCACGATGTCCCAGATATCCTGCCCTCTATGTGCTACCCAGGGACTCGGGCGGTCCAGTGAGATAGGGGCAATGGGACCGGACTGCCTGCTGGCTACGCGGATGTTATCAAACACCGAGAATGTCAGCATCTCAAGGGCATCGACGCCATCGCCACATGCATTCTTCTGTCCTGGTCTCCACCCTATTAGCTCGTTTACGAGGTCTGGATAGGCTCGTTCCCAGTCGTTCCTGACAAGTACAGAGCCATTGGTAACGTAAGGCTCTAGGAGAAGATGCGGTCACCCTTATTCCTTGTGTTCCAGAGTCCTGTTAGCCCCGGCTGGAGCCGGGGCAACGTGACCATGCCATTAAAAGGCCACGGGCATCACACATGGTCACGGCACGTGCCAGCAACCTTAATGGTCTCCAAAGGTTGCGATATTAGGGTCACCACCATCATACAGAGTGCCTGATGCTAGGGCACCGAGCCCATGACCGAGCTGATTACTTAGAACGTATAATGGCCAAGCTCTGTATACTTCACTTACGTGGGCTTAATGCCTCTCACCTTTACGCTGGCCACCAATCTATCAGCCTCGTTGGGTTGTATGCCTGTACCCTTCATGTGCTTCAGGATCACTTGCCCTATCGGATCGCTAGCCAGGTAATCCAGGGTGACTACCGACTCATCGATCACACTTACGCTCTTGAACCCGGCAGACTTTATGGCCTCCAGATACCGGCCCTTCAGCTCCGCTCCTGCTATGCATCCGACATAGGCATCGATGGACTCTCTTATTGCCTTTGGGAGCTCTTTCAGCAAGACCATATCAGATACCATCAGCCTTCCCCCGGGCCTCAGCACCCTGAAAGCCTCTTGGAACGCCTTTTCCTTATCAGGGACCAGGTTGATGACACAGTTTGAGATGATCAAATCGATTGTGCCATCATCGACTGGCAGTCTCTCGAGCTCTCCTTGCCTAAACTCCACGTTCTTATAGCCGGCCTTTGTTGCATTGGCCCTGGCTTTTTCTGTCATCTCAGGGGTCATGTCCACGCCTATGACCTTGCCCTTTGGCCCGACCTTATTTGCGGCTAGGAAACAATCAAAGCCTGCACCTGATCCCAGATCGAGGACAGTCTCTCCCTCCTTGATGGATGCCAGAGCAGTGGGATTGCCGCAGCCAAGTCCCAGGTTTGATCCTGATGGCACCGACTGCATCTCCTCTTCTGTATAGCCTACCTCCAAGCCCACTTCTCTTGGTCTGGAAGCATACTCAGCAATCAGCGGGCCAGATGTCTGTCCACAACAGCTCGACCCACAGCAAGACCCGGACTGTTTAGCTACCCGTCCATAGTTTTCTCTTACAACCTTCTTGATATCATGTTCCTTCATGGTTTCACCTATCCGAGGTTATTTCTCCCTGAATTCCCCAATCAATCTTCTATCTACCACATAACTTACAAAGTATGCTCACTGTTTATTCCTCATTCTCCCTTCTTGCTTCCTCAGCTCTTCTTCGTCGCAGCACTTTCCTATCCTGTAAGATAGACAGGACTCCATCTCTTTACCCTTAGAACATATCTTGGCACTCATGCAAGTTTCCTCCTTGGGACCTCAACCCACGACGACATAGAGATATAATACGAATATACATCCATTTATTCTGATATATAGTTTCCGTATGGGGTGCTTTTTCCTTAACTGTAGGTTTCAGCTTCGTAGATTGACATTGAGGAACCCTTATATATGAATAAATGGAACCTAGATAACACTAAGAGAAGATAGCTCATGGGATGGTACTAATGCCAGATAAGGAATTGCCGGTTATCTTTGGGAGAATATCATTGTCGCAAGTAGAGGAGATGCCATCCTACCAAAGCGAAACTGCCTGCTGTGATGCAGAAAGGATTTTGGCAAAGCTCTATGGTGATCAGCAGAAAGCCAGAGAACGTTGTCTTCAGGTCTGCGGGCGGATCAAGAAGATAGACGAAGAGGACTCGGGTCTCGAAGTAAAAGTGTTCAAGGCGCTGTCCGATACTACTCGTCTCAAGATCCTCAAGCTTCTGATGGGGGGTGAGATGTGCATTTGTGAGATAATGCTGGCCCTCAAGAAACCTCAGTCTTCTATATCTCACAACTTATCCCTACTGGAGGATGCCGGGCTCATCAAGGAGCGAAAGAACGGACGGTGGTGTCATTACAGGCTTTCGGATGGGGCTGTAATCGAGATGATAAGGTTAGCTACGCTGTTTAAGAAATAAGTTGGAGGGATCTATATGGGTGGAGGACCCGCGGAAGTAAAGCTCGTAAGCAATGCCATGGCCAACGCTACCAGGAGAAAGATCATGGCCATGCTGGTGGAGAAAGATAGAACGCACGAGGAGATAGAGAAAGCAGTGGGAGGTTCGATGCTGGATTACCACCTGCAGATGCTACAGCAGGCCGGTCTTGCCGAGGCGAAAGATGGGGCGCTCATCCTAACGGAGTTCGGCAAGAACTTCATGGAATCCAAGGCCGAAAAGCCAGCCGAGGCCAAAAAGGATTTGGCTGGGACCAAGCCTCTGGAGATCACAGAGATCAAGCAGCTCTTGCCATGTATTGCTGATAGCTCAAAGTTCAGGGTGATCGCTCGCTTCTCGCCGCCTCTCGGAGGGGCTCTGAAGGTTCTTGAGCCTCTGTTTCCCAGAGCTAGATACTCGGAGAGGATCGGAGCTCTGATAATCCAGAGGGGCAATATGCTCATCACGATATACTCCACAGGCAACGTTACCATGACTATGATAGGGAGCGAGGCTGAGGCAAAGCAGATCACGGAAGGCCTCAGGAACACCATAAACGAAGCCATCACCAAGGGCGTAACTCCCGTTCCCAGAGAGAAGGTCAAGGTAGACCACATGGAGATCTACGATTACCTACCGAAGACCAACTGCCAGGTTTGCGGGGAGCAGAGCTGTTACACCTTTGCCATAAGGCTTGTGGCCAGCGAGACATCCCTGGAGAAGTGCACACCTCTGACCGAAGAGAAGTACGCCACCAACCTGGAGCACCTTAGGACTTTGCTGGAATACCTTTGATGAAA
>DAXJ01000055.1:8001-9004 GCA_002506335.1 Methanosaeta sp. UBA114
CCCTCACTCTTATTCTGACGGATGGCCCGTACATCTCTGAGTATGCCGAGATGGCCTACAAGATCGCTAAGGCAGCCTTGAGAGAGCATCAGGTCAATATCTTCCTGTACCTAGATGCCGTTCACATTCTCAAAGCAGGCCAGATGCCAGCCAATTTTACGAATATCTGCAGGTTATTTGGGGATCTTACAAAGGAAGGTGCCACTGTGAGAGCCTGCATGCGGTGTTCCACAGCCAGGGGGTATACGGCGGATAAAGATCTAGGCTGTGATGGGCATGTAGATGGGATAGAGATCACTAGCCTCTATAATCTTGCAGAGATGGTTAGTAGGAGTGATAGAGTCATCGCATTATCCAGATGAGATCCGTCCTTTGCACTTAGGATACAAGAGGTGATGATAAACGACCGATATCTACTTGCTGACCAAACCACCGATAAGCCCCAGAGCAAGGCTATGTAGGAAGCTTCTGGACGTCTCGGATGATGCGAGGATTTACCTCTTTGGAGATGGTGTATACGGCCTCCTGGGCGATATCGCCTTCATTCTCTCTGGTGACAGGATATACGCCTGCAGGGAGGACATGATGGCTAGAGGAGTGGCAGCCAGAGATGAGATTACTATCCCTGATGATTTTTACATATCCATGACCAGGGATATCATGGAGAGCAATAATCAGGTCTATGTCTTCTAAGGGCTAGATTATGGGGATAACTATGAGGAGCGATAAGGTCATCGCACTATCAAAATGAGATCTGTCTTTTATCTCTTAGATGTGGCACCCTACGGCAGCGAGAAAGCCTATGGATTGCTTAATGCTGCCATAGTTAGCCTCGCTAAAGGCAGCGTCGCGGTAGGCCTCTATGCCGATGGTGTATACCTGGCTCTGGCTGGCCAGGATAGCCGGACTCTTGGAGTGCCCAACCTGGCAGACCTGCTCTATTCCTATCCCGATATCAGGGTAATAGCCCATGAGCCATCTTTAGTTGAAAGAGGCATTATGG
>DAXJ01000026.1:0-11258 GCA_002506335.1 Methanosaeta sp. UBA114
GGAGAAGTCACTCCTTCTACTTAATGCGAAAAGTATACCACCCATAACAATCGTCGTTATACCATAGCTTCATGGGCATGCGAAAAACGTCGTGGGGGCGTTTTTCAGTTGTACCCCAACTATTTAACATAATCCAATAGTTGTTCCTAGGATTAGGATCGGTGTCGTCATATCCTAGCTCTGGTATTCAGAGCTGCAACAGTATCAATCAATATGTCCATCGTGGCCCGATTTTGTGCGAAGCCGCAAGCCAACGATTTCAGTCGTTGGTAGTTGACATAGAGACATCTACAGCATCAGTCTTCTATATCCCTCCGGTTGCCCTCATGGCTTGCAACAACTTTGATCCTATTGGGCAGCCCCAGCCGGTACATGCGTTCCACTCCTGGCATGCTTGATAACCATCATTATTGCCAGAGGTGATGTTATTGAATACACCTACATTGGCCTCCTTCATCGAATACAATATTGGATTCAGATAGCCTACGGGCGTCCCAGGCCCTGGTTAAGGTGGCCAATCAAGCGCACTTCATCAATATTCTAAGGCCCGATATGAGAAAGGCGGCATTTTCCTCACCTTCCTAGCCCTCCTCCGTTTCTCCAAACATTTAAATACCGGCAGTCTCTCCTCAGGTAGGACATCTGATGACCGGTTGCTGCGAGAGGACCATCTTGGTCCCGTCCTCCCTCACCATGGAGACAAGGGACCTGCGTGCACGCACGCTTAAAGTTGGCCTCATCGCAAGAGCCGCGGCGGTCTTCCGATACGATCGCATAGTAATATACAGGGACCCGGAGGAGTATGATGACTCCCGGTTCATGAGAGAGGTCCTGAGGTACATGGATACGCCTCAGTACCTGCGCAGGCTTCTCATCCCAAGGAAGGAGGAGCTTAGGCACGTCGGGATTCTGCCGCCGCTACGAACCCCGCATCATCCGTTGAACTCAAAGTCGTCAGCGCTCAAGGTCGGCGAGTTCAGAGTCGGAGCTGTAGTCGAAAGCGTCGGATCTGATAATGGCGTCTGGGTGGAAATCGGAGTCGATCGCCCTGTGCCCCTGGTTGCGGATAAGATAAAAAAATACCGCCCGGGGCAGCGCTTGAATGTCAGGATCTTTTCGCTAGATCCGCTCGCCGCTGAGCCCGTGGATAATAAGAACATACCCCTATACTGGGGGTACGAGACCGAGGTAGTGGAAAGCCTGGAGGATTACCTCAGGGCGGCCAAAGCCTACGTCGTACTCACCTCTAGGAAAGGAAGCGTCTTGACCACCGACCTACTTCAAGAGGTGGGACGGCTGGGCAAGGGCGATCTTGCGGTGGTATTCGGTTCCCCTGCACGAGGCGTTGATGCATTCTTGAGCAAAGAGAACATGGAAAGGCATTGCATGATTAACACCATTCCGCATCAAGGAACTGAGACGGTGAGGACTGAAGAGGCGGTCTTCGCAACCCTTGCGTTGATCAACCTGGTGCGCTTGGAGGAGTAAATGGCACATATACACAGACCTAGGCGAGGTTCCCTGTCCTTCAGCCCGAGAAAGAGGGCGAAGAGCGAGGTCCCTAAGATAAGGTCCTGGACTGAGGATGGAGACAAGGCCATGGTGGCCGGGTTTGCGGGTTACAAGGCTGGCATGACCCACATCGTTATGGTAGATGACAGGCCCCGAAGCCTCACCGAGGGCATGGAGATAAGCGTCCCGGTGACGGTGGTCGAGGTACCTCCCATGAACGTCGTGGCGGTCAGAGCATACGAGGATTACAACGGCGCTCAGAGGCCAGCGGCCGAGGCCTGGGCAGAGAACCTGGATCCAGTGCTGGCAAGAACCCTCCCTCTGCCTGAGAAGACCAGAGGAATCTCCCTAGATAGCCTAGATCTAGACGGCATAACCGAGATTAGAATTCTCGCCCACACCAACCCTATCCTTGTAACAGGCATTCCCAAGAAGAAGCCCGAGCTCATGGAGATTCCCGTCACCGGCGGGTCCATTCAGGAGAAGCTGGCTCTGGCCAAGAACCTTCTTGGACAGCAAATACCCATAAGCAGCGTCTTTTCTTTAGGAGACCTCCTGGACGTCTCTGCAGTAACCAAGGGCAAGGGTACCCAGGGACCTGTAAGGCGCTGGGGAATTGCAATTCAGAAGAGGAAGCACGCCAGGACCGGAAAGATGAGGCACGTAGGAAACCTGGGTCCCTGGCACCCGGCCCACATAAGCTGGAGGGTACCACAGCTCGGCCAGATGGGATACCAGCAGAGGACGGAGTTTAACAAGAGGCTCATGGGCCTGGGCGATAACGGGGCCGACATCACCCCTGCCGGAGGCTTCCCAGGCTACGGCGTAGTCAGGAACCAGTATGTTCTGGTCAAGGGCAGCCTGCCTGGCCCCATCAAGAGGCTTGTGCGGATGAGATCTGCTATAAGGCCTGGAATGAACGTGTCTGGCAAGGCGCCGGAGCTCATGTACGTCAGCAAGGAGTCCAAGCAGGGATTGAGATGAAGGCGAACGTCATAGATATTACTGGTAACCAGGTAGGTCAGGTCGATCTGCCACCTGTATTCGATGAAGAGTACAGGCCCGACCTCATCAAGAGGGCGGTTCTGGCAGCCCAGGCCAATAGGCTTCAGGCCTACGGCCCCCACTTCTACGCGGGCATGAACACCTCAGCCCAGTCATGGGGACCGGGCCACGGAGTATCCAGGGTTCCCAGAATAAAGAACGGCCGCAGGGCTGCAGGCATACCCATGGCAAGGGGCGGCAGAAGATCCCATGCTCCCCAGCCAAATGCCGACTACAGCGAGAAGGTCAACACCAAGGAAAGGCAAAAGGCCATAAGGTCCGCCATAGCGGCCACGGCCGTGCCTGAGCTCGTCAAGGGCAGAGGACACCGCTTCACCCGTGAGGTGCCGGTGGTGGTCCAGGACAACTTGGAGGCCATAACCAAGACCTCAGAAATCAGAAAATTCCTCGTAGCTGCAGGCCTTTGGGACGATGTAGAGAGGTCCAAGAACGGCAAGAGCGTCAGGGCCGGCAGGGGCAAGATGAGAGGAAGAAGGTACAGAATGCCAAAGAGCATCCTGGTGGTAGTAGGCCAGGACCAGGGCCTGGGAAAGGCGGTAAGAAACCTGCCCGGCGTTGATTTCGCAACACCGGATACCTTAAATGCAGAGCTTCTTGCGCCAGGAACCCACGCTGGAAGGCTGACCCTCTGGACCGAGTCCTCCCTTCAGAAGCTAAGTCAGAAGATGTCCCAGAGGTAATCACGATGATCATCAAGAGTCCCCTCATCACTGAGAAGGTCACGGGCATGATCGACTCCAACAACACCCTGGAGTTCAACGTGGACATGAAATCCACCAAGCCCGAGATCGTCAAGGCCATAGAGGATCAGTTCAAGGTGGAGGTGGTCTCCATAAGGACCATGATCACCCCCCGGGGAAAGAAGAAGGCCGTGGTGAAGCTGGCAGGAGCTAACTCCGCAAATGAGCTGGCCACAAGGCTCGGACTGCTGTAGGTGGGTCTATGGGAAAGAGAATCATATCACAGAACCGAGGTAAGGGATCGCCCACTTACAGGGCGCCGTCCCACAGGTACAGGGCAGACGTCACCCATATCAAGGTTGATAAAGATCAGACTGTGAAGGGCGTTGTGGAAGAGATAGTGCGCGACCCCGCCAGATCGGCCCCCGTAGCCTTGGTGGCCCTGGAGAACGGCGAGGAGAGGTACATCCTAGTCCCTGAGGGCATCTTCGTGGGCCAGGAGATCGCCTGCGGAGTATCCGCACCCATAGAGCCCGGAAACACCCTACCCCTGGCCGAGATCCCAGAGGGAGTCCCCATCTGCAACATAGAGTCCATGCCGAAACACGGGGGTCAGTTCGCCAGAGCCTCAGGAGTTCATGCCATACTGGTAGCCCACGATGCTGGTGCAACCGTCGTCCAGCTTCCAAGTGGCGAGATGAAATGGCTCAACCCCGCCTGCATGGCAACCATAGGTGTGGTGGCCGGTGGCGGCAGGACTGATAAGCCCCTGGTAAAGGCCGGCAAGAGCTTCTACAAGTTCCAGTCCAAGGCAAAGAAGTGGCCCATAGTCAGAGGCGTGGCCATGAACGCCATAGACCACCCCTTCGGTGGCGGCGGAAGGCAGCACCCTGGCAGGCCCAAGACCGTGAGCAGGAATACTCCTCCCGGAAGAAAGGTCGGGTCCATAGCCGCAAGGAAGACTGGTAAGCGCTAAGGGGGTTAGAGATTGGCTAAGAAGTCTACATCCAAGATGCCTAAGAGAAAGGAGGAGTTCCTGTACAGGGGCAAGAAGGTGGCAGACCTCTCCAAGATGTCCGTGGAAGAGGTAGCTGAGCTGCTCCCTGCGCGCCAGAGGAGATCCATCAAGAGAGGATTCTCCAAGGAGCACAAGAAGCTCCTGGTCAACCTGAGAGCCAGGGACGCCATCCGAACCCACCTCAGGGACATGATAATCTTCCCTGACATGGTGGGCAAGAGCATAGAGATTCATAACGGCAAGACTTTCGAGAAGGTGGAGATACTGCCTGAGATGGTGGGCCACTACTTCGGTGAGTTCGCTCTCACTAGGGCGAGGGTTACCCACGGCAGCGCCGGAGTCGGTGCCACCAGGTCGAGCAAGTACGTGCCGCTGAAGTGAGGTGTGAAGTTTGGGAAGATTGAACTATTCGAGAGATGCAGTAGGGCGCTCTGCCAGGGCCATGGGAAGCGAGCTCCACATCTCACCTAAGCACGCCCGCGAGATCTGCAGGACCCTCCGCGGCATGAAGGTGAAGGCGGCCCGGTCTTTCTTGGAGGACGTGGTGGCTCTAAAGAGGCCCGTGCCCTTCAAGAGATATAGAAGAAACGTAGCCCACAGGGCCAACATGCCCGGCTGGGACGCAGGCAGATACCCCCAGAAGGCGGCCAAAGCAGTCCTCGGAGTCCTCGAGAACGCCGCCAGCAACGCTGAGTACAAGGGCCTCGAGGCTGACAACCTGAATGTATTCCACGCCGGAACCCTGAAGGGTAGGGTCATACGTGGTTGGATGCCCAGAGCCATGGGGCGAGCTACCCCCAAGAACACCGAAACCGTCACCGTAGAGATGGTCCTCTCGGAGGGACGCTAAAATGTCCGTCGAGAAGAAGTTCGTCCAGGACGGCTTCACCAAAGCCCTGGTGGATGAGTACTTGGCTAAGGAGCTTAATCGTGCCGGATACGGTGGCATGATCCTGAACCGGACCCCCATGGGGACCCAGATCACGGTCTACGCAGAAAAGCCCGGCATGGTCATAGGCAAGGGTGGCAAGCTCATCAGGAAGATCACCCGCGACCTGGATAGGAGGTTCAGGCTGGACAACCCCCAGATCGATGTTCAGGATGTCGGTAGGGGAGATTACAACGCCCGTGTGGTTGCCAATAGGCTGGCCAGTTCTCTCGAGCGCGGCTGGTACTTCAGGAAGGCCGGCCAGTCCATGCTGAGGAGAGTTATGGAGTCCGGAGCCAAGGGCTGCGAGATCATCATCAGTGGAAAGCTGACCGGCCCAAGATCCAGGACCGAGAAGTTCGTGGCAGGGTACATCAAGCACTCAGGAAAGCCCGCCGATGAGATCGTGGATACTGGCTACTCCGTGGCCGTCAAGAAGCTGGGCGTCATAGGCTGCCAGGTAAGGATCATCCCCCCTGATAAGACCCCGCCCGACCAGTTCAACATAACTGCGGCACCCCAGGCTCCTGTAGAGGAGCGGTCATTCGAGGTCAAGCCTGCTGAGCCTGTGGCTACGTCTGCGCCAGCGGCAGCTCCCGCCGAGGAGAAGAAATCCGAGCTTGATGCCCTCCTGGAATCCGAGCCCTCTCAGACGCCTAGCGCCACAGCCTCCCCTGAGGTTGTAGAAGAATCAGCTCCTGCTCAAGAGGCACAGCCTCAGGCTGAGAGCGAAGCCAAGCCCGCTCAGGAGTGATAACCGATGGCGATGCTCAAGATAGAAGATGTAAGAAACATGAGTGCTGAGGAAATTGAAGAGGAGCTTAGGAGCCTCGAATCAGAGCTCATAAGAGAGAAGGGCATAGTCGCCGCTGGCGGTGCTCCGGAGAAGCCCGGCAGAATCAGGGATATCAGAAGGACCATCGCCAGGATAATGACGGTCCAGACGGAGCGCGCTTAATGGAAATGACGCCGGAGAACCTGACCAGGCACGAACTGATAGGCCTCGCAGTTGAGGTAGCAGATAGCACCAACCCGAGCCTTACAGGCATCTCCGGGAGGGTGGTGGACGAGACCAGAAATACCCTGGTGGTGGAGACAAAAGATGGTGAAAAGCGCGTGCCCAAGGCGTGCGCCAGGTTCACCTTCACCCTGCCCGATGGGAGACGCGCCCGAGTTGAGGGGCTTGTCCTGGAGTCCCAGCCCGAGAACAGAATAAACAAGAGAGTTAAGAGGTGGAAATTATGAGGGATATCGGACTGGATGTCGCACCCCCGGCTGGGGAGTGCCACGATCCGAAGTGTCCCTTCCACGGCAGGCTCCCTGTCCGCGGCCAGATCTTTGACTGCGTCGTGGTTAGTGATAAGATGGAGAACACCGTGGTGGTCATGAGAGAGTTCGAGAGGAAGATGCCTAAGTTCGAGAGATTCGAGAAGAGGCAGGCCAAGATTCACGCTCACAACCCCCCATGCATCAATGCCAAGGAGGGTGACCGGGTGAAGATAGCCGAGTGTAGACCCCTTAGCAAGACCAAGGCCTACGTAGTGGTGGAGGTCCAGAAATGAGGGGACATAAGGCCAAGGTCCCAAGGGCCATCAACACCGGATGCTACCTGGATTGCGTGGACAACACCGGAGCCAGAACCCTATTCGTTCTGGCGGTGAACAAGTACAGGGGCGTCAAGAACAGACAGCCTTGTGCGGGCATCGGCGATATGGTAGTGGTCTCCGTGAAGAAGGGGACCCCCGAGATGAGAAAGCAGATCATGAAGGCAGTCATAATCCGGCAGAAGAAGGAGTTCAGGAGACCTGACGGCCTGAGGATAAGCTTCGAGGATAACGCCGCGGTCATCGTGGACGACGAGGGCGTACCCAAGGGCTCTGAGGTCAAGGGACCCGTGGCCAGAGAGGTGGCTGAGAGGTTCGGAAAGATAGCCTCGGCCGCATCCATGATAGTGTGATTGCCATGAACAGCACTCAACCAAGAAAGCAGAGAAAGGCCAGGTTCACAGCCCCTCTGCACCTGAGGCAGAAGTTTGTTCACGCCCCCTTGAGCAAGGAGCTTCGCGCCGAGTTCAAGAAGAGATCGATCCAGGTCAGAAAGGGCGACACCGTCAAGGTACTCCGTGGCGATCATGCGGGCACCGAGGGCGAGGTTCAGGACGTGGATCTTAAGAAGACCCTCATAAAGGTGACCGGTGTCAGCAACTTCAGAGCAGATGGAACCGAGATACCAAGGCCCATCCACCCATCCAATGTGATGGTGACCAAGCTGAACATTGAGGATGCCAAGAGAGAGAAAATCTTCACGAGGCGATCGGAGTGACTAGACATCAAAAGAGGGTCACAGTACCCGTAAGCTGGCCCATAAGCAGAAAGATACATACCTGGGTGGCCAAGACCAGCCCCGGGCCTCACTCCGCCGAGGGGAGCATGCCGCTCATTATGGTCTTAAGGGACCTGCTTCACTTGGCAGACAATGCCCGTGAGGCTAAGAGGATCCTCTACGAGGGCAAGGTCCTGGTGGACGGCGGGATCAAGAAGGATTACAAGCTGCCGGTAGGCCTTTTCGATATCATATCGATACCCCTACTTAATAAGAGCTACAGGATGCTCAAGGACTCCAGGGGAAGGTTCTACATGAACCCCTTGGACGAAGGAGATGTCAAGAAGCTGGCCCGGATTGAGAACAAGACCTCCATCAAGGGAAATAAGCTTCAGCTCAACCTCTTCGACGGGACCAACACCCTGGCTGAGGGCGAGTTCAAGACCGGGGACTCCCTGATACTCTCCATCCCCGAGAGAAATATCGTGGATAGGATAGAGTTCAAGGTGGGTAACTTAGCCATAGTCTTGGGCGGAAAGCACACCGGCCAGATGGGCAAGGTCAAGGAGATCCAGGTGGTTAGGTCCTCCAGGCATAATAGAGTGATCATTACCGGGGCCGAGGGAGACTTTGAGACCATATCTGATTACGTCTTCATGATCGGCAAGGAAGCTCCGGCTATCAACGTGGAGGCTGCCAGATGAATACGATGCAGGAGCCGAGGATCGATAAGGTAGTTGTCCACATAGGCGTCGGAGAGAGCGGTCAGAGGCTGGTCAACGCCGAGACCATCCTTAGAGAGATCACCAAGCATAATCCAGTGAGGTCCAACGCCAAGAAGACCCTCCCGACCTTCGGCATAAAGAAGAACGAGCCCATAGGAATCAAGCTCACTCTGAGAGGTAAGGCTGCTGAGGATTTCCTCACCACTGCCTTGAAGGCTTCTGGAACAATCCTCCGGGGAGGCCAGTTCGATAAGCAGGGCAACTTCTCCTTCGGCATAGAGGAGCATACCGACTTCCCCGGTATGAGGTACAACCCCGAGATGGGCATCTTTGGCATGGACGTCAACGTCTCCATGAAGAGGGCCGGATACAGGATTGCCAGGAGAAGGATCGCTCAGAAGAAGCTGCCCGCTAGGCAGAGGTTGAACAAGGCCGATACCATGGATTACGTCCAGAAGAAGTTCGGCGTATCTATCTCGGAGGCGGCATGAAGAAATCTAGCAGGAAATTCGGAAGGGGCGCCAATGAGTGCCGGCGCTGTGGCAGAAAGAGAGGCCTGGTGAGGAAGTACGACATATACCTCTGCAGGCAGTGCTTCAGAGAGATAGCCCCCGAGATGGGTTTCCAGAAATACGCGTAGGTGATTGGAATTGCTGTTTGATCCCCTCGCCGATGCCATGTCGGTCATAAAGAATGCCGAGAACGTAGGCAAGCCCGAGTGCTCCATCCACCCGGCCTCCAAGCTGGTGGGAAGGACTTTGAAGGTTATGGCCGACAGGGGCTATATAGGCGAGTTTGAGTTCGTTGATGACGGAAAGTCGGGAACGTTCAAGGTCAAGCTCCTTGGCAGAATCAACCGGTGTGGCGTTATAAAGCCCAGGTTTGCAGCCAAGGCGTCGGACTTTGAGAGATGGGAGAAGAGGTTCTTGCCAGCCAGGAACTTTGGCGTGCTGATTCTTAGCACTAACAAAGGCGTTATGTCTCATACCGACGCCATGGCTCAGAACCTCGGAGGCCAGTTGCTGGCTTACGTCTACTAGGTGGTCTCATGGTTAAAGAAGTAGCAAGACAGGTGGAGATCCCTGAAGGGGTGGATGCCAGTGTGGCCAATGCAGTGGTCACTGTCAAAGGCCCCAAGGGCCAGGTCTCCAAGAGGATCTGGTACCCTGGGATCGAAGTAAAGACGGAAGACACCCACCTGATTGTCAATTCATCAATAGACAATAAGCGCCAGAGGGCGATGGTGGGGACCCTGGCTGCCCACATAGATAACATGGTCAAGGGCGTAACCCAGGGGTACGAGTACAGGATGAAGGTCGTTTACTCTCACTTCCCCATACAGATCAAGGCTTCAGGCCAGGAGCTGGTCATAAACAACTTCCTGGGTGAGAGGAGAGCCCGGTCCGCAAAGCTCCTGCCGGGGACCAAGGTCCAGATAGGCAAGGATGAGTTGGTCATCACAGGCGTTGACAAGGAAGCTGTGGGCCAGACCATGGCGAACATTGAGCAGGCGACCAGGGTCAGAGGCTTCGATATCAGGGTGTTCCAGGACGGGATATACCTGGTCGATAAGAGGTGAGACTGGTGGCAGATTTGATGAAGGTCAGGGCCAAGCAGAAAGCCAAGAAGCCCAATTTCAGGCGCCATGATTGTCAGAAGAAGGCCAGACTTGGCACCAACTGGCGAAAGCCCAGAGGGCTCCACAACAAGCTCAGACAGCAAGTTGCGGCCAAGGGAAGGCTGGTAAGACCCGGTTTTGGAAGCCCAAGAGCTGTTAGAGGTTTCCACCCATCGGGCTTTAGAGAAGTCCTGGTGAACAACGTGGCAGAGCTTGCTGGAGCCGAGGGCTGCGTCGTGCGCGTGGCATCCGCGGTGGGCATGAGGAAGCGGGCTGTCATAGAGGCCAGGGCTAAGGAGATGAACCTCAGGGTTCTAAACCCCAAGGCGGGAGGCGAGTGAAGTGGCTGACTTCTCCACACAAAAGCGTCTGGCAGCTTCAGAGCTTAAGGTTGGCCAGTCCAGGGTCTGGTTCAATCCCGATACAGAGGTAGTTACGGCCATAGCCGACGCCATAACTCGCGAGGATATTAGGGCCCAGATCGATGCTGGGAATATCAAGGCCAGGCCCAAGAAAGGAAACTCCAGAGGCAGGTTTAGGCTCAGGGCCAAGAAGAGGGCGTATGGCCATTGCAGGGGAGCCGGCCACAGGAAAGGGGCCAAGGGGGCCAGATCTCCTCGCAAAGAGCAGTGGATGGCGAGGGTAAGAGCTCAGAGAAGAAAGCTTAGAGAGCTCAAAGAGAACGGCGATATAGATCGCCATGTCTACAGGATGCTCTACAGGAAGTCCAAGGGAGGCGAGTACAGGAGCGTTGCGCACCTGAGCGCCTACATTAAGGCCAAGAGCCTCGGGCGGGGTGAGTGATTTGGCTACAGGACCCAGTTATAAGGTACCCTTCAGAAGAAGAAGAGAGGGCCGTACCAACTACCACGTCAGATACAAACTTATACTATCAAAGAAACCTAGAGTAGTGCTGAGGAAGAGCAATAGCAACATGATGATTCAGCTTGTGATCGCTGAGCAGCAAGGCGATAAAACTTTGCTGACGGTCACCTCCAAGGAGCTGAATAACTTCGGCTACAACTCTCCGACCGGAAACCTGCCCGCAGCCTACCTAACAGGCCTCCTCTTCGGAAAGAAGATGCTGGCCATGGGCCAGTCCGAGGCCATAGCGGACATAGGCCTCCACGCCTCCACCAAGGGCAACAGGATATACTCTGCCCTTAAGGGAGTAGTGGATGCAGGTGTCAATGTGCCTCATAGTCCGGAGGTCTTCCCGGAGGACGGGAGGATCAAGGGTGAGCACATAAAGGAGCACACCGGGTCAGATATTGTGGCCCAGTTCGAGACAGCCAGGGAGAACATAACGAGGTGATCGGTTTGAGTGGACAGAGTGGAGCGCCAGGGGGCCGTGCACCTGCGGGCGGCAGAGGTCCTGGGGGCAGAGGTC
>DAXJ01000026.1:11526-33735 GCA_002506335.1 Methanosaeta sp. UBA114
CTGGGGGCAGAGGTCCTGGGGGCAGGGGCGGCGCCCCTAGAAGGGGGCCCGGCGGCAGAAGAAGAAGGTCCAGTGGAGGCCCGAGGCCCAGGGATAGAGATCAGCAAGATGTAGCGTGGTCCCCCAAGACCAGGCTTGGACGGCTGGTTTACGAGGGCCAGGTTACTAACTTCGATGAAGTCGTAAAGTCAGGTCTGCCTGTCAAGGAGCCTCAGATCGTGGATGCCCTGGTACCGGGCTTAGAGGACGAGGTACTGGATATCAACATGGTCCAGAGGATGACCGACTCCGGACGGAGGGTCAAGTTCAGAACCACGGTCATAGTGGGTAACAGGGACGGCTTCATAGGCATTGGTGAGGGCAAGGACGTTCAGGTCGGCATGGCTATAAAGAAGGGCATAGAAAACGCCAAGCTGAACCTCTTCCGGATCAAGCGCGGCTGCGGATCATGGGAGTGCGGATGCGGCAACACCCACACCGTGCCCTTCGAGGTCCAGGGAGAATCTGGATCGGTTAGGGTCACCCTGATACCGGCGCCAAGAGGCCTGGGAATTGCTGCAGGTGACACCGCCAAGAAGGTCATGGATATGGCAGGGATCAGGGATGTCTGGACCAGGACCTCTGGGTCCACCAGGACTACTCTGAACTTCGCCAAGGCGACCTATAACGCTCTCAAGAACACCATAACCGTGAGGGCCTAAAGCATGTATGCAGTAGTCAGGATCAGAGGTGGAGTCAACACCAGGCCTGAGATTAAGGATACCTTGAAGATGCTGCGCCTGAACAGGGTCAACCACGCCGTAGTGGTGAAGGAAGACCCCAACTTCCGTGGCATGATACAGGTAGTAAAGGACTATGTGGCCTGGGGAAAGCTGGAGGAGGACACCCTCTCCATGCTCCTGGGGAAGAGAGGAAGGCTCTCCGGCAACAGGAGGCTCACTGATCAGATAGTCAAGGAGAAGACCTCGTACGGTTCCATCAAGGAGTTTGCCAAGGCCGTAAACGAGGGCAAAGCCAGCCTCAAAGACGCAGGCGTAAAGCCGGTCTTCAGACTTCATCCTCCCAGAAAGGGCGTCACCACCACCAAGAAGACCGCCCAGCAGGGCGGAGTCCTGGGTCGCCACGAGGCCATAGGCGACCTAATCACCAAGATGAGGTAGGGATAAATGGTAAAAGACAAGACCAAGGAACGCCGGGGACATAGGACCTACCACGGTAAGCACAAGAACGCCAGAGGCGGCGGGTCCCGTGGTGGCAGGGGCGACACGGGGAAGTGCAAGCACCACTTCATGCGCTCCAACCTCCTGGGTACCCAGATGGGCAAGCACGGGTTCGTCAACCCCACGGGCTGCGATTACGAGGTCGTCAACGTCGGCGACCTGGAGACCAAGGCCGGGTCCGGCGGAGTTGTGGACCTCAGCGGAATGAAGGTGCTGGGCCGGGGAAATGTGACCAGGAAGCTCACAGTGAGCGCATCCGGTTTCTCGGCATCGGCTAGGAGCAAGATAGAGGCTGCTGGCGGTGAAGCAGTAGTAGTATGAATCAGCACAGTTTCTTTTACGCTATAGAGCCCTTCGTCAGAAGGCTCCCGGCGGTGGAGAGGCCCTCGGGCCACGTCCACTTCAAGAAGAAGCTGACATGGACCTTAGCCATACTGCTGCTCTACTTCGTACTATCCAACGTGCCCCTCTTCGGGCTCTCACCAGCATCAATAGACCTATTTAGCAGCTATCGTGCCTTCTTTGCTGGTTCATTTGGATCGATGCTGCTTCTGGGAATTGGACCCATAGTTACTGCATCCATCGTCCTGCAGCTCCTGGTGGGCGCTGAGATCATAAAGCTGGATCTGAGCGACCCCAGAGACCAGGCCATATTCCAGGGAACCCAGAAGGCCCTAGTCTTCGTAATGATCGCAGTCGAGGCTCTGCCCCAGATCACCAGCGGATACCTCCTGCCCAATGCCACCGTGGCCAATGCCCTGGGAATATCCGAAGGAGCCGTATCGGCCCTGATATTCCTCCAGGTCTTCATTGGAGGCGCCTTGATCCTCTACATGGACGAGGTTGTTTCCAAGTGGGGGGTCGGCTCGGGCGTAGGCCTATTCATCGTCGCAGGCCTCAGCCAGCAGCTGATGAATGGCTTATTCAACTGGACCACAGGCGACGCAGGCCTGCCTGTAGGGATCATTCCCAAGTGGATAGATATCTTCAGGCTCGGGCTGATCAGCATCAATGAGCTCTTCACAGCCGAAGGCCTGAGGTTCATCTTCGTCACAGGAGGACTCCTAGCCCTGATATCGACCATCATCATTGTTCTCATGGTCGTGCTTGTGGAGTCCACCAGGATAGAGATACCCCTGGCACACAGCAGAGTTCGTGGCGCCAGAGGCAGATTCCCCGTGAAGCTGGTCTACGCAAGCGTCCTGCCCATGATCCTGGTCAGGGCCATCCAGGCCAATATCCAGATGATAGGGACTCTGCTGGCAGCCAAGGTCGGCACCATGACTACGGCCACCGCCGCGGGCAACGATATGACCACCGTATACATGGGGTACCAGAGCTTCCTTGGGACCTTCATATCCACAACCAGGTACGACGCCACAGGCGCCATATTGAGCGCATCGTCGCCCCAGCCAGTATCGGGTTTGATGTACTATCTATCCCCGATACGCGGTGCCAGTGACTGGATACCCAGCTTGGTCACCACAAGCAACCCAGGGATGGTTGAACTTGGGTTCGCACCCCTGGCCACCTGGCAGGTGTTCATGCACGTGATCACCGACTCGGCCATACTGATCATAGGTGGAGTAATCTTCGCCCTGTTCTGGATAGAGACCACGGGCATGGGTGCCAAGAGCGTGGCTGAGAAGATTCACAGATCTGGCCTTCAGATACCTGGCTACAGAAGAAGCCCGTCCAGCATCGAGAAGCTGATGGAGCGGTACATACCCAAGGTGACGGTCATCGGCGGAGTAATCATTGGCCTCCTCACCTTGATAGCCAGTCTCCTCGGCACTCTGGGAGGGGCCGGAGGAACGGGCTTGCTCCTGACTGTGAGCATAATCTACAGGCTCTACGAGCAGATAGCCAGCGAGCAACTCCAGGAAATGTACCCGATGATGCAGAAATTCTTCGGTGGTGTGGCATGAACCGCAAGCAGATAGTCAAGTCCTTAGATACCCTGGCCTTGGCTATCGGTTTCATATTCTTTTTTGGCATTATGGTGGTCCCCAATCTCAGAGATTGGATAGCTGTGGCCGCAGGCTACGTCATAGGCTGGCTGCCCGCCTACCTGCCCTTTGATGCAGTGATATTGGTCCTGGCAACAGTAACAGGTCTCTACGCCAACATCATTCAGAAGCACACCATGGACTGGGAGTTCATGAGGTCTCAGCAGGAGAAGATGAGGTCTATCCAGGCTGCAATGAAGGCGGCTCAGCTCTCGGGCGATCAGGGAAAGATACAGCAGCTCCAAAGTGAGCAGATGAAGATGATGTCCGATCAGGGAAAGATGATGCAGATGCAGTTCAAGCCCATGCTCTACATAGGCATCATATCCATACCACTCTTCATGTGGGCTGCCTACAGGTATATCGACGGGAACGTCATTACCGTCACCTTCCCATTCTGGGGCACTCACAACGTCTCAGAGCTGGTCTTTGGACCTGTAGCTTACTGGTACTATTGGTACTTCGTTTGCTCCATGCCAGTGTCCCAGATCATACGCAAGGCCTTGAACATCGCACCCATGAACTGATCTAATTGACCTAATCCTGCAACTGGGTTAAATTAGATGTTTTTAAACCTAAGGAGGGAGGGATGATCATTACCGTGAGCGGGGCCCCAGGGACAGGGACAACCACATTGTCCCGAAGCCTCTCTAATGAGCTAGGTATTCGGTGGGTGAATACGGGGGAGCTTTTCAGGAGGATCGCTGCCGAGAAGGGCCTGTCCGTCAAGGACCTGAATAAGGTCGCAGAGAGCGGCCCTGAGATAGATTATCTTGTGGACGACGCCCAGAAGAACCTGGCCAAGGAGGGCCAAGGGATCTTCGAGGGAAGGCTGTCCGGTTATCTTTTGAAGGCTGATCTCAAGATCATGCTCAAGACCGACCTCAAGCTGAGGGCAGAGAGAATTTCCAAGCGCGAGGCAAAGCTCTTTGAAGATGCTCTTCATGAGGTCAAGTTCAGGGAGGAGAGCGAGGCTCGGAGGTATGAGAAGTATTACAACTTCGATATCTTCGATCTGAGCATCTACGACTTGGTCGTAGACACGGGCAAGTTCAACGAGCATGGCACTCTGGCTATAGCCCTGGCGGCGGCAAGGGCTTTGCCCCACAAGGTGTGAGAATGAGCAGGGAGCAAGGGAAAGGGCAAGGATCGAATCAGGATAAGGACCCCAGAAAAGGTCAGGGCAAGGACCGAGAGAATGGCCAAGGCAAAGGCCCAAGCAAAGATCAAATCAAGGGCTGGGGCCAGATCAGACGCCGAAGCCAGGACAAAGGCCAAGATATGAGTATGGGTCCATATCCAAGTCAAAGCCAGATTAAGGGTCCCGTCCAGCAAAGACATGGTCGTGGCCAGGCGCAGACCAAAGGCCATGTTCAAAGCCAAGCCCAGACCCAAGGGCAAAATCCGATACAAACTCAGGCGGAAGTCCAAGGCGGGAGCCAGGACCAGATCGAGAGTCAGGTCACAGATATCTCAAAGCTCGGCCCGGGCCAGCTGCCTTCGGATAAGATCCGGTCAACCCTTGTCAAGAGGAAGGCCAAGACCGATACCGCCTACGGTATGTCGCCCTTACAAAGGCCTCTGGATAAGTACCTGAACCTCGGGGCCATAAATCTCGATAAGCCCTCGGGGCCTACCAGCCACGAGGTAGTGGCCTGGGTAAAGAAGATTTTGAACATTGAGAAGGCCGGCCACAGCGGAACCCTCGATCCCAAGGTGACCGGCATCCTTCCGACGCTTCTAGGAAACTCCACCAGAGTCATGGATACCCTCCTGCTGGCCGGTAAAGAGTACATATGCCTCATGAGGATTCATCAGCAGATTCCTAGAAAGAAGATTCTAGAAGTCTGCTCCGAATTCGTGGGAGACATCCATCAGACTCCGCCCCTGAAGTCAAGTGTAGTAAAGCAGCGCAGGATCAGGACCATCTACTACCTTGATGTCCTGGAGATCGATGGCCAAAGCGTCCTCTTCAGGGTTGGGTGCGAGGCTGGCACTTACATCCGAAAGCTCTGCTATGATATAGGCTTGGTTTTAGGGACCGGAGCCAACATGGAGGAGCTCCGGCGCACCCGGGCAGGGCCATTCAAGGAGGATGAGACGCTGGTCACCTTGCACCAGGTCAAGGACGCCTATGAGATCTGGCGCGAGACCAGTGATGAGAACGAGCTGCGCCGAGTAATTATGCCAGTCGAGTTCGCGATAAAGCACCTGCCCAAGCTCGTCATAGCCGATAACGCCGTAGATGCCGTATGCCACGGAGCGCCCCTGGCCGCCCCCGGCCTGGTCAGTGTGGAAACTCATATAAACAAGGGCGACGACGTGGCTATGTTTACCCTGAAGGGAGAGGCTGTGGCCCTGGGGAAGGTCGATATGACCACTCAGGAGATGATGGCCTCGGAGAAGGGCATCGTTGCGAGGACCGAAAGGGTAATAATGGAGCCGGGCACTTATCCCAGGGCGTGGAAGCTTTCTGCCCAAGCAGGTGGCTCCACTATGACGGATAGATGTAGTAAAACATGAATGAATAAGGGCCGAGGTCGTCTAGCGGTATGGCGCGAGCCTGGAAAGAATCCCTGAAAGCTCGTGGTTCGAAAGGGCCTCGTGAGTTCGAATCTCACCCTCGGCGCTCTTTTACTGGTAATAACAAAGATTTTAAAGCTAAGTCTGCTTAAGAAGGCTTGACCGCGGAGAATTTTCCAATACTACAACTGATGAATCAGGAAGATATTCTTTTACAAATCTAGAGCCTGGTAAATATACTGTAATGGAGGATCAGGACGCTGGCTGGGAACAGAGCGTTCCTGGTAGCGGGTACTATACTATTAACTTAATCGCCGAAAACGCAGATAAAGTTGATTTTGGTAGCGCCAGATTTTCTAAAACATCTGATGAGAACGACGTTAAAGTAGACTAGGTGGATGAGAGTATGCTCACTACTATGCCTTATGATCCTAGACTATACCAAGAGGAGCTGGAGGCATACGAGAGAGCGTCTCGGACGTATATCCATCCAGATTAAGCGGTTATACTGTAGATACAAGGATACGTCTCGGAAGGGTTCCTGATCTAGACTCATAGCAAAAAATAGCTGTCGGGCAGCGTCCATAGCTGCCCTGAATAGTGTCTAACCACGGATAGAACCTCAATGAAGCTACGAACATCCTGGGATAGGGGATGACATCTCTTCGTAAAATCGATGGAACCCCCAGCCTTTAGGCTGAGGATCGTTCAACCCATTTTGGATCAAATGTCCACCAACGGCTATTTTCGGCTGAGTAATCTAAATCCATGGTTAGGAGAAATCTGCCGTTAGGACGGTTATACTTAGGCTCGTACGGCTTTGTAGTATCTAGCCATCTGCCCTGACCCCAGCTATTTAGGATTATCCAATATCGGTTATTAGGATCTGTATCATCATATCCTATACAGGCAACATCGTGACCACTAGCTTTGTCCGGAATAGGTATTGTCACGTCTTTCCAGACCGTTTCTTCACTATCCCTCGACCAGAACCTAAAGAATTTATCACACTGGTCATCATCGAGATTCATAATGAGATATATAGCTTTACGTTGGTTTTTGAGCACATCTTTTATCATATATATGGCATCTTCTTTATCTAATGCCTCTTTTACCTTAATCTCATCGCCATTTATTGATTTGAGATCATAGTGTGGATTAGTGAAGATATACCCAGGTGGCATCAGGGTTGTACCATCATTGCACCCCGCAATAACCGCTTTACTACACGGACAATCCCCATCTGCAGGACAATTACTGCTCCCACAACACCTTGAGCCATCACTATACCCAGCGTATCCATTATCCCAAGGTATCACCATTTGCTTACCATTCAACGTTGAGTTGCCACAGTAGAACTCTGCAAACAACTCCGGATTCCCCCCGCAGCACGCCCGGCAAGTTTTACTCTTGGCATCTCGATAAAAGTTAGAATTCATGAATTGGATGGATAAACGCGTCGGATCCAGGTGTTTCTGTTTCAGGTATTTAGCAAGGCTTACCTCAAGACAGGTTGTTCCCGCCCAAACCCAGCAATTACCGCAACGTCCCTGATTTCTCTGTCCGACAGTCTACACACCGGGCGCTGGGTCATTCTTCCAAGGTAGTAGACCGATGGCTCGAAGGCCGAATCTTTCACCTTTCCCAGCCAGCTCCACGTTAACGCCTTTTCCATCAAGTGCCTTGGGATACCAGGCGTCTCCAACATCGAGACTAGATACGCTTTCATTGGATAAGTTATTGGCTAATCGCATCGTGGGTGGGTAGGGTTTAATGTACTCCTGATCCTGATTGGGCCGGTTATCTTTTATGTTGCAATCTACCCGTTTGTAGGAGGGACCAAAGGTCCAAACCCCGCCACCTTCACCCTTGGGCTCTGTGCGACTTCGCACCACAGCTCTGTTATTTACAATATCGACCTTATTCAGGTTCGACGTGCCAAGATGGTTAAGGACACCACCGCCATAGGCTGCTACATTGCCTTCTATGCAGCTATTATCTATAGTAACTGCGCCAGCATCAAAATTGATAACACCGCCGCCTTGATGTGCTGCTTTATTCCCGACTATGCGGCTGTTTTTGATGTTCACCATGCCAGCTATCTTGCCAGGTGGTATGCTACCCTTATTGGCAATATTATATAACCCACCCCCGGAGTAAGTAGTTTCATTTCCAGATACAACTACATCTTCTAACGCGAGCCTACCCTTATTGAATATGGCCCCACCGTGTCCATTCAAGCCACCTCGTATGACTATGCCCTCCAAGCGGACCTCAATATCTGGGTTGAATGCTCCGGTGGTGAATACACTACCTTTTCTATCTCCGTCAATGACCGTTTTGCCTGTGCCAGCTCCCGTTATGGTAATAGATTTGTCGATGTCCACGGTCCCCCCGTAGAGACCTTCTTTCAGGGAGATGGTATCGCCCTGTTTGGCAGCGTTTATCTGGTCTTGGAGGGTTGGTTCACTTAGAAGCTCAATTTGGAATGTTTCCCGAGACCCTATATTATCTCTACTGGCTTTTATTTGGTCACCTTGATCAACGCATAAATATTTCCCGTTGCGGGCTCGGAACGACCATCCACCGGTGCCATTACATTCCATGTCGAAAAGCCCCGCTGGATTTAGGTCATCCTCGCCATAGTTATACCAACCAGGCACGCACTTGACCTCTTCGGGGCTACCATCTCTATGCGTTATCGTGTAGCTCAGGACAACCTCTGAGTTGTCCCGAGAGACATGGTAGCCAATAGTATTGCCTGTATTCAGGCTGAGCATACCAGCACCTCCGCTCTTTAAGAGCGGTTTCATGACCGTGGTAAAGATAAATCTGCTCTTGAAAAACGCTCGGTAAAACAAGATAAATAGGAACCCTCAAGCGAAATTTCAATATTTTAACTTATTATCCTGATTACACATCCCTCCAACAGCATCCTCTGCTATACATGGAACTACAGCAGCTGGCGTAATTCTAGAAAATGGATAAGACTGTCGGGCATGCTTCTCTATTTCTTCAGCCTAGACATGGCTGCCTTGATGAGCCCTTTCCTCAAACTCTCTCCACGAAGGCCCCTTAGATCGTCGATCTTTTCAGCCAGCTTTTTGTCACCAAGGCTGGTCCTGGCCCAGTTGGATAAGTCACCTGAGTTCATGTGGTACTCTATGGAGCAGACATCTATCCCTCCCAGGGACCTGCAGAGGGCCTCTAGGCTATAGACCTCCTCTCCAGTGAACTCGTCTACCCCTGTGGCGAACTTGAAGGGCTGATCTGCCAGGTGGATGCTTTTTTTAAGCCTGTAGTGCAGGTCCGAGAGGATTGAGAAGAATGTCACCGCCGCGTCGTAGGCGTTTCCGTAGGGGCTGAAGTAGCTGTGGACCTCCCCTGGGCCCCCTCCGCGGGTGAAGATGTAGTAGAGCTGATCACTCAAGCCCAGATATCTCCAGATTCGTAAAAGCTCCTGGTCCCCGCTCTCTTTTACCGGGGCCTCCAGTCTCTTTTCGTAAAGAAAGCAGGCCCACTGCAGGGCATTGCCAAGCCAGCAACTAGTGTCCCTATCCAGATCTGCCCAGGATACTGCCCTCTCCACGCTGACGTTTCCAACAGGCTTGATCTTCTCGGCAATCTCACTGGGGGAGGCAAAGCTCAGGTTCTCCCACTTCAGTATCTCCCCCGGCAAGTACCTCAGGAACTCGAAGATGCCGCTCTCGGGCCAATGGTGCTCTCCGAAGGTCTCATAGTCGCAGAAGATGTTGATGCATTCTCCCGGGGTAGAAGTAAGCCAGGATGAATACTTCTCTGCGGTCAAAGGATACTCCTCCCATGACCTGGAGGAGAACCTGAAGCCTATGTCGTCGGTGAGCTGATAGTTTCTGAGGAGGAGGGTCATATCTCCTCCCGGCGGCCTGTAAACGTGGTTGGGGTTCGCGATGGTGCCCTCAGTGAAGATCGCTTTGTAACCCATCCCCTCTACCAGGGCGGCAATCTCATCGTTGTATATGAGCTCTGTATTCTCGAAGGTTACGGGCTTGGCTCCAAAAAGGTCCCAGACCAGCTCCCTGTGCATCTTCACCTGCTCTTTGAACTCGTCCTTCTCCTCATATAGGCTGGAAAGGGAGTGGTAGTAGGTCTGCTCCATCACTTCTACCATGCCCGTTTCCACCAGGCAACAAAAGGAATCGATAACCTCGGGCCTGAACACCTTGCACTGATCCAGAAAAACCCCTGAGAAGCTGTAAGCGACCTTGAAGGGTCTTTCCGAATCCTGAAACCTCTTGATTTCATTAAGGATGACCTGGTTGGCAGGAAGGTAACACTTGGAGGATACCCTCTCGAAGATCCTCTGGTTCTCATCGGTATCGAAGTAAAAATCGAAGAGGCTGCCGGTTAGAACCTCTCTCATGGGTGAGCCGTCCCAGAAGAAGCTCCTCTGGAGCCTCAAGGGCTGGTGGACCTCGAAGCAGAGGGAGATGTAGGTCATACCTTTTCTTATGGAGTACAAAATATTTACATCCTTCGTGCCCACCGAAACACCTAATTACCATAGTTCTCAAAAAGATAGGAAAGACGGCGCAAAGGAGAGAGGTGTGTGGCACAGGATAGCACCAGGGCGTTCCCCAGGGTCAGGTCTGGCGTACCGGGTTTTGATGAGATGGTAGATGGGGGTTTTCATAAGGGAACTGTCAACACGATCACAGGGTCCTCTGGTACCGGAAAGACCGTCTTCGCCAGCCAGTTCATCTACAGCGGAACCCTGGTGGGGGAGAAAGGGATGATCATCACTCCCTCCGAGAGCTCGGCGGTGCTGAAGAGGGAGATGGCCTCCTCATTTGGCTGGGATTTCTCAGACCTGGAAAGAAAGGGGCTCTTGCATATAGTTGATGTCACAGATCCTGTGATTAGGCTGCAAAAGAGCATCGATGTTGATCCAACAGACTTCCTCATTAATTTCAGGAAGCTTATAGAGCGGAAGCTCCAGGATGAGAAGCCAGCCCGGCTCTTCATAGATGACCTCATGGCCTTTTTCTCCGCAGTCGAGTCTCCCTTCAAGAGCAGATCCCTGGCTGACGACCTCTTCGGGGTAATCAGAAATAGCGGCATTACAGCGACCATAACCATAGGCACGGCCTTCGGCATGAACCACATCCTGGAGTATGGAGCCGACTCGGCAACAATCCTTAACAGGGACAGGATAGGGAACGTGATGATCCGGTCCCTCTATATCATGAAGATGAGGGGCTCGAGGATTGCCAACACCATCAGGATCCTGGATATCTCCGACGATGGTATGTCTGTCTCCACACTATCGCCTTATCCGTAAGGCCTTCCAATAGGACCATTGAGGCTTGGTAGGAATGATTCAAAGATGGATAATCCTGGCCGGCGAGGAGGCAGGTCCGGCCTCCAACAAGATGGGCGGCATCTGGGAGGTCATAGACTCCGAGGCCAAGACCCTGGCTGGGCTTGCAGCCACGGGTGTGATAGAAAAGAACATCATGATACTGGTGGTTGGGCCTTACTATCCAACCCCTGGCGCAGACTGGAGCCGGGGAAAGAACAGGGTCACCGATGTATCCGGTATGGATAAGCTCAATATGGGACCTGAGATGGAGACCATCCTCTCCAGGTTGAGCTCAGGGGGCATCGAGACGGTGACCGCCCAGGTAGATGTTCAGGGCATCCCAGTAGGCTATGTCCTCTTCAACACCACCTACTATCAGTCCATGCACACTATATTCAGGGGAAAGGAGACGACTCTGAGCAGCGCCATAACCACGGAAGCTTATGATCTGGTGGGCCTCGACTCCCTGAGCTACGAGAGGAACAGCTATGGCCCTGAGTACATTCACTACCTCCACATCTCCTACGCTATCTCCGAGCTGATCAGAAACCTGGCCACCTACGCCGAGGCCACCATCGAGAAATACTCTGACAAGGCCATCTCCGAGTTCGCCAAGGCCGTCATGCCCAAGAACAGGATCGCCCTCCACTGCCACGGGTTTGGAGTATTCTACGCCACTGCCAGACTGAAGAAGCTGGGCATACCCGTCAGGGGCGTCGATACCTTCCACGCCACGGTTCCTGGGAGGACGGCAGGCTACAAGGTTTTGAGCAAGGTGGCCAAGGACGATCCCCTTTGGGAGCCGGAGACTCCCCAGGGACTGGCAGCTCTGGAGGCATTGGCCAGATATGCCGACGTGACCACCTTTGTAGGGGACTCCACCATGAAGGAGGCCCTCCTCTTCTATAGCCTGAAGGGGATCATCATAAGAAACGGCATCATCGTCCAGGGCGATGACATAGACTGGGCTAAAAAAGACAGGTGCAGGGACAGGATCCAGAAGTTTTTGGCGGAGAATATTCACAAGTTCTGCGGCGGAACCCCTCAGGATCATGGCAACATATTACCTGTCTTTACCATCTCCAGGATAGAGATCGAGAACAAAGGATATCCTCAGCTCCTTGATGCCCTGGTTCTCCAGGACCACCTTCTCAAGCATAGAATCACGGGCCTCAGAAGAGGCGAGGATGTCAAGGTGGTCTGCTTCCTGATAGCCGCCCATGGGCCCAAGCCCAAGGACAAGCTTCCCGAAGGCTTTCCAGTCAACCTGCCCCAGGATCTGCTGGTTGGGGATGAGATCCGCCTCCAGAATATGATACAGGCGAGGGGTCTTGGGGATTGCCAGCTGGCAAATGGCAAGAGAAACGTGGCGGCAATCCTCTATCCCCAGTGGGTGGGCTCCGGCGATGGCGGCCTTGGCATGAGGTCCGACGAGATTATGGCCGGGTGCATCGCCGGCATCTTTCCATCTCAGTATGAGCCTTTCCTTTTCACGGCCCTGGAGGCAGGAAAGGAGGGAACTCCGAGCATCGTGAGCAGGGTGGCAGGCTTGAGCGATGCCTTAAAAAAAGTCGAGAGGCGGGTGCCGGGCCTGGGAGGAGTTATCATCGTGGATAACATGGATTCTCTGGCCCAGGAGACCGTAGCCGACTATGCTCTAGGCCTGGATTACTTCACCCGAACCTATCTGGAGGACGAGGTCAAATACAGGCTCCTGTGCGAAGAATCCTTCTCTCTGGCCAAGCAGATGGGCTGGACAAAGCCCGTCATAGAGTACTACAGGAACCTTGTAGTTTGAGTTAAATAGCCTCCGGGCGCAAATGTAAATGTCAGGGACTCCAAAGATATAGCTCGGGTATTGTAAATCACTGGTATATAGAAAGAGGCTGGAGATGGAGTTCGAAGGTGCTGGGTATTGGGCTTGCTCTTTACTCGGAGACGGTCGGTCCTGGGGACTCTCGGTATCCCTGGGGAGGTGGTATCATCCCTGAGATGAGAAAGCATTACTTCCTCGATAACTATTGTATCATAGCCGCTGAGCGGCGAAAGAGGCCCTCGGATTTCGTCGTTGCAAAGCCTGCCTCGGATGATACGAGCACCTGCCCCTTCTGCCCCGGCCACGAGGACAGGACTCCGCCAGCTGTGGCCGTTTACAAAGGCGGGGAGATAGTCTCTGATGACGAGGCTGACAGGATCGAGGACTGGGATATCAGGGTGATGCCCAACCTCTTCGCAGCTGCTGTGCAGAGCCCCACCCCACCCACGGGCCAGTGGATAGCCTTGCCTGGCTTCGGCTACCACGAGGTGATGGTGGACTCCAGGGATCACTTTGCCACGGCCGCCGACTTCAGTCGGGATCACATGGAACTCCTCCTCAAGGTCTACAGGGACAGGTACATTCATTACCGGTACACGACGGGAGTAAACTGCGTATCCCTCTTCAAGAACAGTGGTCCTGAGTCTGGGGCGACCCTAAAGCACAGCCATTCCCAGGTGGTGGCCCTGCCCATAATACCACCCATAATGAAGCAGGAGATCTCGGCCATTGAGGATGCCTCCTTCTGCCTTTACTGCAATGTGGCCGACAGAGAGATGGCATCGGAAAGGCTCATAACCAGGAACGATAGCTGGATACTGATATCGCCTTTTTACTCCCAGTCCCCTTATGAGATGTGGATCCTTCCCAGGACTCACCTCTCCAATCTTGAGGATTTGAGCCAGGAGCAGATGAAGGATCTGGCGGCTCTCCTTAGGGATGCATTGAGGAGAATGAAAGTCCTTCTGGACGATCCTCCCTTCAACTACATGTTCTACCAGCTCCCTTACGGCTATCACATCAACATCAGGGTCCAGCCAGCAGTGACCAAGATCGCCGGCCTGGAGAAGAGCACCGGTGTTTACATCGTTCCGGTCTCTCCTGAGGAAGCAGCATCGGAGCTGCGCCAGGCTTAGCAAAAGCCGAAAGGTTAATGAATTAACAGAGTGCAAAGTATTGTAAAAAATGCAATGCAGTTGTTAGAGCTGCTATTCGTGAGGGCTAGAGTGACCTATCTTCAGGCCAAAAGCTCTCCTAGGGATGTTCGTCTCGGAGTACCAGCGGATCCCATGGCCGCTTTTTGTGCATATTGTACTAGGTGAAGCTGATGCAAATAGGAATGCTCTCTTGGGAGAGCCTTTATTCTATAAAGGTAGGAGGGGTGGCACCGCACGTCTCCGAGCTATCGGAGGCCCTGGTTAGGAGGGGCCATGAAGTACATATTTTCACCAGAAGGGGTGATTTTGACTCTTACGATAAGATCAACGGAGTTCACTATCAGAGGATCGACTTCGACAGCTCGGGGGATATACTGAACCAGATGGACAACATGTCCAACGCCATCAGCGATCGCTTTGATGCCGTCCAGAAACTCTTTGGCAGATTCGACCTGGTCCATGGCCACGACTGGCACCCGGTCCTGGCCCTGAACCGCATAAAAGAGGGCTTAGGAGTTCCTTACATACTGACCATGCACAGCACTGAGTGGGGGAGGAATGGGAACCATTTCGGCTACGGACTACCCCATGAGATCTCCCACCGGGAGTGGCTAGGGTGCTATGAGGCTGCCCAGGTTATAGTCACCACTCAAAGGATGATGGACGAGCTGGCATGGATATACTCCGTCCCTGTGGATAAGATCAACATCATCCCCAATGGCATAGTGGCAGGAAAGCTATGCCGGAGCCTCGATGCGGGAAGGGTCAAGGAGCGGTACGGCATTCATCCATTAGCGCCGGTGGTGCTCTTCTGCGGCAGGATGAGCGTCCAGAAAGGCCCTGACCTCCTGGTGGAGGCAATACCCCATGTCCTAAGAAATCGCGGCGATGTCTGCTTCATCTTCATAGGCGAGGGTGGCATGAAGAGCGAGTGTGAGCGCAAGGCCTGGGAGCTTGGGGTATCCGGTGCCTGTTGGTTTCTAGGCTACCTTCCTGCCTCTACCAAGGAGGAGCTCATAAACGCCTGCGACCTCTTCTGCATCCCCTCAAGGAACGAGCCCTTTGGAGTGGTGGTCCTGGAGGCCTGGGACGCCTGCAAGCCGGTGGTGGCGACGGAGGCGGTATCTATAGTCAGAAACTTCCAGGACGGCCTTCTGGCCTATATCCAGCCCGAGTCCATAGCTTGGTGCATAAACAGGCTTTTGGCTAATCCCGAGGAGATGAAGGAGATCGCCATTGCTGGGTGGAGCAGGATAGAGGCGGAATTCAGCTGGGACCGCATAGCCAAGAGGACGGAGGAGGTTTACCTCAAGGTCCTGGGTCTGGATAAGGTCGCCGTCGAGGATGCCAGAGTCGAGGAGGTCAGGCCCCCTGCCTGACCTTTTGACCGAAAGGTTCAAGAACGGAGAGCGCAAGGGGCAGTTGTTGCCTCGGTAGCTTAGCTCGGTATAGCGCGTCCTTGGTAAGGACGAGGTCGAGGGTTCGAATCCCTCCCGAGGCTTAAATCGTAAGGTAAAATTTTGGCTTTGCCCGTTATTTCTTAAGAGCTTAGATTTCCATGAAAGCTAAGTATCCCTTGGGATTGTTTCTAGCCTTAAGTGGAATCTAACCCTATGTAAGGTCAAAACGGAGCTTTTTATAGAAAACCCCGGTTGAATAAAACAGGCCCTATATGCACCAACCCGAGATGTCGGCTCCGGGGCACCTTTATTCTGGGGGCATCAGGCATTGGACAGAAATTCAGCGCGGGTATACCATATCCAATAACACAGTCTCGTCGCGAAGACGGGATACGCGCCTGGATGTTATGATAATATGGAGTGTTAAACAAAGAATCGAGGATGGAACTCCAAAGCTACAAGCAAAAGCGGGGCTATGGACATCCTATCCACTGGCAAGGCGTTGGGAGTCCACTAGGCCTATCTACACGTGTCGTGTCAGACGCGCAGAGACGTCCCCGCGTAGATGTTGGAGAGAGTCGCTCCTGGGCAGCCGCTCGCTGCCTCCAAGATCTTCTGGTACACATCGTCCACTGGTACACATTCTATTGGCTGTGGGAAAAAGCGGGGGTAGGCACTATTGCAGAATCATTATCTTCCGGGTGAGCCTACCAATCAGCAAAAAAGCCTTCAGTTTGAGGCTGACGAGGTTGGTTGAGGGGAGATATTTGTCAGTTAGAACAAAAATTAGATGGCAGTGCATCTGCAGTTAAAATTAATGCCGGGGCTTTCCAGCATACGGGCCGCTTTTGTGGTGGGATCGGTCCTTCCAAAAAGATCGAAATTAAAGACAAGCGTTTACTGTCGAGATGGCGGTAATTGGACTGGAAAAGACATGGACGTGAGCACTGTTGGATGAGGGCTTAAAGAGAGGAAGGTCCTGTCTAAGGTAAACTAAAACGGTAATGGTACTCGGGTCGACGGACGTTGAGGCCCGGGGAAAGACGATCGAGCTGGAATTTAATGTAGGGTGTCAGGCCTTGCCAAAGGAAAGAAGAATTCTGGCTTCACCGTACCATGGGACCTGGTCCCCATAAAATCTGCTGTCGAGCCCTCTGTCCTGATAAGAGTCCCAAGTGTGCACATTGCTTGAGCGTTCTGTTGGATCTCCGTTTATGATCTCGCATTTCCGCTCTCTGAATCGACAGATCTTGGGTTTCCAGACGCCTTTTTCTGCTCTGGAATGTATAATGCCCCCGATCTGAGGTTTCAGCATTTTTCGCCTCTCGTAGTCGCTGGTGCCCTTGAAGCATCCAGCCTGGTGCAGACCCAAGTACTTAAGGTCAGAGCGCTCTCTGCAAATCTGGGAGACAATATCGAGCCCATCCAGCCGTTTGAAGGATTCATCATTTGTGGTTTTTGTTAGCTTTATCGGTGTGGTGCTGCATTTGGTGCATCCGACGGCTATGGATGCCTTGGCTATCTCTGCTGGGACCTTGAATCCCATGATATCAAACCTCCCTATGGGCCCTCCTTCTCAGCCGTCACGATAGCAGGCCCAATGTTTCGGACGGCCTGCCGAATGGGGTAGTAGGCTTCCGACAGTTAGTATATAAGCATATCTCTACGTCAAAAAAAAGCTTAAGGTAATGGCTGGGAAAAAGCTTAACCCTGTACAATCTAACTCCTAGGCGTGCCTGATGTCAGCCTGGTCATACCCACCATGAACGAGATCGGGACCATTTGCGATTGCATCCAGATGGCTCGCAAGGTCTTTGACGAGATGGGGCTTCACGGGGAGGTCATAGTTGCCGACAGCTCTGACGATGGCACCTTTGAGGCTGCCAGGGCCTGTGGAGCAGAGGTCTTCAGGCCGAGCAAGCTTGGATACGGCAATGCCTACCTAGAGGGCTTCTCCCACGTCAAGGGCCGCTATGTAGTCATCATGGATGGCGACCTCACCTATGACCCAAAGGAGATGAAAGGATTCTTAGAGCTTCTTCTAGATGGAAAATGGGATATGGTCATGGGCACCAGGCTCAAGGGCAGGATAGAGCCCAGGGCCATGCCCACCCTACACAGGTACGTGGGCAACCCGGCACTGACTGGGATCTTAAACTGTCTCTTCGATACTAAGATATCCGATGCCCATTGCGGCATGAGGGCCATCACCAGGGAGTCCCTAGATAAGCTCAGCCTGAGGGCCGGGGGAATGGAGTTAGCCTCTGAGATGGTGATAGAGGCCGCATCCAAAGGCTTGAGGATAACCGAGGTGCCCATAACCTACCATCCCCGGCGGGGCCAGTCCAAGCTCAGCTCCTTCTCGGATGGTTGGAGGCATCTGCGCTTCATGATGCTCTACAGGCCAGTGCCCTTCCTCATGGGCCCGGGTCTCCTGGCCCTGGCAGTGGGCCTGGCCCTGGCGGTGGGAATTTCCTTGAGGGCCGGAGCCGAGGCCAGGATGCACACCCTGATCCTGGGGAGCCTTCTTCTAATCGCCGGCTACCAGATGCTCCTGGCAGGCCTCTACTTCAGCGCCTTCGGCGTCGCCTACGGCATCTCAGGGGGGTCCAGGATCATAAAGAAGCTCATGAGCTATCATTCCCTGGAAAAGGAGCTTATACTGGGCCTGGGTTTTTTGGCATTAGGCGTGGTTCTCGGCATAAAAGTCATCCTGAGCTGGAGCGCCTCGGGTTTTGGGTCCCTTTACGAGATCCAGGCCGCCATGATGGCTATGATACTCTCCATCCTAGGGATCCAAACGGCATTCTCAGGGATGTTCATAAGCCTCCTCCTCTTGAAGAACGGTGATGGTGGCCTTTGAAGATAGCCTATGTCTACGACGCGGTCTACCCCTGGATCAAGGGCGGGGGCGAGAGAAGGATCTACGAGCTTTCCAAGAGACTGGCATCCAGGGGCCATGATGTCCACTGCTATGGTATGAAGTGGTGGAAAGGCGATGATGTCGTGGACCTCGAGGGAGTAAAACTCCACGGCATATGCCTGCCCATGAGCCTCTACTCCGGGCCCAGGAGATCTTATGGCCAAGCTCTGTCCTTTGCCTCTGCCGTCCTCAAGTCGGTGCGGGGTGACTACGATCTGGTGGACTGCCAGGAGTTTCCCTACATTCCCTGCTTCCCTGCCAGGTTTCTCTCAGGCTGGAAAGAGTGGCATTTCTTTATAACCTGGCTGGAGGTGTGGGGCGCTTACTGGTGCGATTATGCCGGAAAGGCGGGACTGATAGGCCAGATGGTTGAAAGATCGGTCTCCAAGCTGGCACCAAATAACATAGCCATATCTGAACGGGTCCGGGGGGATCTGGAGGGCCTGGGAGTCGCAAATATCGACGTTGTTCCTTTGGGCGTCGATTTCAAGAAGATAAGAGCGGTGAAGGCCTCGGAGGAAACTTCTGACCTGATCTTCGTGGGCAGGCTTATTGGTCACAAGAACGTCGATCTCCTTATCAAGGCAGCAGGCCTGATCAGGCAGACTCTTCCGGATTTGAGGGTTACGATAATAGGTGATGGCCCTGAGGCCCCTGCCCTGAAATCTCTGTCAAGGGAGCTCGAGCTGGGGAGGAACGTGACCTTCACCGGCTTTTTGGATGATTATGACGAGGTTATAGCCAGGATTAAATCCTCCAGAGTTTTTGTCCTTCCCTCTACTAGGGAGGGCTTTGGAGCTGTAGCCCTGGAAGCCAATGCATGTGGACTTCCCCTGGTCACCGTAGATCATAGGATGAATGCCGTATGCGATCTTCTAAGAGAAGGAACCGGGATAGCCTGCCAGGTCTCGGAGGTCTCCCTTGCCGAGGGCATCCTGAAGTGCCTTAAGCTTTCCGGGGTCACGGCAGAGAGATGTGTCCAATTTGCGGAAGGCTATGATTGGGATAGCATCTCAAGGTCATTGGAAGATGTCTATGAACGGAGAATTGGGAAATAGAGGAGATTGCTCGGAGATGAACCTATGCTCCCTTCTCCGCGTCCTTAATAATCCCATGGCTTGATTGGCGATGGTGTTTTACCTTTTGAATATCAGATCGATCCACGGTAAAGGTTCGGGGCCACATCTGGAATGGTTGCGACTCCTTCATTTCTATGAGGGTTAAGCCACCACATCGATATAAAGTTCCTCCTGTCCTTGCCCTCTTAATAAAAATGGGGTCGACAATGTGAAGGCAATTATCCTTGGTCTATGGTAAAAAGGACTTCCTACTGAGGGATGCCGCGTGGCAGTAATTTTAAATATAGTAATAGCTGACTTAATAATCTCGGCAGAGAATAGAGAAAGACGAGGAGTCTAAGCCCAGTTTTGGGTTTGGAGGGTGTCCTTTGAGCGTACTTGTAACTGGTGGTGCGGGGTTTATAGGCTCCAATCTGGTAGAGAGCCTTCTTGAGTCAGGCGAAGACGTGATAGTTCTTGATAACATGCACACTGGGAGCGCCGGAAATCTGGAAGATTTGAAGAGCAAGGGTAACCTCAGGCTTATAGAGGCCGGCTGCAATGATCTACCCGGCATCGAGCTGAAGCCCACGGCTATATACCACCTGGGCATACCTTCTTCCTCTCCCATGTACAAGAGGAACCCCTTCCTGGTGGGCGAGGCCATCAACGGATCCATCGCAGTCCTGGAGCTTGCCAGGAGGTCGGGGGCGAAGGTAGTCTATGCTTCCTCCTCCTCCCTCTACAGTGGCATTGTACCCCCTCACAGGGAGAATGTGATCATCAACGTCACTGATTACTACACCGAAGCCAGGCTGGTTGTGGAGAGGATGGCTGAGCTCTACAGCAAGCTCTACGGAGTGAGCTCTGCCGGCATGAGGTTCTTCTCGGTTTATGGCCCCAAGGAGAGATCAAAGAAGCAATATGCCAACATGGTCTCTCAGTTCATGTGGGATATGATGGCTGGCAAGACGCCAGTGATCTACGGAGACGGATCCCAGACCAGGGATTTTATCTATGTTAGTGATGTGGTCAGGGCGCTTAGGATGGCCATGGAATCCGATTATCAGGGCATCCTCAACGTGGGTACCGGGAAGGCTTTCAGCTTCAATGATGTCATAAGGGTGCTCAATGAAAACATGGGCCTGAATATTCAGCCTGAATACGTTGAGAACCCTATCAAGAACTATGTTAAGGATACTCAGGCAGATCCCACTAAGACCTCCCACGTTCTGGAATTTACTGCCAGGTATTCTTTAAATGATGGGATAAGGAACCTCGTCGAGTACTACAGCTTGCCTCAGCTGAAGAGCGCCTGAGCATTTTCTAACTTTTAGGAGCTGTGGTGCCCTTGAGTCTGAGAGATAAGAACGTCCTTATAACCGGCGTGAGCGGCTTTGTCGGATCCCACATGGCCAGGCACCTCCTGGATCAGGGGGCTAGGGTTTACGGCCTTCTTAGGCGCAGGGCTGACGGCATGGTCCCCTATAACTTGAGGCGGCTGGGGATCGCAGGGCAGGTTAACCTTCTCGAAGGAGACCTGGAGGATATATCGAGCTTGGGAAATGCCCTTTCGGCCAGCGATGCCGACGTGGTATTTCACTTGGGCGCCCAGTCCTTCGTGCCTCGGTCTTTTACCAATCCTACGGAGACCATGGGCTGGAACTGCTGCGGCACCGCCAACCTCCTGGAGGCCATAAGGCTCAAAGATGTCGATCCTGTGGTGGTCTTTGCCGGGTCCAGCGAGGAGTATGGCCTGGTTCTATCCTCGGAGGCTCAGTATGAGGTGGCCAAGAAGAAATACGGCTCCATATTCCCTGAGCCCAACAAGATCCCTGAGGTGCCCATATCCGAGAACAACCCCTTGAGGCCCATGTCCCCTTACGCCGCTAGCAAGGTTTACGGCGACTTTCTCATGAGGAACTACTACCATTCCTATGAAGTAAAGACCGTAGTCTCCAGAGCCTTCAATCATGAGGGCGCCGGCAGGGGGATCATGTTCGTCACCTCGGTGGCCACCAGCCAGGTGATGAAGGTGAAGCTTGGAGAGGTGGATTCCGTAGCTATAGGCAACGTCAATGCCTTCAGAGATTGGAGCCATATATCAGACATCATCAATGGCTATCTGCTCCTGGCTGAGAAGGGCAACTACGGGGATGTCTACAACCAGGGGTCTATGAGGACCAACTCGGTCATGAGCTATCTTCTCATGAGTTTTGCCGAGGCTGGGTATCCAGTAGATAGGATAGAGACCTTCAAGGGAAAGAAGGCTGTGGAAGATCCCTTAGAGCCCGATAAGTCAAAGATCTTTGAGGTGAGCTTCGATAAGACTAAGCTCGACGGCATGATGCTTAGGGGTGAGATGGAATATGACGCCGGAGATGGAGGCGTGGTGGTTCATTCGGGGTCCAGGAAGTTCAAGGTGACCTTTGATACCGCCAGGTTCAGGCCTGCGGAGGTTCCTATCCTCTTCTCTGATACTAGGAAAATTAATTTGCTGGGATTCAAGGCAGAGCGCTCGGTGAGGGATATCATAAGGGACCAGTTAAACTATTATTTATCGGATAGGGATCGTAAAGGGGCTTTTTAGAATAAAATAAATAATGGTGAATATTTAGGTTGGGAGTTTTAGGTTTATGGGGCCTTTCTACCACCTCATTGGCACGGGGGATGGTAGATTGAGCCAGCCTCGATTCTGTGCTCAGCAGCGCAAATCAGACGCTTGGTTAAGGGTACATCCTTCGCAAGGAAGTCATCAATTT
>DAXJ01000026.1:34050-56626 GCA_002506335.1 Methanosaeta sp. UBA114
CAGATGTTACGCCTCTCAATGTCTTTTAAGATCACGCGATACATAGAGTTAGTATTCACCTCAGTTTAAAGAGTGGCCTAGGCAAGGCGTAAACTTAAACAAGTGTTGGTCGATTAGGATAAATACCAAGCTAAGAATATGTCTGCCTTCAAAGGTTGAGGACACAAACAACTGCTATCGGAACTGAAGACATGAAAATAATTCATACCCCTGTCAGGATCTTCACTACGGGCGGCGTGGAAAACTACGTGCGCTGCCTATCGAAAGAGCTGGCGGCAGTAGGTCATGAGGTGGGAGTAATCTGCTCTGACAGATCAGATGGACAAAGTATCCCTGATTGTATCGATGTAAAACCCTTGAAGTTTATTGGGAAGGTAGCCAATACTGATATCACGCCTTCTCTGCCTCTCCAGCTCTTGCGCGAGGATTTTGACATCCTTCATACCCATATACCTACTCCCTGGAGCGCCGACTGGAGCGCTTTAGCTTCTATGCTCAAAGAAAAGCCTCTAGTATTGACATACCACAATGATATTGTAGGCAAGGGATTAATGGATTATGTAGCTAATCTATACAACCATTCTGCGCTAAAAATTTTACTTAGAACCGCAGACAGGATCATCATAGCTAGAAATGAAAACCGGTCTCATAAAATTAAAAATTATGTGGATAAGATAAGGGTAATACCAATAGGTGTTGATACTAAAGCCTTCGAGCCTATTGATGTAGAATTGCTGGGCGATATCTTCTTCTTAGGGATTATGGATGAGTTTCACATGTATAAAGGCCTAGATATTCTCTTGAAAGCATTAAAAATCGTTAAAGTAGGATATCCACACGTAAAGCTTTTGGTCGGAGGTAGCGGGGCTTTATCCTGCTATTACAATGACCTGGCTAAAAGGCTTGGCCTCCATGAGAACGTGGAATTCTTGGGGTTTGTGCCTGGCGACGCGCTTAAAAAGCACTACAACGGTTGTAAGATCTTTGTACTTCCTTCCACTGATCCTGCCCAGGAGGGTTTTGGCATAGTTCTCCTCGAGGCCATGTCTTGTGGCAGGCCGGTTATTGCTACTGACATAGCGGGCGCAGCGGAGGATATAAAGAAGAGCAGTGCTGGTTTGGTTGTAGGGCGAAAAAGCGAGGTGGAACTTGCCAAGGCAATCCTCTTTTTATTGGACAACGAAGATTTTGCAGCTGAAATGGGGTCCTCGGCCAGAAGGCTCGTGGAGGAGAAGTACAGCTGGAAGATGGTAGCCCATCAAACGGAGAAGGTTTATAGGGAACTAGTATGAGTCCGGTGCGGCAAGAGGTTCCGTGATCAGCGTTGTCGTCCTCAACTTTAACGGAAAGCATTACCTCGATCGGTGTCTCTCGTCCTTGAGGGATCAGACCTATGAGGCTCTAGTGGTCATCATGGTAGGTAACTTCTCCTCGGACGGGAGTGTTGGAGTACCTGAGAGAGCGGCTTCCCTGGGTGATGGTGGTGGCCAACGAGGCCAATATGGGGTTTGCTGGTGGGGCCAACCGGGGTATACTCCAGGCCCGGGGGAGAGCACATCCTCACCCTGAACAACGCGACACGTGGGCGGATAGATTCGTCGTGGAGCGCCTGGCGAAGCCCATGAAGGCCGATGGGGCGGTGGGGATGGGAGCTTCTAAGATACTCTTTCCCGACGGGCGGATAAGGATTAATCCGGCAATAAGTCAAGGATCCTCAGCGAAGGGAGTAAGATCGAACATACTGGAGCGCGAATCGAGCTATCCTAGGGAGTTCTTCACTAGTCAATGCCATTTTTACTCTAGAGGCAATACTGCAATTATTAGCCTTCCACCTCCTTCATGGCCTCGTTAGCCTCCGCAGCTACCTCCCCCTTACCTAAAACCTTGGCCACTGAAGTTATGGCCTCCAGGTATCTCACCATCTGGTCCAGGTAGTTGATTAGATCTCCATGGTAGGCGTACATCCCATACCTATCGCTGAAATCATCTATGATCTCATCAGGACTCTTACCCTCAGCTCGAAGCTCCAGGATTCTGAGAGATATGGCCCTGGCCAGGCAGCCGCAGTAAGGTGCCTCCTGGCAGGTGCACCTCTGGAAATCCTTGAGAAAATCCATGCATTGCTTCTGTATCTTCCTCTCCAGATCTTTGATCTCGGGGCTGTTCAGGAGATCCAGGAAGGAGCCGTGGAGGGCTCTCTGGGAGATCTGCATCTTCAATGCCGCAGAAATCCTCTCGGAGAACTTGAGGTACAAGTCCTCGAAGGGCGCAAGGTCCACGGCAATCTCCAGGGGAGCCTTTCCTTTACTTAAATCATCGGAGATGAGCTTCGCCTCATCTATGGTCAGGAAGTGGGCGGCTGCCGCAGCTCCCAGTCTGGTGGGCTCTATGCCCCGGACCATCCCTGCCTCAGATAGCTTCTTCAGGGACGAATCCAGATCATCGAGGCCCAGGGTAAGTTTGTGGAGACGTTCTAAATCCTGCCTATACCTGGCAGCCACCGCATTGGCCAGGACCTCTTCAAGCTGCTGCTCCTCGGGGTACTCAGGAGCCACGTCCTCCATCTGGCCGTGGAGGAGAGCCAGAGCCATCTCGTCCTCGGACTCGCCCCTGCCGGAGGAAAATCTACGACCGGGCTCGGCCAGGACGTACACCAGGCCCTTATCGTGGTACCCGGGCCTTCCGGCGCGACCCAGCATCTGGTTGAATTCATGCACTGAAAGCCACTCTATGCCCATGGCAAGGGACTCGAAGATCACATGGGAGGCGGGGAAGTCAACCCCTGCGGCCAGGGCTGCCGTAGTCACCACCGTGGATATCTTCCCCTTGCCGAAGGCCTCCTCTATCCTCTTTCGCTCATGGTACTGTAGGCCTGCGTGGTAGGCTGAGGCCCCTGGGATGGCCTGGGCTAGATTATAGCAATTCTTCCTGGAGTTGGTGAAGATGATGGTCTGGCCCTTGTAGCCAGTGGTGGAAGTGTGAGCCTCGGCCCTCCTAACCAGGTCCCTGATGAGCCGTCTCTTCTCAGGTCCGGAGGAGAATATCAGGTGGCGCTCTATGGGCACTGGCCTCATCTCGTATTCCACCAGGGCCGCCCCCAAGCGCTTTGCCAGGGCCGCTGGATTGCCCACTGTTGCCGAAAGAAAGACGAACTGAGCCTGAGGAGCCGCAAGCTTCATCCTGGCTATGAGCCCCGCCAGACGATGGCCGCGCTCGGCATCCTCCAGCATGTGGACCTCATCTATGACCACGGCCCCGATCTTTCCCAGGCCCTTTCGGGTCCTCAGAACCTGGTCTACGCCCTCGTAGGTGCCGGTGATGATGTCGGCATTTAAATCCTGGCGCATCTTTCTCCCGCGCCCAAGCTTTATTCGGCTGACTCCGACTCGGATGGAGGTGGAGAAGCCAAGCTCACCGTAGGCCGAGAGATGATCGTACTTCTGGTTGGCGAGGGCCACCAGGGGCACCAGGAAGAGGAACTTGCCTTTGCCCTCCATGAGATTCTTTACACCGGCCAGCTCTCCTACCAGGCTCTTTCCTGTGGCCGTGGCAGAGACCACCAGCTGGCTCTTTCCTTCCAGGAGTCCTGCATCCACGGCCTTTGATTGGACCGGAAGAAGCCTGGCCAGCCGTTTTCTCAAGAGAGCTTTGAAGGGCTCAGGAAGCTCCAGCTCCTCCAAGTCCATACCTACGTCCTCCTTGCTTGCGGGAATTGTGTCGAACCTTGTGAGCTCTGGGTCTAGCCTCTGCATGTTCATGAGTCCCAGGACCTCGTCCAGGTTCCTCCTGCGCTTTAAAATCCTGGCCAGGTAGGCCTTGGCTGCCCTGCCTAGCTTGTGGAAATCAGCCTCACGGATAAGCTCAGCCGCAGCGCAGGACTCGCAGATCCTCATGCCTTTATAGACTATGGCATCCTTTCCCACCGAGGTGAACTTCCTCTCGCCCAGACAGTGCTGGCAGACTATGATCCTCTTGGCGCCCAGTTGGAAGGATTCTAAGAATTCCAGGAACTTGTTCTCCAGGGCCTCGTCGCCGTGGGCCAGGTAGATTGCTCTGGCCTTGCGCAGCATCTTTATGGCATCGTCTGGAGGCAGATACTTCTCGATATTGTCCTTCTTTACTAAAAATTTATAAGCCCTTGGGCCCTGAGGCATATCCTTGAGCCTTAAGTAGCCTTCGAAAAGGGCGTTTCCATCTTTTAAGGGCAGAAGAAGGATTCTGGACCTATCGGCGTGGGCTAGAACTTGTAAGGTCATCTCGCGGTTAGGTCCAAAAGCTCGTATTTCAGTCCCTCTGATTCCAGGCGGTTCAGCAGACTCGGCACCTGCTCATCCACGCTCACTATCAGAGAGCTGATGCCGTGGTAGGCTGACTCCACAGCCGACTCTTTGGCCCCAAAGACCACATCAGGCTCCCTTCTGACCTTTCTCAAGGCCACTATGGCCTCTATCCCCAGGGCTCCAACCATCCCCTTTCCATCAAGAAGAGTTTTCAATGCATCAAGGTTAACCATCCTGGAGCCACCGAGCTGGGATCGGGGTATCTTGCAGACGGTTATAGTACCTTCGTCCAGGCTTATGAGCCCTTTTAGATCCGAGACCCCTATATCCTCCCCTGCGGCGGCGTCGGAGATTGTAACCCCGGTTGCATCGGCGCCACCCTTCTTGTGGGCGTACATAAGGCCTCCTCTCATCTCCAGGTAGACCTTATCGCCCTCCTCCAGGTTCTCCTCTGCGATGGCGGTCCAGACAGAGACGTGGCTCACTACTTCCTCCATGACCGTTCGAGCGTAGCGCTTCAGTTCAGCCGCGCCCTCCAGGAGCCACTCCACGCCCTCCTTGGTTATGCTGTACCTCATTCTGCCGTCGGTGGACACCATTCCCTCGGCCACCAGCTCCTTGATGTACTCGGAGATGGCCTGGGGAGTTACACCCAGCCGCTCCGCTACCTCCTTCTGGCGCAGATTGGGCTGATGGGCGGCGATCTCTACCAATATCTGAAATCTGGAGCTCTCTCGCTTGGATTGAAGGACGTTGACCACTAGCGCTCCTCTTCAAAAGGCTCTATTCTCTGGCCCCGAACGGCCAGGCCTTCCGCTCTCTTGGCCACGCCCCTTATGAAGACCTGGGAGAGCCCAAGCTCCCTAGAAAGGTTGGTGAGGGAGGTATCACCGGCCATCACTTTCTTCTCGATCTTATCCACGACCTCGCGCAGCTCCTCATCTGACATGAAGGTGAGACTTATGATCTCGCTCAAATCCTCCATAGATGCCCCGAAGTTGGCCTGTATTCGGGAGTAGGTGGAGTGGTACTCCTTCTCGGGGCTGGTGGACCCGGGTTCAGGCATCTTCCACTTTGTCTCCACCAGGCCGCTCTTGCGCAGGAGGCTTATGCTCCTTCTTGCACTGCGCTCATCGCCCACGATCGCCGACAGCTGTTGCTCAGTGAGCCATCCTTTGGACAACTCGTCAAAGGCCTTTTTGTGAGCCTCAGAGCCGAAGGCCTGGAGCAAGGGCACCAGGTCCGAGGGGTCGTTTATGATCCTAGTTCTCTTTCCCGTCACGAAGAACCTCAATGGCCATTTATCGCTCAAATCTGATAAACCTTTTGAGGATCTATGCCATAATGTTATGCCAATTTAATTTATCTCCCCTGGGAGAGTCAATCCACTCTTCAATAATAGAGAAGTAAGGACCTGAGGAAGCAAAGGTCCCTCAGATCACAGCAAATCCTGTCATATCAGCCTGACCGTCTCCAGGTTCATGGGAGCGCCGGTGGGTATCCTATACCTCTTGTAGACGGAGCTGGCCAGATCCAGGCAGCTGCTCTCATCGCCGTGGTTGGTTAGGACCCTTCCTGGCTTGGGATAGATTCTCCTCAGGTACTCCATGAGCTGCTGGCGGTCGGAGTGGCCCGAGAAGCCGTCAACGGTGGTAACATCCAGGTTGATCTTGGCAGTCTGGGTCTTGCCCTCGGAGGAGAGGGGGACCTCCTTCCAGCCCTTCTGAATCCTTCTACCAAGAGTTCCCTCGGCCTGGTAGCCCACTATGACAAGGGTGTTCTTCTCATCGGGTCCCAGGCGCTTGAGATACTCCATGATGGGGCCACCGTTGAGCATGCCGCTGGTAGCCAGGACGACGCAAGGAGGCCCATCTATGACCTCGGTCCTACGGGCAGGGCTCTCCACCTGGACGAAGCATTCCGCCAGGAAGGGGTTCACGCCTCTGTGGAATATCAGCTCACGGAGGTCATTATTGAGATACTCGGGGTAGGTGGTGTGAATGGCCGTGGCCTCGTAGATCATGCCATCCAGGTAGACGGGTATGGCATCCAGGGCCTTTCTCCTAATAGCTTCCTCAAGGACCACCATGACCTCCTGGGACCTGCCCACAGCGAAGGCAGGTATGATGACCTTTCCGCCGCGCTTGATGGTATCTTTGACCACCTTGAGCAGATTTGTCTCGGCCTCCTTTCTAGATGGCTGAAGACTGTTAGCGCCGCCGTAGGTAGCCTCTGTCACCAGGGTCTCCAGGCGGGGGAAGCTGTTGACCGCCGGGTCGAAGAGCCTAGTCCTCTCGTACTTGAAGTCGCCCGTGAAGGCCACGTTGTAGAGACCCTCGCCGATATGGAAATGGGCTATGGAGGATCCCAGGATGTGGCCGGCATTATGCATGGTCAGCTTGACATCCGGGGCAATATCGGTAACGTCGCCGTAGTTCAAGGTGATAGTATGCTTCAAGGCCTGCCTTATCATGTTCGAATCGTATGCCATGCGCTTGCCTTCACGCCCTGCCACCTCGATATAATCGAGCTGGAGCAGAACGTAGAGGTCCCTGGTGGGCGGCGTGCAGTAGATGGGGCCGTCGTAGCCGTACTTGTAGAGCATGGGCACCAGCCCGGAGTGGTCTAGGTGGGCATGGGTGAGCACCACGGCATCGATCTGGCTCAATGGGTAGACTTCAGGTACATAAAGGAAAGGCGTGGCCGAGTCGTCGGATCCCACGTTTATGCCGCAGTCCACTATGATCCTGGACTCTGGGGTGGATAGGAGCATGCAGGACCTTCCGACCTCCCTGCACCCGCCCAGAGTTGAGATCCTGACCCACTGGTCCTTGGAGACCACGTCCCTATGTATCTTCCTGCCGACGGTCCTGAGGATATTCTTCCTCTCGGCCTGGACCGACCTCAAGTAATCTTTGATATTGGCTATGGTCGAGGACCTCACCGGTGGCGTCCTTACCACCTTTGGGGTCCAGCCTATGAATTTGGTGATCTCCCTTAAGGTTGCCCCGTGCCTGCCTATGACCAGACCTGGCTTCTCCGCCTCTATCACAACCTCGCCAGTTTCGCCGTCAAAGTAGTAATCAGTGATCACCGCCTCCTTAGGTACTACCTCCTGGATCTTGTTTTTAGCTACCTCGGGGTCGGCCAGGACCTTGAGGTCGGGCCTGACCACAACACGCTTTCTCAGGTCCTTGGCTAAGGATCGTATAATCTCGCCATCATCAGCAAGACGCCTTGGATCGTCAGTGTAAATGACTAGCTCAGGGCCCTCAAACTCCAGGCCCGTGACGTTGATGTCAGGGGGCAGCTTGCTCTGCACCCTGCGTTTAAGCTCGAAAAGAACTTCTTCAACTGACAAAAGAACACATCCAAAAAAGTTGGCTTTCTTTTTATAGGAGGTTCATAATCTCCTGAAGCTTGAGATCTCCGACCTCCTCATAGCTTTCTTTGGTGATCCTCACCAGTTCTACCTTATCGCCCGAGGCCGAGTCCCTCTTCATGGCGGTCCTTATAGCCTTGGCTGCCAGAGTGGTCCCATCGTCCAGGCTGGGCCTGGACCTGTACTCGGACTCTAGGACGCCGTAGGCTATGGGTGACCCCGAGCCGGTCGAGACTAGGTTCCTCTCCTCTATCTGTCCGCCCACGGCATCTAGGGAGAATAGCTTGGGGCCGTACCTGTCCACGCCGCCTAAAACGAGCTGGACCATGTACGGATAGTATCTCCGGTTGGAGAGGATATTGGAGAGCATAGAGGCTATGGCCTTGACTGTCATGGGCTCGCCTCTCTGCATCCTATGAAGCCTGGCCTCGACTTGAGTTATTCTGACGAGGGACTGGGCATCGCCCACAACTCCCGCGGTAGTCAGGCCCACCAGATCATCCACCTGGTAGATCTTCTTCGCAGTGCTGCTGGCTATGAAATTACCCATGGTAGCTCGGCTCTCCGATGCAAGGACGACACCCCCATCGCAGAGTACCCCTACCGTAGTTGTGCCTTTGAACACCTCGACCATCTAATTACCTCAACTAAAATGAGAAAACCGATATGATGAAATCGCCTCGGCTATATATATACTTTCCGCCGAAAGGATACGAACCTTAGAAATACCTCAGGCGCAATACCATGACGCTGTGGGCATTCCTTCCTGGATCTTCAGATACTACATCGATCCTATAATTTACGATACATCCTACAACCCGGTGGACACGGTGACCTGGGCTTTGATGCTCGGGATCATGGTGCTGGCCCTGGCCAGGGCCTCCCGAAAGTTCGACATTAAATTTGATGAAGGCCTGGTAGCTGCAACTATGCCTTACATCCTAGCAGGATCAAGCTTAAGGGTGATGGAAGATACTAGAATCGTTATCCCACCATTGAGCTACCTTCTCATAACTCCCATCATCTACTTCCTGGTCTTCTTCGTCACGTCCTCCTCCCTGGTCCTGACCAGGTGGATCTGGAAAGAAAGCTACCTTAAGGCGTATGCCGGAGTAGGAACCATCTGTACGCTGGCGAACCTGGCCATCCTCTTCAGATCAGCTCTTGAGAATACATGGATTCTGGTTGCCGTGGCGGCCATGGGCTCTGCCGTGGCTGGCCTAATCTACATTCTCAAAGGGCCAATCCCTGGACTGGGATTTATGAGAGCGAAGTTTAACCTGGCCATCCTCCTCTCTCATATGCTCGATGCCAGCTCCACCTACGTGGGCGTAGATTGGTTCGAGTACCGCGAAAAGCACGTAGTTCCGACCTATCTCATAGATATGGCTGGCACGGCAGCCATCATGTATCCCTTAAAGCTCATGGTGATACTACCGATCCTCTACATAGTTGATGAGACCTTGGATGACCCATCATTGAGAAATCTGACCAAGCTCACCCTCATCACCCTGGGCCTGGCGCCGGCGGTGAGAAACACCCTGCGTCTAGCCCTAGGAGCCTAAGTCTAAAGGTCTAAAAAGGTTGGGAGATCAGGTCTCGGCCAGTGCTCTCCTGACCTCTATCTTCTCGCCATCCTTTATCCTCTTCAGTATCTGCTTGGCCATCTCCGAGGACTTGGCGATCCTTATGTCGCCCCTTCTTCCCACCGTGGCTGTGAAAATTGGGTCACCACCTACGTAGACCTCCACGGCCTGGCCCGCACAATCACCGAGCCATATGATGATGTGCCTGGCCGTATCCTCCATCCTGGGAGCCAAAAGGTCGTTCTCTTCAACCGAAGGAACCCTGCAGACCGCTTCGTCGCTGGCCCTGACGTCTATGTGCAATCCCAGGAGCTTCTCTATCTGCTCTATGTTCTTTCCGGCCTTGCCTATGACCCTGGCTGCATCATCCGAATGAACCCTGACCACGGCCTTGGAGTCGGTGAGCATCTCCACCTCCACAGGACCCCGGGCGTGGTGAGAGATCTCCTTCTCAATCTCCCGGGAGGCGAGCTTCCAGGAGGGCTTCTTGCTATTGCTACCCTTGGTCACGGGCATGACCACGATCTCCTCACCGTAGGTGTACATCTCGTACTCTGCACGGTGGGTTTCGAAGTCCTTGATCACGATCACGGGCCTCGCCAGGTCCGCCTCGACCATGCCCGCAGGAACCTTGACCGTGAACTCCACATCCAGGACCTTGGTTACCTCGCCCTTCTCTATGAAGACCACCGTATCCACGACCTGGGGTATCATGCCCAGATCCACGCGACCTAGCAAGCGCTGCAAGGCATCTATGGGCTTGTTGGCATGGACTACGCCTATCATTCCCACACCTGCTAGGCGCATGTCTGCAAAGACCTTGAAATCCCTGGTCTTCCTGACCTCGTCGTAGATGGTGTAGTCGGGCCTGACCAGAAGGAGGATGTCTGCTGAGGCCTCCATGCTTCCTTCCAGGGGGCCGTACTGGGTGATCTCGGGGGGGACCTGAAGGTCCCGCGGGGACTCCAGGGTCTTTACCACGTAGTTGCACTTGAGAAGGTACTCGGCCACGCCTGCTGCGAATGTTGACTTGCCCGAGCCTGGAGGGCCCGCTATCAGAAGACCTCTCTGGCTCTCTCTGAGCCTTTCTTTTAATTCCGGGGCGTGCCTGTAAGATTCCAGGTCTACCTTGGCTACCGGCCTTACGGCCGTGATCTCCAGGCCATCGGAGAAGGGAGGCTTGGCTATGGCGATCCTCATGGGACCCAGTTGCACCACCGAGGCTCCCGTCTTCTCCATCTCCACGTAACCCTCGGGGTCGAGCTTGGCCCTCTCGAAGATCTCCCTGGATAGATCGCGCAGCTCCCTCTCGCTCATGGGCTTCTCTCCGATCTTAACCAGGGTGAAGTCCCCAACCTTGCCCCTCTTGGCCATGGGAAACGCCCCTTCCTTCAGGTGAATGGAGAGGGTGTCGTCGGTGAAGTACTTCTCAAGGCTTAGGGGCTTTATTGCATCCCTCTGGGGCCTGACGTACTCCACATCAAGGCCCATGGCCTCGGCCACCCTGAACTGGACCATGTCGCTGGTCAGGAAAGAGGCCCCTAGCTCCAGGGCCGCATCCCTGATCATGGCGTCTATCTCGCCTCCCCCTGCCAGCTTTATCTGGTCTAGGTCGGGCCTAACGCCCACGTACTCCAGCTCGATCTTCCCGGTCTTGGCCATCTCAGAGAGGCGTCTTAGCTCCTCCAGGCCCTTTAAGCCCGTATCCCTGCCGTGGTTCGCCTGTGCCTCGAGCTCCGCCACTACAGCCTCGGGGACGACTATTCGCTTGCCTTTAAGCTCCCCGGATTTCACCCTGGCTGAGATCCTTCCATCGATGACAACGCTCGTGTCTGGCACCAATAATTGCGCCATCTTCTAAAACACCTTTAAATTATCAATCTGACTGAATAAAGTTACAGATATGCTATATCCATCTTTCGCTTTTTAGCAACCAGCTTTAGGATTTAGTCCAAGTCCTAAAGTCGCTCCATCTCCCATGTTGCCCCTAGGGCTGTCGGCCATCCCTCCAGGAACTTCCCGCGGGATAGCCCCCCAAGAGCAAAAACGCTCTTTCTACGCGCCTGTATCTCTGCAATATGTGTCTCTGCAATAATTCAAAGTTCATCTAAGTCAGCCCATTAATCCTCACCTAGGATAAGAACCTGGCGAGGAAGGTCAAAAAGCTCTTGAAAAGCTATCGAAAAGGCTATATCTTCTTATCTCGTTTCGGTGAGAAGCACGGGACGAGGAGGTCCGCCTGTTGAAGGAGATTAGGATTCACGGTCGTGGAGGCCAAGGATCGGTTACCGCTGCCGAGATTATAGCTGTAGCAGGCTTTGAGGACAAAAAGTACTCTCAAGCCTTCCCTGCATTTGGTGTGGAAAGAAGGGGCGCTCCGGTCATGGCATTTGTGAGAATTGCAGACCAACCCATAAGGGTTAGGAGCCAGATCTACAATCCAGACTACGTCCTGGTTCAGGATGTCACTCTCCTGGACGTGGTGGACGTGGCTGCGGGACTTAAACCCGATGGCAAGATAATTATAAACACGGATCGGCCCAAGGAGAAGCTCAAGCTTAAGACCGAGGCCCAGGTAGTGACCATCGATGCCACCAAGATCGCCATGGAGATTTTAGGAAGGCCTATAGTCAACACCATCATGCTTGGCGCCTTCTGCGGGGCCACTGGCCAGGTGAGCCTGGAGAGCATGAACGCTGCGGTCTCTGAGAGGTTCAAAGGAGAGCTTGGTAGAAAGAACCTGGCTGCCATCAAGGAAGCTTACGAGAGGGTATCTCATGCTTAAGGTAATTGCAGGAGGATACGTGGAGCCTGGAAGTACCCAGGTCACCAAGACCGGCGCCTGGAGGACATTCGTCCCGGTGGTGGATCAGAAGAGGTGTAGCAAGTGCAGCCTCTGCGAGATCTATTGCCCTGAGGGCTGCATAAGGATGGTCGAGGGACTGTTCATCCCTGACCTGGACTACTGCAAGGGGTGCAGCATATGCGCCCACGAGTGCCCTAGAAAAGCCATAACCATGGTCCTGGAGGAGAAGTAAATGAGGAAAGTAGTCGAGGGATCTTACGCCATAGCCCAGGCCGTGAAGTGCTGCGACCCAGACATAATCTCGGCCTACCCCATAACGCCCCAGACCCACATAGTCGAGAACCTGTCCCAGATGGTGGCTGATGGAGAACTCAAGGCGGAGTTCATCACCGTGGACTCCGAGTTCTCAGCCCTCTCGGCCCTGGTAGGCTCAAGCGCCATGGGTGCAAGGTCCTATTCCTCCACCACCAGCCAGGGACTGGCCCTCATGTACGAGGTTCTATACAACGTCTCAGGGTTAAGGATGCCCATAGTTATGACCGTGGCCAACCGCGCCATGGGAGCGCCCTTGAATATCTGGAACGACCAGCAGGACTCCATAGGCGCCCGCGATTGCGGATGGATACAGCTCTACGCCGAGAATGTCCAGGAGGCCATGGATCTCACGCCCCAGGCCTATAAGCTGGCCGAGGACCCGGATATACTGACGCCGGTCATGGTCTGCATGGATGGATTCATACTGACCCACGTCTATGAGCCGGTGGAGTTCCTGGACCACGATAAGGTCAAGCAGTTCTTGCCGCCATTCAAGCCTAAGATAACCTTGGACCCGGCCCACCCTGTGACCATAGGCGCCTTTGCCGATCCCAGCACATTCACCGAGTACAGGTACCTCCAGCAGGATGCCCAAAACAAAGCCCTGGGCAAGATAGATACCATTGCCAAGGAGTTTAAGGAGACCTTTGGAAGGTACTATGGCGGCCTCATAGATACCTACAGGATGGAAGGAGCCGATGCGGCCATTGTGACCCTGGGCTCGGTTATAGGAACCATCAAGGATGCCCTGGATGAGATGTGGGCTGAGGGCAAGAAAGTCGGCCTGGTAAAGGTCAGGAGCTACAGGCCATTCCCAGTCAAGGCTTTGAGAGATTCCCTGAAGGACGTAAGCTCCATAGCGGTCATAGAAAAGGATGTATCCATAGGAAACGAGGCAGGACTCACCACCGACCTGAAGGCCGCCTTCTACAACACCGGCATGAAAACGCCCATCATCGGCTTTACTGCAGGCCTTGGAGGCAGGGATATCACTCTCAAGGACATAAAGAAAGCAGGCGATAAGGCGCTGGCCGCAGCAAAAGGCCCCGAGGCTGAGTTTGAGTTCTTAACCTTAAGGAAGGAGATACTCTAGGAGGATTTGATTCGATGATTCAAGAACAGTCACTCTTTGCTCCTGGACACAGGGCCTGCGCCGGATGCTCCATGCCAACGGTGGTAAGGCTGGTCCTGGATGCCACAGGGCCTAATGTAATTGTGGTCTCTCCAACAGGCTGCCTGGAAGTTACCTCCACGCCCTTCCCCGAGAGCGCCTGGAAGGTTCCATGGCTGCACTCCCTCTTCGAGAACGCGGCCGCCGTGGCCTCAGGTGTCGAGACGATTTTGAAGCGCCAGTGCAAGGATACCAAGGTCCTGGTGATCGGAGGAGACGGTAGCACCTTCGACATAGGCATGGGCTCCAACTCGGGCATGTTCGAGAGGGGCCACGACATCATGTACGTCTGCTACGACAACGAAGCCTACATGAACACGGGCGTCCAGAGGAGCGGCTCTACACCCTTCTGCGTCCACACCACCACCACACCCTCGGGTGAGCAGAGCCTAGGCAATCCCAAGCCCAAGAAGGACATGCCGGCCATCGCCATCGCCCACCACGTGCCCTACGTGGCCACTGCCTCGGTAGCTTTCCCCGTGGATCTGAGGCGCAAGGTGAAGAGGGCAGCGGAGCTCCGTGGGACATCCTACCTGCAAATCAATGCCCCCTGCATTACCGGCTGGACCTTCGAGACCGGCTCTACTATAGAGATCTCGAGACTCGCTGTGGAGACTGGACTCTACCCGCTCTTCGAGTTCGTGAATGGAAAGCTCGCCGATGTGAAGAAGATAAGGCCAAGGCCAGTCACCGATTACCTGAAGGCCCAGGGAAGGTACAGACACCTCTTCAAGGCCCCTGGAGGAAAGGAGGCCATCGCCGCCATCCAGGCTATCGCCGACGAGAACATAGCTAATTACGGCCTGGCCCAGGAGTAGAGCATGTACGTGGGAAGGATCGTGGCCGTGGGCAGGACGGCCGGGAGGAGCTGGGTAGGCTACAGGGTCTCCTCCCGCTCCTTTCCCAATCGCAGGGCGGAGATTCGTGGAAGTTCTGTCCTGGTCGCTCCTCGGGACCCCGTCGATCTGGCCAAAAATCCCTACATAGCCTACAACTGCATAAGGACCTTTGGGGATACCGCGGTAGTGGCCAACGGCACCCAGGCAGATACCATCGTGGAGAGGGCCGAAGACGGCATGAAACCCCTGGACGCCTTGGCTCTCTGCTTGGTAACCCTAGGCTATGAGAGGGATGAGCTGAACACCCCGAGGCTCGCCGGCGTCGTTAGAGGTAAAGAGGCATGGCTGGGGATAGCCAGGGATGACGAGTTCAGAGCCAAGAGATACATCTTGGAGGATGGGGATGCCTTCATGGTGGCCACCTATGAGGCAAACAACCTCCAGAAGGTGGACCTGTCTGGAAGCACAGCCCAGGCGGTGGCAAAAGGAGCCTTTGATCTGCCCTTTGAGAGGCCCGTCTGCTCGGCTGCAGCCTTGTGGTCAGGGGATAAGTTCGAGCTTGGCGTTTACAACCCTTGATAATATAGCTCTTGAAAATAACTTGTAGCTCTTGAAAGTATAACGCTTTAGGAAGGAGGGAGGTTTTATCATGAAGATAAATGGCGTGGAGATCGAGGATACTTTTGCCGAGGCCTTTCCCATAAAGGTGGGAAGGGTTCTCATAACCGCAGTGACTGAGCGCTGGGCCCTGTCCTCGGCCAGAGAGGCCACGGGCTTTGGAACCTCGGTCATAGGATGCCCTGCTGAGGCGGGGATCGAGTGTATGGTTAGCGGTGACGAGACCCCTGATGGAAGGCCCGGAGCGTACATACTCGTATGCAACATGAGCTTCAAGGCCCTGGAACCATCTCTTCTGTTCAGGATAGGCCAGTGCGTCCTTACTGCGCCCACAACAGCTGTCTTCAATGGCCTGCCTGAGGCCGAGCAGCAGTTCGATTCAGGCAAGAAGCTGAGCTTCTTCGGCGACGGCTATCAGAAGCAGGCGGAGCTCTACGGCAGGAACATGTGGAAGATACCCATCATATCCGGCGACTTCCTCATGGAGCAGAACATTGGAGCAGTAAACGGCGTGGCTGGAGGCAACTTCTATATCATGGGCCAGAACCAGATGGCTGCCCTGACCGCCGCCGAGACTGCAGTGGATGCCATAGCCAAACAGAAAGGGACGATCACACCCTTCCCCGGAGGCATCGTGGCCAGCGGCTCCAAGGTCGGGTCCAAGTACAAGTTCCTCAAGGCCTCGACGAACGCAGCCTTCTGCTCATCCCTGAGGGAGGACGGGGTCTGTACCATGGTCGAGGACGTCTCTGCCATCTACGAGATCGTCATCAATGGCATCAGCCAGGAGGCCGTGGCCAAGTCCATGAAGGTGGGGATCATGGCTGCCTGCCAGGTGCCGGGCGTCCTGCGCATAAGCGCGGCCAACTTCGGCGGCAAGCTCGGGCCTTACCAGTTCAAGCTGCAAGAGATATTGAAGTAAACCCTTCCGACCTTTTACCCGTTTTTTTCTCGTTTTTCTTAGAAATTACAGCAACTTCCAGGCTCAAATCCAGTTTCTCCATCAGAGGGAGAAAGCTAGAGACTGATTTTTAAAGTGAATCTTATAATTTGATCTGCATATTATTTATTTAAGGTTGGGTTACGCTTATTAATCACGGGGCCGTGGCGTAGCATAGCACGTGAGAGCGCACAGGAGGTAAGAAAAGAGCTATGATGCCGATGGTTGTGGAAGCGGTGTGTCTTAAATTGAGAAACTGGCTCTCAGAGGAAGGGCTTTACAAGGACAAGGTCTACGATGAGAAGCTCTACTTCCACCTTGTAGCGGAGTACCCCATGGGCTCGGGAAGGCACGTGAACCTCGTACAGCAGAACAACAGGGATGATGTGGTGGTGGTCTTCTCCCGGATAAGGCTTGCCGATATCCACGAGAAGGCCCTCCACGCCCTGCCCAAAAAAGAGAAGGATAAGTTCCTGTGGGACATGAGGTATGCCCTCCTGGGCAGGGATGCCAATTTCGATATGGAGCCAAACTCCCATGAGCTTCAAAGCATCCAGTTCTCCAGGGAGGTTTATTATGACGGCCTGACCAAGGAGAAGTTCATGGAGGTCATGAGGGATAACTTCAAGTGCGAGCTTTACGTGGTTTGGAAGTTCCAGGAGACCTTTGGCTCTGAGGTACAGGATAAGCAGGCTGAGCACATGCTATATTGCTAAAATTTAGCGGAAAATCCAAGAAAAAGATAATTAAGAGAAAAATTAAAGCAGAAGCTGGTTGGCCACAAAGACCGAGATGGTTACCTTCACCTGCCCTTCCTCTACAAGGGTCGGGTTGGGCGCCGCTGCTATGCTGTAAGCCATAACCCTTGGGACCACGGCGCTTTACCCCGAGATTTCCATGAGTGCGTCTGAGCTGACCTACCCGATGCTGGCGATAATCAAAATAAATATGCTAAGTTATTATATTTAACAGTTATCTACTAGTCTGCGATAACAAGGGTGGGCTCCGCTTTCGTCCTGTTACGACTACATCGTAACTCCTGTTAACTCTGCGAGTTAACGAGACCAGCCTGAAGATAGGGGACTTCCCGTTCTGCCCTCTCCACTCACACGAGTTAAACCTAACGCAAAGGCATTAAGGATAATGATCAGGTAGAAAAATTGGAGGCTGCACCAGCCTCCCGGTTCGATGCGCTGTTGATATTCATTGGATGACCTTTCGAACGCCTGCGTCATATCACTGGGTTATCTCGTAAGTCACCACTACATCAGAGGTCACGTCGATCTGACCTGGCATGCTGGGGCCGATAGCAGGGCTCATCCAGCCCTGATCCATGTAACCGCCCGGGTATTCATATACGTTCAGAACCTTGCCCACCCTGACCCCTGCCGCAGATGCCAGCATCTCGGCATTGGACTTGGCATTGTCCACGGCCTTCTGCCTAGCCATGTCCATGGCGGCCTTGGTGTCCCTCAGGCCGTAGCCTGTCACCGTGGTCTCATTGGCTCCGGCAGCTATAGCCACGTCGTGGATGCGCCTGACGGTCGAGGCGTCGGTGGTGTTGAGCCTGATCAATATCTGATCCTGTACCATGTTGGTGCTGGTAAAGTTCTTGCTGACGCAGGTGGTGTTGTTGCAGAGCTGAACAAAGCCTCCGCCGCTGGTAGAGACCCCCGAGGACCTACCCAGAAAGTCGGCCTTGGAGATGCCATCGGCCTGGAGGGCGTAGATGACCTTATCCATCCTGGCCTGGGTCTGGGCAGCGGCTGCGGTCGCATTGGCATTGGAAGAGTACACGCCCACAGCAATAGTGACTATGTCAGGAGGCACGCTGACCCTGCCCTCTCCTTCCACGATCACAGTAGTTGTATTTCCATAAAAGTCATAGGGGCTCGGATAGGCAACCACCACTGCTGTCGCCAGCAGAAGGAGGGCTAGCCCCATCATAAAGGCCTTTATCCACTTCATGATAATTCCCCCATAATAAGGCGGATAGGAGGTAGTTAAAGAAGGCGGTTGATGCCAAGTCATACCCTCAAACTGAAAAGAGAATGGCGATAGGATTAGCCTCTGGTGAAGGAGACGGTCTCTTTATCCCAGAGTGCTCCAGAAGGTTCCACGCGAGGGCCCACAAGCCTCTTTTATGCGTAGCCCCAAGGAAACCTTATGCCCGAGGAGAATAACGCCCCCAGCGAATTGGTGGCCAAGGGGAACCTCCTGACCAGCGCTGGCAGGTTCGTCGAGGCCGTTTCTGCCTTTGACAAAGCCCTGGAGGAGAATCCCAGGTATGCCGAGGCGTGGAACAACCGCGGGATAGCTCTGGTCAACGCCAACATGGTGAATGAAGCACTGAAGTCCTTTGAAACTGCGGGGGACCTGGATCCCAAGCACACCGATGCCTGGTATAACATGGGCGTGGTCTTGAGCTGCCAGGGAAAGTACGAAGATGCCATAAAATACCTGCGGAAAGCAACCGATGCAAACCCCGATAACTCCTATGCCTGGAATAATCTGGGAATGGTCTTTAAGCACCTCAACCGTGATGCTGAGGCCAAGGAGGCTTTTGATAAGGCGCAGGGTTTGAGCGTGAGAAGACAGGGGTCCTGTCAAAGGCGTTGATTATGCTTTAATTCAGCTTGAATTCATAATTTTATCGCCAATCTCAGGTTTGCACCGGTTAAGGTTGCCGCCTCAAGGAAAGAGCGCCAGTTTCAGTCCCGCCAGAAGCAGAAAGGCCGATGTCGCCTTTCTGAACTTATCCTGGGAAATTCTATCCACTAGCAGTCTGCCTATCGCCGCTCAAAGCATCGATGCCGGCACGGAGACCAGAATACCTCATAGAAGCAGGGGCTCAAGCCTGAGTCCGCCTGAGATGTAGATGGCTATCCGGGACGAGTCCACCATCAGGGAGACGGCTCCGGCGGTGGTATAGTACGCCTTGGGAATATCGAAGGCTGAGAGTAAGGTGCAGGTGATCTCTTCGCTGATGCCGAAGATATCTGCCAGGAAACCGGCAGAAGCTCATCCGGCAGCATCTGAAGTGGTCGTGGACATGATCTTAAAGGAAGGCCTCCGGTAAAGGAAGAGAACGTAAGATATCAGGAATAGACCTGAAATCCCGGATAGCAGATCAGAAGTAGCTTTGAGAAACAGGAACGCCCCAATGAAGCTGGGTAGGGCTCCGATGATGCTGAATGCAAGGATTAATCCGGGTCCTCGGCCTCTTGTAAATATCTATACTGAAATTATGTCCTCTCCCTGATTGACCTCAACGCGTGCTAAAAGATACTGAGAGAATCTTGGCTGATAACTCAATCAAGGATTATATAATCGAAGGAATCACAGTCATCCTCACCCCGGCCACCAGAATGAAGGTCGCCACCACCATCCTGAACCTCTCCTGGGGGATCTTATCCACTATCCTCTTTCCCAGGTAAGAACCCACTAGGGAAGCCACGATGAAGATAATTATCCCCGATAGGAGTGGAGATCCCAGGACTACTCCTCGGGATAGATAGGTTGCCAAACGTGCCGAGTCCACCGTCGTGGCCACGGCTCCGGCGGTGGAGATGTAGCAGGCCTTATGGAGGTTGAAGGAGGTCAAAACAGCGCTTCTTATCTCCCCACCCATACCTATCGCTCCGGCTAGGAAACTGTAGAATGCTCCGCTGCCCACTGCTGTGGCGGTGGTCTCAGGCAGGTGGTGGTAGGGCTTGAGGTAGACTCGGAGCGCATAGGGCATCAGAAATACGTCGATGACCCGCAGCAGTATGCCTTGAGGCATGCTCAAAGCAATGGAAGCTCCAAGAAAGCTGGTTATGGTCCCGGGAATGCCGAATGTGAGGATTAGCCTCCACCGTGTGCCCCTTCTGAAGAGGAGCATCTTCCAAATATTGCCGAACCAATGCATTATGCCCACGAAGAAGAGTGTCATGAGGGCCAGGACCATGATGGTGGAGGTTCCAAAGCCGGCAATGGTCCCAATGCCGCTGGCAACCAAGGTGGTCAAAAGCACGTGAAGGAACTGGACTTCCGCCGGCGTTGATGGCACAGCGGCGGTATAAATATTCTACATAGTGCTACATATCGGCGCATCTAGTGCTAGCCTGACATCGGGACCTATCTTTTAAAGGGATTTTATAGAAATGTCACAGCAAGCCGCGTTTAATTCTGCTGCATTTATATGTACATGGCCGCCTCCGCAGGGCCAACCACCACATTTAATTTCCCCTTTAGCGTGCTCTCCGTACATGAGCAAGATAGGAAAGAGCATCAGGATAGAGAGGATTCTGGACAGAAAAACGCATCGCACTGTTATTGTTCCCATGGATCACGGAATAACCGTGGGTCCCATCCCCGGCCTCATAGACCTCCCCTCCACTGTCAACAAGGTGGCTGAGGGAGGGGCCAACGCAGTTTTAGGCCATATGGGCCTGCCAATGCACGGACATAGGGGCTATGGAAGGGATGTGGGCCTCATCATCCACCTCTCTGCCAGCACGAGCCTAGGACCCGATCCCAACCACAAGGTTCTGGTGACCTCCGTGGATGACGCCATGAGGATTGGAGCCGATGCCGTCAGCATCCACGTCAACGTGGGAGCCGAGGACGAGGCCGAGATGCTCAAGGACCTGGGCCACGTGGCCAGGACCTGCGACCTGTGGGGCATCCCCCTCATAGCCATGATGTACCCCCGGGGGCCCAAGGTTAAGTCGGAGCACAGCGTGGAACACGTGAAGCTGGCAGCCCGCGTCGGCGCCGAGCTTGGAGCGGACATCGTCAAGACCAACTACACTGGCTCTCCGGATACCTTCAAAGAGGTCACCATGGGATGCAGCGTTCCAATAGTGATAGCAGGTGGACCCAAGATGGATACTGAGATGGACCTGCTTAAGATGGTCTACGACGCCATAAGCGTAGGCTCAGCCGGCGTGGCAATAGGTAGGAACATCTTCCAGGCTGAGAATCCGACCCTCCTGGTCAGGAAGCTCTGTGCCGTGGTTCACATGGGCTATGCTCCTGAAGAAGCGGCCAAGATTTCCCTTAAGAAATAGGATCTTAAAGATTAATCTATTAAGAAGTGGCCACTCAGGAAATAACTATGGAGATCGTACTTTGGCACTCACCTGGTCTGAGGTTGCCCAAAGGCCATCTCTATTACTTATTGTCTGGCTTATCCAGGCCATTGATTTTGCCTTTAATAACTATTATTATGTGGTAGCATGCTGAATCCTTTAGCTCCTGCCACCATATCATAAAAAATTTAGACTGGCGCAAACCATAATAACGTTGCATACGGATATCTAGGCAGCCGGATTAGAGGCGATGAAACATGATAGGAATCTGTCCAAGCTGCGGAGATATTCTGAAGGGAGCGCGCGGGGCCGGGGAGGACGTGGTGAACCTGTGCAAGCTGTGCGATGACCCCGAGGCCATACCCACAGGAATCAGGCTTCTGCCAGATCAGGCCAGCCTAATCTTCACCGACGGCAAGATGAACGAGTACAAGCGAGAGGAGTACAGGAAGGTCCATGGCTTCGATCCTCTGCCAGTATGGGAGGCCATTCTGAAACAGAATGGAACCACCTTGAGCGAAGAAACATCAAGGTGATGACTTAACCTGTTAAAATTTTCTTTAACCAACACTCTCTTAGCACAGCCTATTTAAAGGCCGGAGGCTGTTCTCTCTGGGAGCGATCTATATGAGACACATAATACTATCAGTGTGCATTCTGACGGCCGTATCTCTTCTGATCGTAGCCTGCGGCCAGTCCGTCACGAGGCTCGATGGAGTTGGGGGAAAAACCGTTCTGGATAACGTCATCGACGCCGCTGAGAACAGCTCTGCGCCAAATTTCAACAACAGTACCAGCAACAACAGTACCAACTTCATCTGCCTTGATATCAACGCCACTACTAACGCCACTACTAACGCCACTACTAACGCCACTACTAACGCCACTACTAACGCCACTACTAACGCCACTACTAACGCCACTACTAACGCCACTATCAATGCCCTAGAGCCTGTCTCCGCAGGTAAGGCCACCAGCGGACTTTCATCATGGGGAAGCAAACCAAATACCCTGAGGCCTGATCAGGAGATCAACTTGGTACAGCTGTAGAGAAGATCCTCTGGATAAAAGAGCTCGTAGAAAGCGCTGAAACGATTAGCACAAATGAACCATAGGAACAATATCTGAAACGAGTGAGACCAAGGTGCGATTGAGCGCTGAGATCACAGCGCCCCTCTCGGGAGCCCTCCGCCGTAGCGAGGCATCGATCACACCTCTGCCTACTCAGATGCGAGCAAGGCAGCGCTGGAAGTCCGCCTCAGCGCCCTTCTTACGGGGACCCTACACCGTCATGGTGAGGAGCCTGCTCTCATCGCATCCTGCCGCCCTGCTGCCTTCAGGGATGAACGGGGTATGCCTTCCACCCGCCTTCGCCAAAGGCATATGCATAAAGCACGGCGCTCCGGGCATATAGCCCAGGAAGCTTAATCAGCTACAGCCCTTTAGAGCAACTCACGGCAAACTACTGTTATAACCATTATAGATATTTATTGGGTTTGGTCACGAAGGCAGAAAATACCGATAGCCTCTATGAACCCAGAGGTTAAGGGCGTTTTAGGAAAAA
>DAXJ01000069.1:0-11981 GCA_002506335.1 Methanosaeta sp. UBA114
CCCCCAGGCCTCCGGTGAAGAAGCCGTAATTGACGGAGTTCTGGAAGACATCGTTCTTGGTCACGCCCACCATGATGAAGTCCCTGGCCATGATGTCGGACCATGTCTCTATGTCATTCCTTGTGTAGCCCACTACCGTCGGCTTGCCCGTCGTCCCCGAGGAGGCGTGGACCCTTATGACCTCCTCCCTGGGAACCGCGAAGAGGCCGAAGGGGTAGTTCTCCCTAAGGTTGGCCTTCCTGGTATCCGGGAGCTGGGACAGGTCCTTCAAGCTCTGTATATCGGCGGGGTTTATCCCCAGCTCCGACATCTTCTGGTGGTAAAAGGGAACGTCTTTATAAACCTTCTCGACGGTGGACTTGAGCCGCTTTAGCTGAAGGTCTTCGAGCTCATTTCTCTTCATCAGCTCGTATTTAGATTGCCAGTAGGAGGTCATGGTGATCGCCTATAATTTGAACGCAGTTGTGTCAACTGTTATGCAGGGGCATGATAGAAAGCGTCAGGGTATATCAACCATTCCCTACCCTCGATAAAATTCACAATTAAAAAGGTGGAAAGGGGAGGGGGAACGATTGATTAGCAATTAATTTTAATAGACTCACCAAGCTATATCCCCTTAAATTATGGATGGTATGTTCTACAGGATTACCAATAGGTTCTTGCGTAGATTCTGTCGATCTTCAACGCCCGAGTCACCTTCTTCCGGTGCCCGAAACGACCACTAACGCGGGCGATTTGGGGTATGAGCCCAACGGTGAAGCCATCGGCCAGATGAAGAGCCTGAAGCTGCTGCAGCTTATAGCCGTCCGCCTTCTCTTTTCCCTGGCTGTCCCCCTTCGCCTTAAGCACTTTGTGAATATCCACAGGCTCTGCCAGTCCGTGGCCAGCGCCATTGCCACCAATTTATACCTTGGGTTTTACGATGTCATCCACGGAGGATGTCTGCCCGACCAGGCCTATCTGAGCATCCACACCGCTCTTGCCTTCTCCTTTCTCTTTCCTCTCTTTGGAAACAGGCTCTTTCCCCTAGCCTTTGCTGCCGGGATCCTCATAGTCTGTTCTAGGGTCTTCACCGGCGTTCACGCTTGGGTACCATATAGGCGGAGGAATAGCCGTGGCAGGCCAGAGCTATGCTGTAGCCTCAGCCCTTCTCCTGCCCAAAAGAAAGGTGTTCATGAAGAACGATGAGAGCACAGGGCAGGCCGTCCACACCTCTGTCGGCCTTTTGCTGTGCCCTATGATATGGCTTTTTGGTATCCCAGCCCAATCCGGTACCTCGTCCTGGCAGGAACTTACGCTGGCCTTCTCATCATCCACCTCATACTGACTGGGTTTAGGCTTCCAGTCATCGATCTTCTACTGGCAAGGCTGGAAAGAACTTGGGCCCTTCCCGGAGAAACGGTCTGCAAGTTCACAGCTAACCTTGTTGGCAAAATCTAATCTGAGGTTAGCAATCCTCTCATGGACTCCACCAACTACTTTAATAACCTTATCCCTTTCCGGAGTTCCTTTAGGGACCTTAGAGAGCTTCCTCTGAACCTCCGCTAACCCCTTTTCCGCGGACCCGAATAACCTTGGATTCTCTACCATTTCTATGTTGGGCAGGGTAGCAAAGCTTTCCAGTCCTACATCAATACCCACAACATGACCTCCTTTCTATGGAGGGATAGTTACATCAGTTTCTACTGAGAAACAGGAAAACCATTTGCCTGTGGGCGTCCTTCTAAGGGTTTACTTTTTGATTGTTCCCTAGATCTTCCTATGGAGCTTGATCTTGATATCTCCTATCTTGGAGGCATGAAGCTTGACAGCTTCGGAATTGAAGCCTAACTGAGGATAGGTGAAGGAGTCGTACATATCCTTGCCCCTGAATTCAGGATGTCCCGGTTTCTCCCCGGCCTTGATCCTTCTGAAAAAGGATTTCAGGGCCAGGTCAACCCTCTCCTGGATGATTTGGGGATGGACTTTTGATCTTTCACCCAGGCATTCTTACGGCAGGTCAGGGTTCCGTTGTAGACCCATCGGCACGGGTTCAGTATCCGCTCCATCTTGGTTTTTTGGGCCTTCATGGGGTAGATTCTGAACTTGTAAGCCTTGAGCACTTTGGTATTCATGTTAATATTGGAACCCACATATTGCTGGAAGGAGGGGCTCTACGTTCTGTTGCGGTTACACCGCAACTCCCATTAATTCTTCGAGCTAATGAGGCCGGCCTGAAGGCCGGGATCTTTCGCCCCTCGACTCCTTATAAGGATAAGAAATAGCTGAATGTATGATTCCCTAAAGCTAAGGATTCTATGAAAACGACCCGCCTAAATCGGAGGATTATCTAAAAAGAAAAGGAAGGGAGGAGGTTAGCGCCCTTGGACGCGTCTCCTCATATTCTCAAGCTCGCCGGTACTGTAGAGATAGTACCCTGCTCCAATGGCTATGAGCAGGACGAATATCACTGCCAGGAGCCAGTTGAAGGATGACTTCTCTACGACCACCGTGGCCTCTTTGTCATCCACGCTGAGCCTGTAGGTTCCTACATCTTTGGGCTTGTAGGAGAAGCTCACCGTCTTGTTCACGCCAGGTACCACGGTTACATTCTGGTAAGCGGCCGGCATGCCGTTGACAAGAAGGGTCAGGTTCCTGTAATCACTTACGGTTCCTGAGTTGGTAACTATGGCATTGATCTTGACGTTGGAACCGGTGCTGGCCTTGGCAGGGGCACTGATGCTCATCACGGTTATGGGTGAGACTACGGTTATGCTCCTGCTGGCGGTCTGATACCTTTCTTTGGCAGCCTGGACGGTGTGCTCTCCGGTGATGTTGGTAGAATAGCTCAGGGTGCCATCGATGGAGGTGCTGCCTATGCTCTGTCCATCGAAGTTGATCTCAGCGCCATTCACCGAGTTCTGACTCAGGCCCTCTGTCACCGATATCACGAAGTTTTCGCCCTTTGTGACATCAGTTGGCACGCTGATCATGAGGCTGGCATTCTGCACCGAAGCTGCCGCGGTTCCTACGTTCAAGGTAGCCTTGCCGTCGCTGTATCCGGCCTTTCTGGCAACCACATCGTAGTCGCCGTTGGTCTTGGGCGTGTAGGTGATGGTGCCTGTGGCATCGGTGTTGCCTATGCTGGATCCAGAGACAAAGACAGAGGCGCCGCTTATGACCTCACCCAACGAGGTGATGGTGATGGTGACGGGCTCGTCAGCCTCGGCTGCGGGAATGCTCAGGTTTAAGGGCTTGCCCGATCCGACGATCTCGGCTATGGGTGCCACCATCCTATTGGTGTCGTTGTCTGCTACCTCGAACCTGATGTTCTCCATGATATCGACGGTCCTGCCCCTTCCCAGACTTATGCTGCCGTCGTTCTTCATCATGATGCCATCGGCATCCACGGATTTCACCTTCATCTTGTCGAAGGCCTGATCGCTATTCACCGATGTTGCCGTGTCTGATACCTGGAATACGCCATCTGCAGTGGCCAAATCGGCCTCAGTCCCCCTAAAGACGCTCTGGACATGGGCGGCGATGATAGGCACATCCTCGCCCTCGATGTTCACCTTATAGAGGTACGTCGAGCCCTTGTAATCAGAGCTTGAGGGCGTTACCACCATGCTGTCCACCTCGTCACCATCCTTGGCCAGGGCCAGATAGACCTTGTTGCCGTTGATGTCTACCTGCTTTATCCGGAGCTCATAGCCCTCCTCAAGGGGCAGAACCGATCCAGTGGATATGGTGCTGCTCTCATCGCTGTCAACTAGAACCTTGCGCAGCTGGCCGTCGCCGATGATGCTGTGCTCATCGGTATAGACCGTCTGGCTGTTGTAGCCTGCAAAGTACTTGGCTGCCAGGAAGCCTATGACGTCGTACTTGCCCCAGTCCTCGAAATCGAACTTGACTGGAACGGGCATGGCCTCGTAGGTTAAGTCGTTCTCTTCAATGCGGTTGCCTGTGAACACGGCCTTCAGGCTCTCGCTGCCAATATCATCATCTATGTTGTAGTAGAATCCCTCGAAGTTGTAGGGCGTCCAGGTGAACTTTCCTCCTAAATTCGGGTCGGAGGGGTCAATGACCGTTCCCCTGACGTCGTAGGTCCCCGATCGGATGACGGTAGGAGCAAACCTTATCGTGTCATTATCAGCTACGGTGAAGCTGACATTGCCGAAGATGGGCACTACCTTGCCCTTTCTAAGGGATATGGAGTCCTCGTTCTTGGCTTCTATGGTGTTATCGGCGACCGAGAGCTTCATCTCGCCGTACTTATCCCCGTCATCTACTGAGGTGTAGATGTCAGAGATCTGGAAGAGGCCATCCACGGTGACCAGGCTGGACTCGGCGCTGGTGAAGACGTTGTTCATGTGAGCCAGAATTATGGGTGTGTCCTCGCCGCCTATGTCGACCTTGTACTGGTAGGTCGAGTCCTTAACGCTGCTGCCTGGGGATATGACCTTCTGATCGACCATATCTCCATCCTTGGCGATCTCCATGAAGACCTTGTTGCCGTTGATGTCCACTTCCTTTATGCGCAGCTCATAGCCCTCCTCTAAGGGCAGGACTGAGCCCGAGGTTATGGTTCTGCTCTCGTCGCTATCGATCAGAACCTTGCGCAGCTGGCCGTCGTTGATGAGGCTGCTGGACCTGTCAACGATATCAGTGCCCTCGTAGCCTGCGAAGTACTTGTCGGCCATGAAGCCTATGACCTGGTACTTGCCCCAGTTCTCGAACTTGTACTTGAGGGGCTGGGCTGTGGTGCTGTACAGGAGGTCATTGGAATCTATAGTTCTTCCAGAAAGTTGCTTGACTGTGAGTGTCTCAGTGCCGACTCCGTCATCTACATCGTAGAAGAATCCGGCGAAGGACTGGGGTGTCCAAGTGTAAGGTATGGGCATGCCCACTCTCCAGATCCTGTCACCGGTATCCGATTCCTTGGCATCTTCTGTAGTCTCCGGCTCCTCAGCAGCTGGAATGGTCGCTGGCGCAACCGCGCTGGCGTTGGCAGATGCATTAATCGAAGCGTTAGCTGAAACATTAGCCGAGACGTTAGCCGGGGCACCAGACGAAGCGTTAGCCAAGGCTATGGTCGGGGTGCTGCTCGTGACATTATTAGAAGCGCCGGATGTGGCATTAGCCGAGGAATTGGCAGGTATGACATCAGGAGTTATTACTCCCTGTGTCTGACCTACCGCCGATGTGACGTCCTCTGGGATGCTCGCGTTTTGAGTCGAAGCTGTGGCGGCTACGGACTCCACGGTAGCAGGAGCGCTAGTTGCAATTGAGCTCTCAGATGCGCTGCCGGACGAGGCAGATGCGCTGCTGTATTGGTCCGTCAAATCCTGCTCGACAGGTGCCTTTGTTTCCTCAAGCGCCGTGGCATTCGGTCTCCCTGAAGCTGTGGCGTTGAACCCCTGTGCCTCTATCGCCGCGGGCGCAGCTTCATTCGCCCCAGCAGTGGCGGTCTCGCTTTGGGCCTCTGCCGCTGGAGATGATGAGGAAGTGCTGTTGACTGTGCTGTTTTCTATCGGCGCCGATGTGGTGACATTCCCAGGATTGGTAGCATTCTGGGCACCGGCCAGCCCTAAAAGGGGCAGAGTTAAGGCTACCAATAATAGAAGAAGCCAGACTCGGCCCACCCTAAAGCGATCCATTACTCCTCCTTTAATCATGACAGACTTGATATTTTTATTTCCTTCGCGCTCTACTGTTTTCATCTCTGGATGAGCCTCAGTGCCTTTCACCGGGCCCCCAACTCTTTTTGCTTTGGGGCATAATGATACGCTTTATATTTATAAACCTGATCTGCGGTACCCCTGTAGGGGGCTTTTCCCAGTTACATATCGCTTAATTCACAAGAGAATGTTGCAGAGGGCCAGGCCAGTCTGAAAAGTTAGCCTTCTTTTATAAAATCGCTGGATTTAGTTTCGCTATCCAGAAAAGCTTTAACCTAATCACAGATCTGGGAAAGTTAGAGGCTTTCAAAGCCCCCCGACCCATCAGGCTCTTCCAGGGCGTTAGAATCGGGCTCACCTTCCAAGATGAATTCGCATGTCGAAACATCCTTCCGCCCCCGTAGGCAGGCATCCCTTGGGTGCCTGAGACTGGCTGAGGATCTGCGGGACCTGACAGAAGGGCAAAGCTCATGAAAGCTTTTTTCAAGTTTAAAGGCAGATAAGGATCGCGACGGAGAAGGATGGGACGGAGGACGCGACTTCTCAAGTGAGATGCCAGACTTTCCAGCCCAAAGAGGCTTTTATTCAAGAGCTTTCTGGGCTTTTCCTGCTGATGATTGCCTAATGGATCTGAGCCTTTTGCAGGCATTAGTGGTTATCTGCGCTTGAAGCTACTGCTGTGTCCATAACCTTTAAGTTCCTGCGGGCTAAATTACATATCGGGGAAGATCAGTATGGGATTAAAACATTGGGCCTATTCCATCTTTATAATAGCGGCTCTGATGCTTGGAGATCCCTCCTTGGGCCAAGTCTCGGAGACATATGACTGGATGGGGACACCCGTGGTTGTATGGGATGGATGGCACAACCCCGGAGGCGTGAGGTACTATGATCTGCAGGGATCGCCGTCCTTTGCTGACCTTTACCTCAGGAGCTACCTGGATTCATCCGCCAGCTACAGCCTCACCGGCAGGGCAGTGGATCAGAATGGCAACGGCCTTCCAGGCGTCCGCCTCAGTATATCCAGCTACGAAGGGGGGAACTTCGGCACTGTTACCGATGCCTTTGGGTACTATCGCATGAACCTTCCCAGCAGTTACTATACTCTCACGGCGGACTCTCCCGGCTACACCTTCCCAACGGTTAGCATCAGGGTCATAGCTGATATCCCAACAGTCGCTCCTTTGATTATGGGTTACCCTTCGTACCAGACCGCGTTCCCGAGCGCGGGCTACGTCCAGGGTAGGGTCGCAGATGAAAGGGGTGCCGGAGTGGCGGGAGCATCCATCTACATCGATGGTCTCCAGACAGGGGTTTATACCGATACCCAAGGGAGCTTCAGCCTAACCCTCCAGCCGGGGATGCACAAGGTTGAGGCCCATGCGCAGGGATACGGCGTATCTCCATCGCTGGTCACCATAACCCAAGGACTGACTTCCAGGCTAGAGATGGTAGCTCCGACGATAGTTCAAGCAGAGATGATAGTCCAGAAAGGGATGGCCGTACAGAACAAGCCACCATATGCATTTTAGGGTTTTAACATTTTTTGATATAAAAAAGGTTAATGGGATCCAGCCTGCGCCTTCTTTGCTCCTAACTTGAAGGATATGGCCAGGATCCACACAAAGACGGCGACAACTAGCAGTGCCTGAAGGTACTCTATGATGGTTACCAGCTCCATGGGAACACCTAGGAAGAGCCAGGCCTTCTAGCTGATAAAGATTTTGGTTTTACAAAACTGACCGTATTAATGCCTGGATGCGCGGCCTGACTCGGCTAGAGAGATGAGGGTAGATTATGTTGAACTCGAAGGTGATATGGGTGATTCAGATGATGCAGATGATGCAGATGGATGCCACTATTCTCCATCCCTTCTTCAGCTTGGTCTTCTTCGCCAGGAGGCGGGGGGGTCTACCGAGAGCACCCCTTAAAAGGCATCAGGACCGCTTGTACAGTCCTTAAAAGCCAGGTGACTTTTCTACCTCTACCTCTTTCCTTTATGATATCTTCATAATTTCCTTTTTGGCCTGTAAAAGATTATATACCTTAAAAAAGAGAGCTAAATGGGGTCATAAATTTTCATAACTTTTGTGAAAGCATCTCAAATACATATAAGTTTGCCGTTGGGGAAGGAATCCGCTAGGAGGTACGATATGGCCCTTGATGTGAAGACAAAAGATGAGGTCTTTGCTGCAATAGATAAGTACGATGTAAGGTTCGTCAGATTATGGTTTACTGATATCCTTGGAATCCCTAAGAGCTTTTCCATAAACTCCAAGGAGCTTGAGGGCGCCTTTGATGAGGGCATGGGATTCGATGGCTCCTCTATTCAGGGATTCGCCAGGATCGACGAGTCAGATATGGTAGCCAAGCCTGACCCGACCACCTTCCAGCTGCTGCCTTGGAGGCCCCAGGAGAAGGCCGTAGCCAGGATGTTCGTCGATGTACTGAACCCTGACGGCACGCCTTACGAGGGCGATCCCAGACACGTTCTCAAGAAGAACCTGGGAAGGCTCAAGGACAAGGGCTATACCTATAACGTCGGTCCAGAGCTTGAATTCTTCTACTTCAAGGACGATCAGGGCACCGAGCCCCTTGACAATGGCGGTTACTTCGACCTGACCACCCTGGACAATGCCTCTGACCTACGCAGGGACACCGTCCTTGCCCTGGATGCCATGGGCATCTACGTCGAGTTCAGCCACCACGAGGTAGCCCCCTCGCAGCACGAGATTGATCTCAGGTTCATGGATGCCTTGAAGATGGCCGATGCCCTGGTAACCCAGAAGATAGTGGTCAAGGAGGTCGCCCAGAAGTACGGCTACTACGCCACCTGCATGCCCAAGCCCATCTTCGGCCAGAACGGCTCCGGAATGCACGTTCACCAGTCCCTCTTCAAGGGCAATAAGAACGTGATGTTCGATGCCGGAGACCAGTATCATCTCTCTGACGAGGCTAAGTGGTATATAGCTGGCCTCCTGCACCACGCCCCCGAGATCACCGCCATCTGTAACCAGTGGGTCAACTCCTACAAGCGCCTTGTACCCGGATATGAGGCTCCCGTCTACATCTGCTGGGCCAGAAGGAACAGATCTGCTCTTGTCAGGGTGCCCATGTACAAGCCCGGGAAGGAGAAGGCCACCAGGGTCGAGTTCAGAAGCCCAGATCCAGGCGCCAACCCCTACCTAGCATTCTCGGTCATGCTCGCTGCAGGCCTCGCAGGCATTAGCAACAAGTACGAGCTGCCTGCCCCCCAGGAGAAGGATATCTTCGAGCTGAGCGCTGCTGAGAAGATGGCTGCTGGAATTGGATCCCTGCCTGGAAGCCTGAACGAGGCCATAGGTATCACTCGGAACAGCAAGCTGGTAAAGGAAGCCCTGGGAGAACATGTCTTCAGCGCCTTCATAGAGAATAAGACGAAGGAGTGGGACAGCTACAGGATCCAGATCACCAACTGGGAGCTGGAGAGGTATCTCCCACTGCTGTGAGCCACCCTCCGGCCCGCACCGTTTCATTTTTAATCATCAACGCCTAATGCGTTCTAATCCGAGGTGACTATCCATGGAAGCGAAGAGCATCGATGAGCGGGTCGGCTCTGAGTCGGTTCATAATTTTTATGAATATTTCTTAAATAGCTATAAAGCTCTTGTTGCCGCTTTGCCCTGCTTACACCGTATCGGGCCGAGGTCGGAGAAGATAGCGGTCACGCAGAAATCGGCTTTGTCCACTGCTGGAGTCTGAGATCTCATGAGGATGAGAAGGGAGATTTACACCAAAGAGACATGCGCCTGCTCCATCTTCGGCGCCATGGATAGAAGTGGAGATCGATTCATAGGCGCGGATGTAGTGAAGGCCATAGCCAATATGCACATACGCGGCAATGGCCTTGGGGGGGGGTTTGCAGCCTACGGCATATATCCTGATTACGAAGGTTACTATGCATTCCACGTGATGTTCGACGGAGCAAGCCCTGAGGCTATGAAGGAGTCCAAGGGCGAGTTCGATCTCGTACTGAACAGGGACTTCGATGTGGTTAACGATGAGGAGATCCCTCACTGCGAGGAAGCCAACGTCCAAAAGCCGCCCCTGGTCTGGAGGTATTTCGTATCCCCCAATAAGAAAGGGGTAGAGGCCTGCCTCTCCGATGACGATTATGTGGTGCAAAAGGTCATGGATGTCAATACCAAGATGAATCGGAGGGCCTGCTTCTTCTCCTCTGGCAAGAATATGGGGGTCTTCAAGGGGGTGGGCTTCCCCGAGGACGTAGCAGACTACTTCATGCTCCACGACTCCTATCGAGGATATATATGGACCTCACACGGCAGGTTTCCCACTAACACCCAGGCTTGGTGGGGTGGAGCTCATCCCTTTAGCCTTCTGGACTGCACCGTCGTCCACAACGGAGAAATATCTTCTTACGGGACGAACAAGTGGTACCTGGAGATGTACGGCTACTCTTGCAACCTCATGACGGACACCGAGGTCATAGCCTATGCCGTAGACCTGCTTATGAGGAGGCAGGGCATTCCGGTAGATATCCTGGCTAAGGTCTTCTCTCCCCCGATCTGGACGGTCATCGATAGGATGGAGCCTGAGAAGAAGAAGCTCTTCTCGACCTTGAGGATGGTCTACGGTCCTCTGCTAATGAATGGGCCCTTCTCCATAGTGATAGGCCATAAGGATAGCATGATAGGGCTTACGGATAGAATAAGGCTTAGGCCTCTTACAGCTGGTACGAAAGGTGATATGCTTTACCTATCATCAGAGGAGGCGGCCATAAGGCTCATATCCCCTGGTTTGGACAGGGTTTGGACTCCCAACGGCGGGGAGCCTGTAGTTGGCCAGCTTAAGACTAACAGGGTGGTTCGAGATGAAGTCGTTTCTGTTTCCTGAGTTCCAGGTTGTAAGGGATGAGGTGAAGTGCAACCAGTGTAGGGGGTGTGAGAGGCAGTGTGCCTTTGGAACTCATATCTATGATGAGGTCACAGGGCTCATAAAATCCGATCCCTATATGTGTGCAGGGTGCCAGAGGTGCGTCATCTTTTGCCCCAGGGATGCCATTGAGGTCAAGCCCGCTCCGTCCTACTACAGGCCCAACCCAAGCTGGTCGCGGGAGAAGATGGAGGATCTTAAGAAGGCCGCAGAGACAGGGGGAGTCATCCTTACAGGCTGCGGAAATGACAAGCCATTCAGAATCTACTGGGATCACATGGTCCTGAATGCATCCCAGGTCACCAATCCATCCATAGATCCCTTAAGAGAGCCCATGGAGCTTCGAACCTTCCTCGGATCTAAGCCCGATTTCATGGATATCAAGTTCAACGGCGACGCAGAGATCGCCACCGATCTCGGCCCAAATATCATGATAGAGACTCCCATCCTCTTCTCTGCCATGTCCTATGGAGCCATAAGCTACAATGCCTTCCGATCCCTGGCCAGGGCGGCCAAGGAGTCGGGTACCCTCTTCAACACAGGCGAGGGCGGGCTTCCCAGGGAGCTCAGAGATGACTACGGAGGAAACGCCATAGTCCAGGTGGCCTCGGGGCGCTACGGCGTGGATGCCGATTATCTGAACTGCGCTGCAGCCGTGGAGATCAAGGTTGGCCAGGGCGCCAAGCCAGGCATCGGAGGACATCTGCCCGGAGAGAAGGTTACGGCGACTGTAGCATCCACTAGGATGATCCCTGCTGGAACCGATGCCATCTCACCCGCTCCCCACCATGACATATACTCCATAGAAGACTTATCCATGCTCATCACCGCCCTCAAGGAAGCTACCAACTACGAGAAGCCTATATCGGTTAAGATAGCCGCAGTCCATAACTTCGGGGCCATCGCCTCGGGCATAGTCAGGGCCGGGGCAGATATTGTGGCCATCGACGGCCTAAGGGGCGGCACGGGAGCAGCTCCCAAGGTTATACGGGACAACGTGGGAATACCCATTGAGCTTGCCATCTCTGCTGTCGACCAAAGGCTCAGGAACGAAGGCATAAGAAACAAGTGTTCCCTTATTGCCGCCGGAGGCTTCAGGTGTAGTGCTGATATCCTCAAGGCCATAGCATTAGGAGCCGATGCGATCTACATAGGGAGCGCCGCCCTCCTGGCCATGGGATGCAACCTCTGCCAGAAGTGCTACACCGGCAAGTGCAACTGGGGCATATGCACCCAGGACCCCAACCTATCGGGCAGGCTTAATCATGACATAGCCACCCAGCGCCTGATTAACCTCCTTCACGCCTGGTCCGCCGAGATCAAGGAGATGCTGGGAGGCATGGGCATCAATGCCATAGAGAGCCTGAGGGGCAACAGGGATCACCTGAG
>DAXJ01000069.1:12228-12990 GCA_002506335.1 Methanosaeta sp. UBA114
TGAGGGGCAACAGGGATCACCTGAGGGGCGTCGGCCTCACTGAGTGGGAGCTGGAAGTTCTGGGAATCAAGGGAGCTGGCGAGTGATGGGGGCTGGTCTCACCATGGAAACAGTGGATATAGATGTAATCGGACTCCAGACCAAGGATTTAAGTGGTAAGATGAGGGCCCTGATGCTCCAGGGTGCCGAGAAGTTTACCCTGAGCAACGTCTGCGGCCAGAGGTACATAGGCACCAGGCTTTATGCCAGGGGAAACAACCACAAGACACTGGAGATAGACATTAGGGGAACCCCTGGAAGTGACCTTGGAGCCTTCATGATGGGCCATAAGATCAGGGTTCATGGCAACGTCCAGGACGGAGTCGGCAACACCATGGATTCAGGTGAAATAGTGGTGGAAGGAAGGGCCGGTGACGTCCTTGGCATGTCCATGAGGGGAGGAAAGATCTTCATCAGGGACGGCTCCGGATACAGGACCGCTCTGCACATGAAGGAGTACCTGGATAAGGTTCCCACCATGGTGATAGGTCGGACATCCCAGGACTTTTTAGGCGAGTACATGGCCGGGGGTGTGGTCATCGTCCTGGATATCCTGAACGAGGGGCACAAGGCCAACTTCATAGGCACCGGAATGCACGGTGGTGTGATGTTTCTGAGGGGCAAGGTGGATAAGACACAGATCGCTCCCGCGGTTGATGCAACAGCCCTGGATGAGACGGATATGAAGATCCTGGACAGACTGGCGGGGGGGGTTTTTGGGCA
>DAXJ01000069.1:13228-15578 GCA_002506335.1 Methanosaeta sp. UBA114
GCAGACTGGCGGGCGAGTTTATGGGCCACTTCCCCGAGCTTGGGCTGAAGAAGGAAGAGCTTCTTAAGAGCGAGTTTGTGAAGCTTACGCCCAGGTCAAAGAGGCCGTATGGGAAGATGTACGCTTACTGATATCTTGAAGAGGGAAAGTAGGCTCCTCTATATGAGATAACTTTCCGCACTTACTTCTTTACAATCACCTCTTTAGTTAGGATTATAGGTAATGATGGTGCTCATCAACCTTCGAGGATGAAGAAGATGGCCTTGAAGAGTGCTGTTGTAGAGGGCTTTTTACCTGGCGATCTAGGTCGCATAACCCAGATGCACGGCGAGTACTATGCCAAAGCGTGGGGCTCAGGGCCAGCTTTTGAGACGGTCATGGCCCGTGAGCTGTGCGATTTCTACGAGGATTATACCCCAAACCGCGATCTTCTCCTCACAGCTCACGTGGACGGCAAGCTTGTAGGTTCCATTGCCGTGGACGGCTCGGAAAAGGAGCGCCCAGGCGCACGGCTCAGGTGGTACATAGTGGATGAAGGGTATCAGGGCAAGGGCCTCGGGCGCCAGCTTCTAATACGGGCCCTAGACTTCTGCCGCAAGCAGGAATTTAAGACGGTTTACATCTGGACGGTCGAGGGCTTGCCGAAATCACGCCATCTATATGAGAGCATTGGTATGATTACCGTTGAGTCGTTCACCGATGATCGCTATACTTTGCCCCTCGTAAATCTGCGAATGGAGATATCGATTGAAGAGCTGCCATCAATTATACCTTAGAAGGCGGATTGTAACAACGAGTTCATAAAAAACTAAATCATAAAATTTAGGGTTCGATCCTAGAGGATCTTAGCCCTATGCAGGTTAATGTCCTCATGGCAGGTACACAGGGCTACCACCAGGGCAGTGGAAGGACCTGGTTAGGTCCGGTTGGCTCCACCTAGGGAGGAGAACATCGCCGTAGATCAGGGTAAAGGCCAGCAGATCGCATATGATTACCATGTTGGCGATCTTGTCTCTGGACAGGAAGGCGGCTACAAGCACTATCACTGTGCTGGTGACCATGGTGGTCTTGAACCTCGGATTAACCTCGACCATCCAGCGTTGGAGCAATCCGTTGTGGGACATAGCCATTCACACCTGCGACTGGGTAATAATGAAGGAGTTCACGGCGCTGATGAAGCCTGCGATGGCCCCCTAGGGATACGGCTGGGGAGATAAAGCTCATGTTGGCGCTCTGGAAGATCGAGGATATGGTGATGATGGAATCGATCTCTTTGAAGAAGATCATCTGTACAGACGCCCAACGAGCCCAAGACGTCTATGAGCTAGATCTTTTTGAGGATTGACCGCCTCTTCGGCGGTGGAGGCCACGAAGTCAAAGCCGCTAGAAGCTTTGATGCAAAAGATCCCCAGACCATTTACCAGTAAAATCACTGGTAGCTTAACGGCCACCATGGCCTTGGTTATCCTGGCCAACTCGCGGATGCCCATGAGAATTACGCCTATAAGGGCGATCACCAGGAGGGTCGACGGAAGATCAATCAGGCCCCGAGCCTTGCTTAAGGAGTCATGGTTCAGATAGGTCGGAAGATGAATTCCAAAGGCTTCCAGGATGATCAAAATATATCCCGTGAATCCCCTGGCGATGGTGCTGGCGCCCAAAATGTAAGCCATTATTAGATCCCCAGCCTATTATCCAGGCCATCAGCTCTCCAATGGTGGAATAGGAGTAAGTTTAAGCACTTCCTGCTACGGATATCATAGATGCCAACTCTGAATAACAGAGAGCTAGGAAGGCAGAGGCGATGCCTGCGATGAGGATGGAAAGAGTAATGTTCGGTCCTGCTTGCTATGCCCCATCCCCCGAGACTACGAAGATGCCGGCATCGATGACTGCACCAATGCATATGGCAATGATATCGGTGTGGCATAAAGTTTTATGGAGGGTTATACTTTCGGCCGCCTCTTTGATAATTTCCAGGGGTTAGCTAAAATAAAATTAAGGAATTGCTAGTTAATGCCGTTCCAGCTCTCGATCAGAAGGCTCTCAGGGGATTACCGATAGCTTGGGTCCTTCAAGGATCCCAAGCTGCATTTTCTCTTCGATTTATTTTGCATACTCGCTCCCAAACATGCAAGTTATTCGGCACTCCCTCGAGGTTAACCGTTTAAATTAATAGATTTACAGTAAGTATTAAATACTCTGTCGGATATAGATGATATCGACATAATGTGATCAGCGAATTTGAAAGACGCAGGATAAGATATGGAAAGCTATTGAAAAGATATTCGTCCTTAAGAGATTATGTTTTAATTTAGGTAATTACGTACAACTCACCCCTAAACCTAGC
>DAXJ01000054.1 GCA_002506335.1 Methanosaeta sp. UBA114
GGAAACTAAGGGATAAGCTGGATAATGGGCTCTAAGAGTTATGTAGTTACGACGCGCAGGATGAATGTAATATATGCGGGCTGTACTCCCAACTTCTGTAGGGGTATTAGCCCGCCCATTATCTTAAATAATTCCTAAGCCTGAAAGTGCTTTATGGTTTTTTTAACTAGCCTTCAGACCTTATGGCCTATAGCGAAGTTTCTCTTGACGCTATCGACCTGAATCCTGATCTCGTCTCCGACCTTGGCTCCGGCGACGAAGATTACGAATCCCTCAATCCTGGCAATGCCATCGCCTTTCTTGGCGATATCTTCGATCTTAACATCATACTCTTCTCCTTCCTGTACAGGTGCTTCCTTAGCGGAGTAAGAGGCATCATTACTGGAATACATGACCTTCACCTTTCCTTCAGAATTAGATTTTATACCTTATTCAGCATTTAAACCTTGTGGGCTTCAGCTACCTTTCTCTTTACACTATCGATGTGGATCTTGATCTTGTCTCCGACCTTGGTTCCGGGGACGAAGATCACAAACCCCTCAACTCTAGCGATGCCATCGCCCTTCTTGGCGATGTCCTCTATCTCGACATCGTACTCTTCCCCAGCCTTAACTGGTGCTTCTCTGGAGTAAGAGTCCTCATCACTGGAGAACAAAACCTTCACCTTCCTTAAAACAATCGTCCTTAGACCACATGGGCGCTGGCAAAATTCTGCCTTACATTATCGACCTGGATCTTGACCTGATCCCCAACCTTGGTTCCGGGGACGAAGATCACAAACCCTTCGATCCTAGCGAGGCCGTCGCCCTTCTTGGCGATGTCCTCAATCTTTACATCGTACTCCTTACCTACTTCTATTGGAGCGGATGAGTCGGACCCCTGGGTGTAAGATCCTCTCTCGGAATATGCCAATTCTTCACCGTCCTTCGCGAAAAACCTGGTTGTAGGCCTCTCGCGATAAGAATCGTGATTTCTGACTATTAAATACTTTTGCTCCCTCTGGAGCCTATTTCGTGGCTCTCTCCCTTAACATTAAGGGTGGGACTTCCTACGTCTCGGAGCTGGCGCTTGCTTAGACGTATACCTAAATCGGAGACCAATTCTCCATAAGGCTATCTTCCTCATTCCGAGGGTTCTGATGCCTAAGCTTGCATTGAGGTCTCTACAAATTTCACAGGCATATTCCCTATCGATCAAGGCATCGTTCTATAGTTGCCTACAAACTTCGAAAACCAGGTCTAACGTAGCTATCTGTTGTCTATTAGGGTATACACGAAATTTATAGGCGCCCTTTATTTTTCCTTTGGGAAGATAGGCTTCCAGAATATTTAAAGCTGAATAGCGAAGATCGAAAGTGAAAGGGAGGGGCTCTACGTCCCAAGACTGAAGTCTGGGATCCTTCGCTCCTCTCCGCCCCATGAGATAAAGGAGGCTACGTGGATTCCCTGGAAGCCCTGGAAAGGTACAAAGACATAGTTCCCGACTTCGGGGTCTTTGTAAAGGTTCAATCGAGCCCTTTGCATGCATCTGTCAGGATCAATACTCTCAAGATAGGGAGGCCGAGACTTCTTCTGCGACTGGATAAGGCTGGAGTGAAGTACAGGGCCCTGGAGTGGTATCCACTGGGCCTTCGCCTAGGCCCCTCTGAGCGCCCGGGAAAGACGGCCGAGCATGCTCTAGGCTACATCCACGTTCAGGAGGTGCTCTCCATGGTTCCTCCTCTGATCCTGGACCCAAAGCCCGGAGAGGCCATCCTGGACATGTGTTCATCCCCTGGAAGCAAGACCAGCCAGATAGCTCAGGCCATGGAGAACCGGGGCCTCCTGGTGGCCAATGAGCCATCTACGATAAGGCTCAAGCCCCTCAGGTTCAACTGCGAGCGCCTGGGCATTACCAATGTGGCCGTGACCAGGTACGACGGCCAGTCCTTTCCAGATTATACCTTTGATAGGGTCCTGGTCGATGTCCCGTGTTCCTCCGAGGGCACCGCCAGAAAGGACCTCAAGGTTCTCCTGAGGTCCGGCAGGAAGAGGTCCCTGAATCTCCAATCCCTTCAGGTCCGGCTGCTCAAGAGGGCTCTGATGCTCACCCATCCTGGAGGGACGGTTGTCTACTCCACCTGCACCTACGCCCCAGAGGAGAACGAGGCCGTGGTCAACGAGGTCCTGGATTTGGCCCGCCTTGAGAAGTTCTCCCTTCTGGGCCTTCAGAGCTCTCAAGGTCTTACTGAGTGGAACGGTGAGACCTACAGCAAAGATTTAAAGCTCTGTGCCAGGTATTACCCCCACCAGAACGACACAGGAGGGTTCTTTGTCGCCAAGCTCATCAGGCTCTGAGGCTGGATCAAGCTCTAGAGCCAGATCAGGCCCCAAGGCCAGGTTTGAGATAGAGGATAGATCCCAGGTGGTCTCCCTATGGTCAGAGAGGTTCGGCATACCCGAAGAAGCCTTCTCTGGCTATAGCTTCTATCGCATGGCTCAAAACATATGGGCCTTCAGAGGTCCACCTCTCCCCAGGATGAGCTTTGAGACCGTGGGCTTGAGGATCATTTCCCTTAAAGATAAGCTTTGGAAACCCACCACCAGCGCCATCCAGGTCTTTGGCGTCACAGCTACAAAAAACGTGGTCAGCCTGGGGGAGAGGGAGGCCAGAGAGTTCCTGGCAGGGGAAACCCTGGAGGTCTCTGCTGACGTAGAGCCAGGCTATGTTGTGGTAAGGTCGGGCGATGATATCCTAGGCTGCGGCCTCTACTCCCGGGGAAGGCTTATCTCCCAGGTGCCGAAGGATAGGAGGCTTGGGGTGGAGGCTGGTGATATCCGGTGTTCTTAGGATCGGCAGAGAGAATCATGGGTATAGAAGTGGTAGAGGAATGCGCGGAAGCAGAGGGTAGGGAAGTCGAGGGTCATTTATCCAAAAGTGACTTAATCGATCTCTGGAACAGGCCTGTGGAGCTCTTCAGTCTGGCCAATGGCTTAAGGCTAAAAACGTGTGGGGATGAGGTCTCCTATGTCATCAATAGGAACATCAACTTCTCTAATCGATGCCTGGGAAGCTGCAGGTTCTGTGCCTTCAGGACCGAGGAGGCTTATACCCTCTCGGATGAGGAGGTCCTGGAGAGGGTATATCAAGCCCATAACCTGGGAGCCACTGAGATCTGCGTCCAGGGAGGTTTAGTGCCTGGCATGGCCGTAGAAGACTACTGCCACATCCTGCGGCTAATAAATGTAGACTACCCCAAGATCCACCTCCACGCCTGCTCTCCCATGGAGGTCCTCCATATGTCCCGAAATTCGGGGGTAGCGGTCGAAGATGCTCTAAGGGATCTCAGGGCGAGCGGCCTCGGCTCCATGCCCGGCACTGCAGCCGAGGTTCTGGTGGACTCGGTCAGGGCAAAGATCTGCCCGGAGAAGCTCAACACCAGGGAGTGGTGCCGCGTGGTTATGACCGCTCACAGGCAAGGCATTCCCACCACCACCACCTTGATGTACGGCCACGTGGAGAGCATGGATGACAGGTTAGCCCACCTCCAGATCATTCGTCGCATTCAGGAGAGGACGGGTGGGATCACCGAGTTCGTCCTTCTGCCCTTCATGCCCATGAACAACCTTCTGGGGCCGGACGTTCCATGTTCAAGGAGGCTGGACCTCCTGGACCACTTCAAGATGCATGCCTTGGCCAGGGTTGCTCTATATCCATTCGTCACCAACATCCAGGCGAGCTGGACCAAGCTTGGAAGGGATGCTGCCGGGGCGACCCTGGAGTGGGGTGTAAATGACCTAGGTGGCACCCTTATGGAGGAGAACATTTCTAGGAGCGCCGGATCTCGTGAATCCCAGTATCTATCCCCTGAGGAGTTCGTGGATATTATTGAGAGCCACGGCAGAAAGGCGGTGCAGAGGACGACGCTTTACAAGAGGACAAGTAATCAATAAGCTATATTTAATTTCTCTTTAAACCTCTCGTTATAACCACAATCGAACCTTTTTCTCCTTTTCAACATCGTCTTGGAACCTTCCATTTACGATCGTTCCATCGCATTATCATGGGAACCCGTTTACCCAGGCGATTTTAACTTATACCGGCGAATTTGGATATCTCTTCCAGCGGGCCTTTGGCTTCCTAGTAAACGTGTCTATATAGATATTATGGGCGGCTTATTTTATAGGGGAAAAGCATAAGAAAACGATCTTTTAATAAATTTATGGAATGGACAGCAGGACCAAGGTATCAGCAGTAACTTATGTGACTGCGATGCTTCTTCTCTTGGCCCTAACGATCTATTGCTTCCACCGATTGGGAGAGATATAGCCGATAATAAATGGATATGATAAAGATCTCTGGGCATCAGGTCCCTAACCTGGGATATACTCAGTTTAAGGAAAAAATTTTGAGCTGATAGCCATGGAAGCCAGAAAAGCTCAACAGACCGGCAGGACGATGTTCGTCATATCCCTTCCTAAAAGCTGGGCCTTGGGAAATGGATCGATGCGGGCTCCCTGATCTACGTCGCCCACGGCTCGGATGGGACTTTGAAAGTCTCTGTCCAGAAGTACAGGTCTGAACCAAAAGTCGTGCTGAACATAGATAAAAGAGCTGGAGAGCTCCTGATCAGAGACCTCATAGGATGCTACCTTTTGGGCTATCGCATCGTGGAGCTGATATCCAAAAATGAGATATATAATGATCAGAAAATCGCCGTCCGCCAGGTGACCGACAGGCTCATAGGCCAGAAGATAGTCGAGGAGACGGCTAGTAGAGTCGTTATCCAGTACCTTCTGGACTCTGAGGACCTTCACCTGGAGAGAGCTCTCAAGAAGATCAAGTCCATGGCCCAAGATTCCGTCATTTCCTTGAGGTCGCACCAGAGGGATGAGGATGTAGATCGCCTGGCCCTTCTCATCTCCCGCCAGTTCACGGAGATCCTCCGCTCTGGGCCGTTGAAGGTAGCGGACTTGGAATCAGTTACGGCCTTCAATTACACGCAGGTGGCGTTGAACCTGGAGAGAATCGCCGATCATGCCTCACGGATCGCCTGGATATCCATGGACCTCCCCGGCCCTTTTTTACTGCTTTAAACCCGGATCAATAGGCCTTTCTCGACCTGGAACCCGCCTTAATGGGACTCATAGAGGAGTCCATCTCAAGCCTCCTGCTGGCAGATGCCGAAAGGGCCAATCAGGTGATAGAGAAAGCCAGGGATATCCTCAAGGCAGTTAATTTTGCGGTTGTCTCACCGGGCATAAGAGGTGCGAATGATGGCCTGGCTGACAGCTGCCAGCAGCCTTGAGCGCATCACCGATTATATTACGAATATAGGAGAGATGACCATAAATTTGGCTTATTCCCCTAAGCCAGAGGTATCTTGAGTAAATTGCTGGAGGTAAAAGGACAAGGATTTAAGTAAGGAAGGATGAGGACTAACTTGAAGATAATTTTTAAAATCATGTTTAATCTCAGAACTTCTTGCCCAAGATCCCTGCGAGCTGTCTTTCTATTTCCGGCACCAGGGAGCCCTCCGATCTGAGGTACAAAGAGGCAGGAAGACCGGAGCAGGACAGCTTTCTGCACAGATTCAGGGTATACCTGTACAACCTGGGAAAGCTCCTAAAGGTCTCCCCTGTTAGGGCTCCGAGGATTCCGTCCATGTAACTCACCCCCGTGGAGATGAGCTCTCCGCTTTGAATGAGGTCCTGACAGGATAGGAGGTCTATCCAGGCATTCACTTCCCTGACTATGTCCTCCTTGGTAAGGACAGTGACTGCGACGTACGAGCTTCCCTCTCTGATGCGGCGGAAGTACTCGCCAAAGTCCTCTCCCTTGGATAGGGTGTAGATCTCTCCTACCCTCCCTGAGTGAGTGTCGGTGGTGGCAGTAAGGCCCTTTTCGAACTTCTGGGCCAGCTCTACCACGATCTCATTCTTCCTCTGGGCGCGGTGCCTGTTGTACTCGATCACGGGAAATAGCCCCATTACACTGAGCACGGCTGCTAGGTTGGGCTTTTCTCTGGGCTCGAACCAAAAGGGGTGGTTGTAGGTGTAGGGCAGAGAGCTCCTGTTTAGGTAAGCCAAAAGGCCCATCAGATCCCCAATTAAGGATATCTCCGCCATATCCTGGAACTGGTCTTTGGTGAAGTCGTAGACATTGAGGTGAAGGGTGTGGCCCACGATATCGTCGTCCCTGATGCTGATCTCAACGCCAGTTACCAGTTTATCTTTCTCCCAGCCCAGGATATCGTAGGCTTCCACAGTGTTGTGATCCGTAAAGGTCACGAAATCCATGCCCGCTCGAAGGGCTTTGTTATATAAGGCCTCGGGTTTAAGAGCGCTTGTAGGTATGACATCGTGGGAGCAGGTGGTGTGGACGTGAAGATCCGCAGCCAGCCAGCCCCGGCATCTCAACAATTCCGCCTCCTCTAGGGGGATAACTTTGGCCTTATTTGCCATGCGTCTCATCAGGATCTGGGAGTCCATCTTTAGCATATATCTTATCCGTTTAATCAATATAGCACCCAATTCTAGAAAAGATCTGTGGTATCTGATTTAGAGGGTTTACCCATGGCTTATATCCCACACAATCATGTTGCAAAATTTACAGTAATTCGTAGGTTATAATAAAATAGGCATGCCCAATTGATTCATAAATAACTGCCTATCAGCCCGTAATACCAAGAGAGGACTCAGATCTCATCCTGTTACGGCTACATCGTAACTCCCGTTAACTCTGCGAGTTAACGAGACCAACCTGAAGAAAAGGGAGTTTGGCTGTATCTCATACCTCGATAGGTGAGTCTTGAAGTGGAGAGGAAGATGCCTTCTCTTCCTTACATCTCATCTTTTACGACCTCTTGTGGCTTTATGACCTGTTCTACTATAAGGGAATTGACTTCTCTCTAACCGGGTAAGTTGCGATGAAAATTTTAATAATTGGTGAATTCCACAGGCAGAAGAAAGATCTCTATCTCAAGAAAAGGGTGTCACATCAATGTAGTCTGTACCATCGTCCACAGTATAAGCAAAACTATGCCCATGCTCGAGGTGATAGTGATCTTGGTCTCTGTCTCCAGCGTTAGGTCCAAATTAAGCATTGCCCCTTAACTCATCGGATATCCTTTTAAGTTTTCCTCCAATTAACTATATAGTAGACCATTTTCTACATAGCCTAGATAGATGTAGGGACTATTGGTGCTTCAGATGCCTTTATCAGAATAAGCTCTGGCTTTGAATGGTGCCCGTGCTGCTCAGGTGGGTCCTACTCTATGGTTTAATATGCATTTCCTCTCTCTAAGGCACGTTCTGCTTCTCTATCCCTGAAGAATCTATATATTGTATGTTTCTTATAGTGGCTCTCTGTTATCTTACTACAAGTCTAGGATCTATTTTAACCAAGATTATACTCACCTTGATCCAGAGCTCGATCCCTCGGAGGAATGAGATGAATAGAGTGGCGATCTATCTAGTGATCTGTGCCACCCTTATCTGCGGAAACCCTCTCTCTTCTTCCAGGGCCCAGGCTGCAAGCGGCAAACTAGTTAAATTTGTAGTTTTAAGCGATCTTCATATCGGATCGAATGGATCCATTACAACGATGAGATCCTCAGGGACATGGCAGATGAGACCAACTCCATGAAAAATGTCAGCTTTATCCTGGTTTCAAGATGGAGGGCTGTGCCTTGGCTATCCACAGGGCTCTTCTGGCCATGCGCGAAGAAGGAGCCGAGGTTTTAGAGATCAGAACCACCGGCGTTCAGTCCAGAAGCGGCCTTTGGAACCAGACGAAAGCCGACGTAACAGGCCTTGAGATAATGAGGACCGAGGCAGTCCACGGCGAGGTGACGGGGGTGGCAGCTATTGCAGCCTTTGGCTCAGGCCTGTACCCTAACCTTAAGGCGGCATTGGTGGGCATAGCCAGGTTCAGCAAGAGATATAGACCTTATCACCTGGAGGCCTACAGCTCAATTAAGGCTTTAACGGATGAGGTATACAACCTATAAAGCCCAGGAGAGACCAGAAAGTAACCTAAGATTAGAGTCGAAATCATATCGAAAGGTAGAAATATCTTAACGGAGATAATGATCTACTGGTAGGGGATTGTTCTGCTCTAAGCCTGACCCCTGCCCAACTCTCCAATTATCGGTTAAACAAAATGGGGGCCTTGAGGGGAGGCCCCATATTAGTCTCATAGCTATAAGTAATCATGCGGTCAGCAACACTTTCTGCAACAGCTAAAGCCACCACCATAGATCTCAGAATTATTAACTGTTCAGTTTTCATATCCACACTGTAAAGCTCCTCGTAAAACCCTCATATTACTCGCCACAGCTTGCAGATATTGAATAAAGAGTTAACATAAAGGACCAATATCACACCCAATGCTCACTTTATTTTCTAAATCCTTGAGTATGGTTAAAGGCCATTCTTCGCTAGAGAGATTTAAATATTTAAGGCCACTAGATAATAGATGCCTTGAGGAGAAATGGATTATGACCAAAAAACTGATACTGTTAGCCCTTATACTTATGGCCCTCGTCGATCCTGGGCAGTCCCAAGTGAAGGAGGTATCGGCATTTGCAGATGTATATGTGGACGTAAATAGCGGCCATGTGGTGAACTCAAACACACTGAGGTGCGCAACTGTCACAGAGAGCTTAGCCTATGATGAGAGCAATGGGAGTAGTCTCACTGTAGGTGGGAAGAACAACAGAACCTCAGAAGAGCTTTCCACGATCCCCCGGATTGAGAGCGAATCCGGCTTCATGGGTGTGTCAATGGCCGAGGGAAGCGCCAGCTATCCAAGCGTGGCCATGGTCCAGTTCGATCTCTCGGGCATTAACTTCACAGATGATGGCGTGGGAATCCTAGTGATGAGGGCCCAGAGGGTTGAGAAGGTCGATGAGAACCAGTCCGCCATAGTGGGCATCATTCCTATGGCATCTTACTGGGGAGAGAACACCAGCTTCCTTGGCATCATGAGCAACTGGATGCAGCTTCTCCAGGTAATAGAGGAGGGAGGCGTAAACGACATTATGCGAAGGATGGCCATCAACACCGCCAGCGATAGAACCTTTGCCTTTGACGTCTCCAAGAACATCAAGGAGGCCAGGGACGGCAAGGTCTCCTTCGTGATAATGGTATTAAGCGATGTGAGCTACACCGTTGATTTCGGCTCCAGGGAGAGCGCAGAAGGCCCCTATCTGATCATCATGCCCTATCCGAGAGGAGGGAAACCGGCGACAATCCTGGCAGTAAACCCGGCAGCAGGCCCGGCCATCCCCAAGGTATCCGTCACAGGTGGAGCGGCCTCTAGCAGCGCCTCATCTCCAAAGATCACCTCAGCCATGGCCTTCGTGAATCACAAGGATGAGATAAAGGCCGAAGCCTCAGGCTGCAATGCCACTTCCATCAAAGGGACCGTCGGGACCATCCCTTCCATGATACGGAAGCACCGTTAGCCCAAGATTTTCAGAGGTCGAGGGACCAAACGTACGTTTTATCTATATTTGCCAACTATACATGTGGAATCTTAGGTTAAAGATGGAATCTTTATACATCATGTAAGATGTAAGTAGCCCAGAAGGGGGTTTAAATTAAATATGAAAAGCTGGGCTTAGCTCTTCTGGCCCTGGCAATCATCTGCACAGGCATGGCCTCAGTACAAGGATACCCGTATACTCTCATTACAGCTATCCTTATCCCTGTAACTACTGCGGCTACACCATGCCCGACGCCTTACATCTGTTGAGCTAACTTGAGTGAAGAACTGCCCTTGTAGCACTACTATTTTAGAAGGCATTTATCCAAGCGACGTAAGGATCGTGGTTGATAAAGGCATCCAAATAAAAAAATATCGAAAAATTGGATGAAAGCCCCTCAATGCTTCCTGGCCGCCAGATATACCGCCGCCCCTACACCTGGGAGGGCCATGAAGGTCTCAAAGCCTGGCTGGGACTTAGGGCTCGAGGGAGATGAGGGATCCGAGGCCGATGGAGCTGGAGCCGCTGCAGATGGAATCATTACCCCAGCCTCAGAGGCTGCAGTTTCATTTAAAGGTATGAAGCCGTTCTCCAGAGCAATCTCCTGGCCCTGGCCGCCGAGGACGAAGTCTATGAATGTTCTGGCACCCTGAGTTGGATTGCCGTTGGAGACTAGGTAGAGCTTTCGACCTAGGCCGTAGGAGCCATCCTTTATAGTCCGTAACGTGGGCAATACTCCATCGACTGGCACAACCTTCATGCCTATGCCCCTGACGTAATTGTACCCTACATAGCCTATGGCCTTATTGCTCCCGGTTACAGCAGTTGCCACCTCAGCATTGCTGTTGGCCACGGTGCTTACCCCCGGAGTCTCGGCAGATCTGCTGCCCATGATATCTTCATCGAAGGTATCCCTGGTGCCCGAGCTCTGCTCCCTAGCTATGACGTAGATCTCCTGATTAGGACCACCCAGGTCCTTCCAGTTCTTGGTATCGCCGACATAGATATCCCTGATCTGGGATTTGGTAAGAGCCTTAATGCCGGCATCATAGACCTGGCCGCTCACAACTATCACTATGCTGTCGTACCCCACGAAGAACTCCTGGAACTTATCCCCGTACCTGGCAGTCTCATCAGAAGTTACCTCCCTGGAGGCCATGGCCAGGTCGGACCTTCCCTCGGCTATGGCAGTGATGCCGGCACCTGTACCTCCGCCGGTGATGGATACGTGGTAGTTGGATTGCTGTATATTGAAGACCTCGGAGATGGCCTCGGCCAGAGGCAGCACCGTGGTAGATCCGGAGACCGTGACCTCAGTTACTGCCATGGCTATAGATGCCGATATGAGAAAAGCTAGAAAAAGCAGCGCAACCTTTAGAGCTCTCATGCTATAAAGAACCCCCGGCCAGATATGAAAGTATTGCTGAGATAGAGAGGTTGATCTCCCTATCACATCCCTATCGAGCACATTCAGCCCTTAAATTAGAGCTGTCAGCAAGGCAGGTTGCTCCTCCTACAGGCCTCTCGGAGAAACCTTCTCCAACCACGATCATCCTAGCCCCTGCCACGCCCAAGGAGACTTTTATTTCCTCCAGGACGTCCCTGAGGGCCGGCAGATCCTCCGCCTGGATCACTGCCAGGAAATCGCATTCTCCGAAGGTGTGATATACCTTTCTGACCTCGTCCTTGTCTTTAATGGCACTATACGCTGATCTCTCTTGACCTGGAAAGGCCTTGACCATAGTTACACCGATCACCACTTTCATCGCCTCATTCAACCTCAACAGGACCTGGCACATATGGACTTGCACCAGGCGACCGCCATCGGACACCTGTAGAAAAGCCAACAGGATCTGCAGTTCAAAGCTGCAGCACGCACATCCCTTCGGCAGACCCAGCTTCTTCCAGGACCTTGATATTCCGTTTGTAGCTGAGCGTGTCCGTCAACCCGAGATAATTTGAAGCAGGTGATCCAAGGTTATAGGCTTCCAACCGACCCTTTGCCCAAACCTCAGAGGCATCCCACATCGATTACCTGTATTCACATCAGTTACCCGTACTCCGATGTCTAGAAGGATGTGATAAACCATAAAGCTAAGCGAAATAGAATACAGATACCCCTTAGCTATTCTTGTTTGAAATAGAAGAATTGGAAGTATATAGATCCATTATTGGCCCGCTACGCCCTTGATAAAATATCTTAGACATCAGTACAGAAAGAATATTACGGCACTTCAGTCGTCTCTTCATCCCTCCCCGGAAACCATCCACAGCAGCTCAAGATTATCTCGATGCAGATGGGGCAGCTCAGTAGATCAGGACTCTAGCTGCTGAGCCAAGCGATGAAAGCATTATTCGAAAGAACGATGGATCAGTAGTTTGCACAGTTGGCGCTCTTGTCAGATACATTTTTAGCTATCCTCCATCCCCCAGATAGGAGAGATCTAACTGTCCATATCATCCCAGATAATATTTGGTATCCATAGATGACAGAAATAACCTGCAGCTATATAGTTAATCCAGAAAAATGTATACTCGGGACCCCCGTTTAAAGACGGCTGGCGGTGCAGTTCAAGGCTATAGCAGCTATGTATTCACTTCCCAAAACCATGCTTTTAGGGGCCCCAGCACATCGATGGCATTCAATGCCACCATCATCTCAATCAGAGTTGCTACCATCTATGGAGCTGAATATGCAGCTCATGCGAAAAAGGATAGGATAGCTGAAGCTCATAGTCCAAAAGCCTCCTTCATGGATCCAAAGATATGGGTATTGTCGAGTCCATTTACCTGGTCGATGTTGCCCACATAGTTCAGCTTACCCTGAACACCCTGGCGGTAGTTGAGAGCATGGTGTGTCATGAGAATAGCTACTCTGCCGGTGCTGTTGCTAGCAAGATCGTTTTCCAGCCACTTCATATCCTGGGCTGAGACCACCCCGCCCTCATCACCGAAATGGGTATCATTTAAGTCCGAGTCCAGAGGTATATCAGATGGATCCCAGATACCGGGTCCAGGCCGTAGGAGAGGCTATCGGCGTGCTAGGACAGGGGGGTGGGGTAGTTCTTCCTGTAGTTCTTCCTGAGCTGCTCGGCTCCCCAGGTACTAGCATGCAGCAGCCCCTTCTTGGCCACATCGTGGTCACAGGAAATTACGTAATAGGGCACCTTCAAGCCACCGAGGATCTTCAGCACCTCTATATGATTTTAGGGCTCGAAGTCCTTGGTAAGATCTGGCGGATCTAGAGAGATCGGCCCTGCCGTGGTCAAGAGTGAAGTTAAGGAAGCCGCCGCGAGCCCCGGCGAATAATGAGGATCTCTCCTCGGTCAAGTGGGGCAGAAAGGCGAGGCCTTTAGAGCCCGGAGGGGCCTCATCTGCCAGGTTAACTGCCTCCTGGATTGAGATTTCCAGGATAGATGCCAGCCAATCCAGGCAAAGCCCGGTAGAGGCGATGCTCACTCCGATGTGCCAAAGGTCAGGGGACACCGGATGAGGGGCACAGAAGAAGCCCAGGATGGGTTTATCCCAGCCTCATTTCTACGCCCTCGGAGGTGCCTGCCTTATCACATACGAGTCCTTTTTCAACCGTGGCCGTTCCCAAGATGGACTCGACGAAATCCGGAGCGCCGGAGAAAACCAGGGTTTCTGAAGGAAGGCCCGTGATCCTGGACGTCTCAGGGGTTACCTCTCCTACGGGCTCCCCCATCTTCAAGATGGGTGGAAACCTGGAGGAATCCAGGCCTGAAGCTGAAACCTCCTTATCGCTCCAGGCAGCGATGGCAGAGGAAGCTATTCCTGCAGTGGCGTTCCTCGTTAGCTTCAGGGCGGCATAATCCATGGCCTGTAGAAACCACCTGGTCTTAGAGTACTATCTGGGGATGATGATCCTTGAGCCATATGGCCTTGGGGAGGAACCAGGCGGGGCTCACAAATCTGCCAATCTCGGCGCTGAGATTTTCTGCCTCGGCCTTAGCCCGAAGGTCATTCCACATCAAAGCCGGGCATAAAACCTCTTGGTTTTTGCCTAAGGCTATCAGACTCGGTCCCTGGCTGCTAACAGAGATACCTGCTATATCGCCCAGAGGATCGTCCTGGGGGACTACCTCGACTATGGCCTTTGCCAGGGCTTGCCACCAGGACCCCGGATCTACTCTATTATCATACCCGATCTCTGACGCCCTAATCAGGAAGGCCATCATAGGTGAAAGCCCCTGCCTTGGCTGTGGTGGTGCCTATGTCAGCTCCAATCAAGCACACGTTCTCACATGAAGTCTGCAAGCCCCATCTGTTTGGATTTATCGTTGTTGAAGAGGGAATCTATCTCGATCTTCAATAGCTGAAGCCTCTGCTTGGTGTAACTCTTAACTCCGTACTCCTCTGCTACCTTAATGGAGACCTCCAGGTACTTCCTGACGCTTCCCTCGTGCACGGTAAGGATGATCTTTCCTCCGCACTTGGGACAGACCCCTTTAAGGGGAGGCCTCCTATACTTGGCATCGCATTTGAGGCACCTGACCTTCTGCTTGGAGAAGGCATGAAGATTGCCTATTAAATCAGGTAAAAAGTGGGAGTTGATAACCCTCTCGGCTACGTCCGTCTCATCCACAGCCCTTATCATCCTGGCCAGCTGCAGCTGGGCGTCCATCTTGTCTATCATGGTCTCCAGGGTCTTGTAGGAGCTGTTCTTGGGGCCCGCTGCTATATCGTTCGTCTGGTGGGTGAAGTGGAAGTTCTGGTACTGCTCTTCAGTTCCGAGCCTCTTGGATACCAGGTCGATCTTGGCCTCCATATCCTTGGGGCTGGCCTTATTCAGGGTCGCCTCGTAGAACTCCAGGGGATAGGATACTGAGAGGTCAACATTGTGGGCCTCCTTGTCTACCTCGGATGGATTAAGCCTGGTGGTCATGACCAGGGGAGCATCCATCTTCCCACCACGGCGCTTTGGCAGGTAGGACCTGGAGAAATTGAGCAGAGCGTCCATGAGGAGCATGACGCAATCCTCATCGCCGTCGCAGTTCCTCCTCTTGGCAGCGTGGAAGAAGGGGTGGCCAAAGCCAGCCGAGGCGGTGCTATAGCCTAGGAGGCGGCAGAGGACCCCAGCCGAGGTGTGGGGGGCGAGGCCCACCATCAGAGTTCCTACTAGGTCATCGGAGGTCTTGGCATTGTAGTAATTGTTCAGGCCGTAGAACTTCACTAGGAGATCGTCCACGAACTGGGCCACCTTTAGGAGGTACTCGCCGCCGTCCACGGAAAGGATGATGTCCTGGACCTTGAGCTCAACCACCTGATCACGCCTGGTCAGAGGCTCGCCGTATACGTCCTTGGTATATCCGAGGCTTATGAGCTTCTCTATGCTTGTGCCTATCTCATCGGGCCTGAAGGCCGTCAGGGGCAGGTCGGTAAGGTCATACCTGATGGTACCATCCTTGAAGATGTTCACGCCATGCTTAGCCCTTAGAATGCCTTTCTCCAGGGCCTCGGGGGTCTTATCCCTGGATGTCATGCCCATGACACCTCTGACCATCTCTGGCTCATGCTCTCTTAGGGATTCAAGGGCCTTGGTGTACAGCTTTCTCACATTTATCTGCATCCTAGTGGCAGCGCTCGTCTCCTCGCCACATCTAGGACACTTCTCCTTGGCCGGAACGTTGCATTTGGGGCAGTACCTGGCCCTGTCGGTGTAGCCTCCGCACTGGCACCTAAACTCGAAGGACTCCCGGCCGCACTCCCTGCAGACCCTCTTCTCTATCTCGGCCTCTATGATTCCCACCGAGCTTCCCTGGGCGTGCTTGGCAGCCTCACCCACGGACCTGGACTTGCCCCCCGCGTTTCCCGTGGGGAAAAGAACGTGAGGCGGAGGCCTCATGAGCCTCTTATCGGATTTCTCGGGCCTGCCCATGCGGGCGCCTATCCTTGAGGGAGCCTTGGCCCTGATGGTTATGCCTGAAAACTTGCTCGCTGCTTCCAGGGGGGAGCGGTCCAGCTTATCCCAGGCCTTTTTCAGGCCGCAGGCTTCTACCTTTATTCCCAGGCATAGGAGCATAGGCATGGGGTCTTCAATGATTATTTTGCCGTCTCTTAATTTGTGGTGGATCAGGAGGTTTTCCAGGGGCAACTTGGACTTATCACTCGAGGGAATGATCAGCTTTCCATCTTTCAGCTCTCCTTCTGATGAGATGGCATTGGCTAAGGCCTCGAAGCTCTCAGGCGAGAGGTCGTGCCAGAGGTAGGTATGAGCTGGATGGAGTGGAACTTTGTAATTTTTGGAAATCTCTATGGCAGTCTCACCTCCAATCTTCTCTAAACCTGTTGGATCTCCTCCCGCCCTCCTAAGTTCAGCTTCCCACCACTCGAAGCAATAGGAGGCAGGAGCCAGGGGCTTGTTGTTCTCCAGAAACTCGCCATAGCTTATCAGGATCTCCCCTAGGTCCAGGATCTTGGAAATGTGGGCCTTGAGGACGGTTATAATCTGGGCAGGATCCTCGTAGCTTGGCATCCAGCTCACGTCCCTTGGGTCGTCTATCCTTATCACATCGCCGTTGATCAGGCGGACGGTGGGACCCTCTATGGAGCTAACGGGGGCGACAGCTGCGGCCTTTCCAGGCTGCTCAACCTTTATCTGGGTGCCTGGTGCCATGAATTCTCCAAGCAAGATCATGGAGGCAGGATTGACGCCAGCAGCAGCCAGCCCCGTATTCCTGGCCCTGCCGTACCTGAGGCGAAAACCTCCGGGTCTGGATGGGTGGGAGAAGACTGGCCTTCCTGCTATGAGATCCTGGAGAAACTTCTGGCTGGCATCGCCTCCGTCTTTTTTGCTTCCTGCCAGGCTGTCCAGCCAGTCCCAGCCCTCCATATTGAGCTTGGTGACGTGCTTTTTTAGCTTGGGCCTTTTCAGGGCTATGCCCTCAGCCGAGACCAGGGCGATACCACCTCTGACCCTGTTGGTCTCTATCCTGGGCAGATCCCTGTACCCCGATACCTCCTCCTCCTCGGTGGGCTCGCCGTCGATGCATATGGGGCAGTTTCTGATGATGGTCCTTATCTCATCGTCTGAGGGATTGTACTGGAGACCGGCCACCCTCTTGTAAAGGCCTATCTCCTCGACGTACCTCTCCACCTCCTCGGGCCTGGGCTTCCAAGGCGCTATCCCCACACTTCTCCTGACGTAATCGGCCACCAGGACCGAGAGGGCCTGAGCCGTCCCGCCAGCGCTTCTTATGGGCCCGGCGTAGTAGACCTTGAGGTAATCTGTGCCATCATCGTTCTTTCCCAGGGCCACCTTGGCTATGCCCTCTATGGGCGCCGCTACCACTCCCTCAGTTAGAAGGGCGACAGCCGTCCTTATGGCGTAGTCCACGGCATCGATCTTAGGAGCATCGGGATTGCCCAGGCGGCCTTGGGCGAAGTCCACGCCTATGGCTAGGGCCGACTCCTCTCTGCTCAGGCCCTGGGCCTCGTAATCCCTTATACTGGCGGCGATGCCCTCCACTCCAATGAGCTTCTCGACCCTTTCGGCCAGGTCCACGGCCAGGGGTATCTCCACCAAGTTTGTGGGATCCTTTCCCTGCTTTCGGGCCTCGTCGGCGATGGACATGGCCCCCTTCAGGCCCGACTCCAGGTTCTCGAAGTACTCGGAGCTGTTCAATGCAGCCTCCAGAGGTATAGGCCGGTCTCCGCATCAAACTCCCTGACGAGCTTCTCCCCAGATAATTCGATCAGGTAAAGCTCGGCTGCGAAGACCAGGGCTTTGATCAGATGGCCGCCTACCACATTCCCCCTGAGATCGCTCAGGACGGCGTGGGCGTGGACAAAGGGCCTGGAGTCCCTTATGGAAACGTTTCCATTACAAGAGACCAGCTCCATAGGGCCATCGACCCCAAAGTTGTGGTATTCCTTCTTTTCCTGATCGTAGTAAGAAAGCTCTGCTTGCCCCAAGGCCCCTATAACCATAAAAGTGGCAGACTCTATCCTTGCCCCGGAAGCCAGATCGGTTATCTGCTCTACCAGGTCCAGGCCCTTATCCAGCCTGGCCACCAGATGCCTGGATGGCAAGTACTCTTTAACCATCATCCCTAAGTCCCCTCACGTCCCCTCTATCTTCTGTGTGTTCTGCCTTATGTTGTGGAATCTTTGAGGTATTGAAGGGATCGGTCCTTCATCCATAGGCCTACGTTAACTGAAGCTACCGGTTTCTATCCGATAATATGGTACCTGGACCGGCGAGAAGAATAAAGATAAATATATAACTATCAATGGCAGAATAACCTACTTGTATGCCTGAGGGCATGAACTCACAGCCAGAATCGGTGAAAACGTATATCACTGATCTAGCTTAGATCCTTGCGGTCTAAAAGTCGTGGTACCATTGGAAGGATGAGCTGGAGAAGGGCGACGAAGGCTATGGGACCTTAGTTGAGACAATGCCCTTCTTGATGTGCCGCTTCAAACCCGACGGTACCTCAACCTTCTTGAATGACGCCTACGTAGGTTAGTTTAATAAGCAATCCTTCCTGGATCTTGTATAAGAAAAGAGTGTGGATCCGGTTGTAAAATCCCTCCAATCCTTCAACCCTCAAAAACTCTGGGTCTCCCCCATTCATAAGATCGCATCTCCCAGAGGAGAGGTAATGTGGCAGTGGTGAACGGATAAGGCGGTCTTTGATAAAGATGGACAGGTCATCAAGTCCGAGTCTATAGGAGATGCCGTCACCGAGCTTCATCTGGCACAAGAGGCCTTGAGAAAGAGCGATGCCTTGCCCAAGAGAATTATAGAGACCACCACTGAGGGTATCTGGGAAATGGGTGACTAGTTCAGGACCACTCTTGCCAACCAGACCATGGCAGACCTTCTTGGACACGCCATCGAAGAGCTGATACACCGGCCGGATGTATATGGGAGTGACTTCGAATCTCTACGATTCCTCCGGAAATATAGTGAGTGTGGTAGAGGCCTTCAAGGACATCACTGATAAAAAGATGTCCGAGGAATTCCTCAAGCCTTCCCTCCAAGGTAGGGAGGTTTTGCTAAAGGAGATTTTGAGCCACCATAGCTATCTTCTCTCCTCCACCCGGGTTTTTATCATCTCATCCACGTCCATTCAAGAGGTTACAAAGGCATCTTGCAGTATCTCCTTGGCTGCTGCAAGCTCCAGGATCATCGGATCTATCCTTCGGCTATTCTGCGGCAAAAGAAGCATTCCCTTTCTGGGCCTCACCAGTCCCTCGAAGATCCCTGCCATGAGGATACATTATGATCTGGAAGGATAAGATTCTCGGCAAGAATTCGGCATAGGTAAACCACTTTTACACCTATTGATATAAGGTGGGTATGAGCTTAGCTAATAATCCCCGGATGGAGCCAACGAGAGCCCTGACGAAGGCCCTTAGAATGATCGCTAGGATTGCTCATCCTCTGGTGCCGAATCATGATTTTCCTCTTAGGTTAGTTCCTCTGCATCAATCATGATAACAGCGACCACCGAGGTTTCGGATGGCAAAGGTTATAACCTCAGAATGATCGATAATTTATGCTGTCCTAGGGATAATGGAGAGGGGGTACCCAAGCTAGTTCTTATTGTTTAAATATTCTCTATAAAATTTATGATTCATTAACCCCTCTACTTCCATTAAGTCGATTACACAGTAGATAGCGTTATTTTTGGCAAAACGTTTATGGGGATTTTGTATACTTTACAAAGTTGGAGTTTTTCAGCACCTGTAAGGCCATCATGAAATTCGCAGGGGCACATTTCCAGTGGAAGCGGCAGTAGGACATACCAAGCACAATATATTTCAGATGGCAGCTCAACTGACCATGATGAACCTAAAATCCCTGGCCTCGGAGCTCCAAAGTTTCGCCGGGGTCACCCGTAAGAAGCAGATAGGAGATCTGGTAAGGCACTTCCCCTCTTTCTCGGACCAGGTCATAGCCGACTTTGGGGAGGATGCGGCGGTGATAGGAGATGGGGATGAAGTTCTTCTCTTTGCTGCCGATGGAATATGGTCTAAGCTCATGGATGCCGATCCCGAGTGGGCTGGGTACTGTGCAGTTCTGGTCAATATCCACGACATCGCCGCCATGGGGGGCTGGCCCCTGGCCATGGTGGATGTGCTCTCCATCAACTCCCCGGCCATGGCCGAGGCGGTCCTGAAGGGCATGAGGACCTGTATAGAGAAGTTCAAGGTCCCCATCGTTGGGGGCCACCTTCACCCTGATACGCCCTACAACGCCCTGGACGTCGCAATACTGGGCAAGGCCAGGATGGACTCCGTTATTTTGAGCAGCACGGCCAGGCCAGGCGATGTAGTGGTGGCTGCGGCGGACATGGACGGCGCCGTCCATAGGAACTTCAACGTCAACTTCGACTCCACCACATCCAAGGGCAGCAAGGCCCTTCTGATGCAGCTGGGCTCCATGCGCGAGCTTGGGGAAGGACATCTGGTCAGCGCAGGCAAGGACATAAGCAACCCCGGGCTTTTGGGCACCCTGGGAATGATCCTGGAGGCCAGCAGCGTTGGGGCGACCATCGATCTCGATTCTATACCTATCCCTGAGGGGTTGAACCTCTCCAGCTGGCTCAAGATGTACCCCGGCATGGGATTCGTGGTCACGGCTGGGATCGATAAGGCGCAGGAGGTCCTGGCGGTCTTCAGGAAGCGTGGCCTGACGGCATCTGCCATCGGCCAGATCACCGAAGATCGAAAGCTGGTGATGAGGTCGGGAGCTGAGCGGGAAGTTCTCTTCGACTTTGGGAAGGAATGCGTCACTGGCATCAGATGATTTCATATGGTAGCATAATAGAGGGAACTCCTAGGGATCTCTCCGCATAAAGAGCACACAGAGCAGAAAGGGATCTCGCAGGGTGATTCTTTGGACTCCAGCTTCGTGAGTCTCCTGGAGGAGAAGGCCAGGTCCAGGAGGGCAAGGATTGGGATTGGCCTTTGGAATGCTGACTCGGATCTTCTTTCGGGCCTGAGATCGGCTGCCGAGTACGCTGACCTGGTGGTCGTGGGCAATTCAGGCCCGGTTCCCGGCGCATGGAATGTCCCTACCGAAGATCCCTGCACAACGCTGGTGGACCTCCTGGAGAATGGCGAGATAGATGGAGCCGTCCGGGGCAATCTTCCTGCCCATAGGACCATGAGGTGTCTCTCCAGGCGCTTTAACATCAAGGTAAGGCGGATCGCCCTCCTGGATCTAGATGGCTGGAGCTTCTTTTTAGGGCCGGTAGGGATTGATGAGGGGGAGACCATCTCCGACCGGCTCGGCCTGGCCGTGGATGGGGCGAGATACCTGGAGCATCTGGGAATAGAGCCAAAGGTTTCCATCCTTTCGGGAGGGAGGATGGAGGACCTGGGCAGGAGCGAGAGGGTAGATAGAAGCCTGGCTGATGGGGAGCTTATAGCATCCACGGCCAGGAGCCAGGGGGTGTCGGCTGCCCACCGGGGAATTCTCATTGAATCTTGCAACGGGGATGATCTGTTGATCGCCCCTGAAGGAATCTCTGGAAACCTGATCTTCAGAACGCTTCTCCTGCTCTGCGGCGCCAATGCCCTCGGAGCACCTGTGATGATGGATGAGGTCTTCGTGGATTCCAGCCGCGCCCGGGGGGATTACACTGGGCCTGTGGTCCTGGCCAGCGCCCTGGCGGGTATTAGAAGGAAATAGAAAAAGAAAACTGATGAAGATCGACCTTAGAAAGGAAAAGGCCGATCTCGGTCAGGTCTGCCTGAGATCTATGACCTTCTTGGCCTTGCCCTCGGTCCTGGGCAGGGTCCCCTTCTCCACCAGCTCCACATTGGCCCTGACGTTGAGCACCGACTTGAGTTTGCCTTCCACGGTCTTCTTGACCTTGGCCAGGTCCTGAAGCTCTCCTGTAAAGGACTCGTCCTTGAGCTCCACCTTGATGTATAGCTCATCCAGGCCGTGCCTCTTCCTATCGACTATCACTTGGAAGTAGTCACCTATCTGGGGGATCTTCATAAGGACATCCTCTACCTGGCTGGGGAAGACGTTTATGCCCCTGACTATGAGCATATCGTCTGCTCTTCCCAGGAACCTGTGGAGCCTTACACAGGTTCTTCCGCAGTTGCAGTCCCCGTCATCCATGACGTAGGTGACATCGCCGGTGTGGTACCTTATCAGGGGCATGGCTTCCTTGGTGAGGGTGGTCAGGACGAGCTCTCCGTGCTCTCCGGGGGCACATTGCTCTCCTTCAGGATCCAAGATCTCCACCAGGAAGTTGTCCTCCCATATGTGGAGGCCATTTTGCTCCTGGCACTCGAAGGCAACTCCAGGGCCGAACATCTCTGAGAGGCCGTAGGAATCGAAGGCCTTTATCCTCAAGGCCTCCTCAAGATCGTCTCTGGCCTCGTCCGACCAGGGCTCGGCGCCGAAGCATCCAATCCTTAGCTTGAGGCTGTCCAGGACGCCCTTGGCCTTGGCTGTCTCCGCCAGGTAGAGGGCATAGGA
>DAXJ01000038.1 GCA_002506335.1 Methanosaeta sp. UBA114
GTGGTCACTCTATTATCGGAGTTATGGCATAAACTTTATATTTTTACTTCAACCATGTTGGAATCCCTCCTTACTGCCCCCAACTGGTTCATAGTCTATAGAAAAGTTGGTGCTCATATTTCACGTGGTTTTTGCTCAGCTGGAAGGCTATCAATGTAATAAATCTCACCCCATATTACCATAAATCCTTCTATAAAGACACCTCTTCTACCTGAATACATCTAGGTCTACTTTAGCGGACAATTTTTAATAAATTAGCTTTTCATAAGTTATATATAGTAGATGAGATACTTTATCCACCATACCTTGAGATAATCCATACAGCTATCGATAAAGTTAGGTGTAACTCTGATTTGAGCGGGGAAAAGGGGGGATGGCGGTGAAGGTTATGATTATAGCATGTGCTCTCGCAGTCTTGAGTGGAATGGCAGCAGCCACTACCATGACCAGCGAGCTCTCAGTGGCCACGACAGGAGTTCAAACTGCTACTATGTTACATTATGCGTATCTGAAGGATGCCTCGCAAAATTTAGAACCCGCTCAGATCAGCATCATAGGAAAAGGCGCCATGAACTTAGAGAGCAGAGACTTAAACTACCTGGTCAACGGTCGTATCGATTTTCACGATAAGGTCGAGTACAGTGACGGCTCATATGATCAGACCTCTGAAAGTAATACTCCTAAAAGGGGCTCCTATGCCAGCCATAAACTAAGCTTTGGCTTCGAGGGAGAGAAGTGCATCACTCAGTTCTTCAACCACGTTCTCTTCTCCAATTTGAACCAGGCATCAGTTCAAAAAGAGCTCAGGCACAATGATCCAGGCGCCCTCACTTCGGGGAAAAGCTCCCGAATAGATCTTGATGCCTCGGTGGAGATAGGATTAAGAGATGTCCTGGAAACAGCCCCTGAGGGATATAATTTCGATTGGGGTGTTAATATCTCTAATTTCGGGGCCAATTTGAGATCAGTTACAGGCCAGGCTAATAGTGCCAAGGGTGATGTCAACATCTCCGATGGTCTATATGCTCTAAATCCCTACCCCTCATTGAGCGCACAGATGGCTACTGATGGATGGTTGCCCTGCGGCTCTAAATCCAGTCTGCCATGTTACGACAAAGGCTGGCTGCATATCGACCGAGATAGGATCTTTAGCTAATGTCTGTAAAGCCTCAGTAGAATGCTGGAAGTTATGAATCTAGATAGATATGTTCACCTGATCGGAATTAGAACTGGCCTCACCCACTTAAGGGGTAGAAAAGGGCGAAGAATGAAAGTGGTCTATTAAAGGTAAGGTATTAGCCACCGTTCAATAGCAGCTTTGTTTATATCTATGCTCGAAATGTTGTTAGTAAGGTTAATTCCTAGCTAAGTTGCCAAACGTTCGTTAAGGCCGTCAGATACGCTCGTCGGTAACATCGATGAGTGACTAACTGGCATTACTGGTGTAGCCTTGGTGAAGTTGGCGAAGTTGATCTTGGAAGGATCTCCAGCATCTTGAGTAATTTGCCTAGTTTCGGTACTACTCACTCGGTCCGGACCAGACATCAATAAGCGTGGTTAACAATGACACCCACGTGGAGACCCCAGTAAATTTTATGAGAGGAGAGATGTTATCAAGGACAGATCTATACGAAGGTTTTATCGAATTAACGGAAAGCAAATGTAAATCCATTTACAATAAAAAATTCAGCCGAAGAGGGTTCCCATTCCCGCCTCAGCCGCCTCTGCCTGTTCCCTGAAGGCCCTGAGGATCGCTTCGCCCTCCTCGCCCTTCAGCTCCTTGGCCGGGGACTCAGCCAGAAGCTTCCTGGCCTTGTCTACCATATCATCTCTGGCCTTCATGTACATGCAAAAGCCGTCCTTATCTATGCCCATGAACTTGCACTCGTTGATAGTGGGGACGATCTCGTCAAAGAGGTCGTCATCCAGTACCTTCTTCATGACTTTCTCATCAGTCCTGCTGTAAAAATAAACCGTTTCCATTATACTATCACCTAATGTAAATCATCTTTAGCTTTCTTCAACTGCTCTGTGCACTTATCCATGATATCTGCGGCCTCTTCTATCTCTTTGGAAGACCTCTCGCTCACGTCCCTTACCTGAGTCGCCCACTTTCTGAAGGACCCACTGTGGCTGATATTGTGCTCGATCCAGTGGTCCAGCAGGTGCTCTGCCTCTTCCTTCTTCAATATCTCACCCTAATATTTCCTGCGTACCATGTAATCGGCCAGGCCCAGCAGGAGAGCTTTAATCGGAGTCTGAGGAAGGATATCGAGGGCACGCTTCCCGTTCTCCACCAGCTCCACAGCCCGGTTCCTGGCGTACTCTATAGAGCCGCTCTTCTCCAGGGCCGAAAGGGCCTTTTCAATCTCCTGGGGAGTTGCATCCTTCTTACCAAAGGCCTCCACTGCCACGCCGTGATCCATGGCGTGGATCATGATGAGGGTCTTTTTGCCTTCCATGATGTCTCCGCCCCTTCTCTTGCCCAGGACATTCTCAGGCGCCGTCAGGTCCAAGACATCGTCCTGGATCTGGAAGCCCATACCAGTGAGCCTTCCGAAGAGGTCCAGGGCATCAGCCACCTCATTGGATGCTCCTGCCAGGATAGCGCCCATGGAGGCAGAGGCACCGTAGAGCACCCCGGTCTTCTTCTCTATCATCTCCATGTACTCGGCTTCAGAGACCCTGGATCTATCCTCAAACTCTATATCCAGCCACTGCCCCTCGCAGATAGCGGTGCAGGTCTTAGATAGGACATCCATGGAAGCGAGGAGCTTGCTCGGCTCCGACGGGGTTATGCCCAGGATCTGGAAGGCCTTGGAGTACAAGGTGTCACCGGCCAGGATGGCCCCAGATGTCCCCCAGAGGGTGTGTACCGAGGGCCTTCCACGCCTCAAGGCAGCGTTGTCCATGATATCGTCGTGGATAAGGGTGAAGTTATGGACCAGTTCAATGGAGACTGCTGCCGGCGCCAGGGCGGAGGGATCGCCCCCTACGGCCTCGGCTGCCATGAGGAGCATGGATGGCCTAAGCCTCTTGCCTCCGGCATCCACTAGGTGCCTGCTGGCCTCGTAAAGCCCCCCTGGGTGGACCACGGGCAGCAGCTCATCTATGGCCTCGGATACCATCTTGGCCCTCTTTGTTAGTTCCTCATCGATCACTATCTCACCTACTCTATGACGAGCTCCTGTCCGTTCCTCACCAGGTGGATATTGGAGCCGAGGCTATAGCCGTTATCCTCTGCCATCATGAGGTACTGGCTATGGGAGAAAAGGTTGCCATGGCTGGGTATGACGTGCTCGGGGCTGAGTATCCTTAAGAGCTCCCAGTGGTCCTCTATGCAGGCGTGGCCCGAGACGTGGACGTTGTCGTAGATCCTGGCCCCCTTCATCTTGAGCTTGGTGACCACAGTGTGGCGGTTGGACTCGTTCAAGGGCTGGGGTATGATGCCTGCACTGAATATGACCTTGTCCCCCGACTCCACGTGGAAATCGGTCTCGTTGTTGGCCACCCTGGATAGGATGGCTCCGGGCTCACCCTGGTGACCGGTCATTATCGGCAAATACTTCTCCTTGCCCTCTGAGATGATTCTTTTCAAGGCCTTATCTACTGCCTTTCTCCTTCCGTAAACCTGGATGCCATCGTTCTTATCGGCGTAGCCGGTCCTGACAGCCGTTCCCCAATACTTCTCCATGGACCTGCCGAGGAGGACGGGCTTTCTTCCCATCTCCCTGGCAGCCTCGATCACAGCCCTGATCCTGGCTATGTGGGAGGAGAACGTAGTGACCAGGACGCCTGACCGAGTCTCCTCGGTGCCTATGAGCACGTCCCAGACCAGATCCTTAGCAATCCTCTCCGAAGGAGTTTTGCCTGAAATACCGGCGTTGGTGGTCTCGGTTATCAGGGCAATTACCCCTTCCTTTCCGATGGCTCGAAGCCTGGCGAAGTCTGGTGGCTCGCCCAGGGTCGGGCTCCTATCGATCTTGAAGTCGTTGGCGTAGACCACGGTTCCCTTGGGCGTGTGAATGGCTGCGAAGACACAATCGACTATGCTGTGCTGGACGCGGACGAACTCCAGCTCAATGTCCGGAGTGACCTGATACCTGCCCCCAGCGGGCATGGGCATCACGGGGTTGTTCACTTGGGCGATTCTCTCTTCCTTGATCTCTTGCTGTATGAGGTCAGCGGTGAACGGTGTAGCCAGGATGGGCACCTTGTACTTGTGGGCCAGCTTGGATATGGCCCCTATGTGATCCAGGTGGCCGTGGGTGCAGGCTATGGCCCTGACTGTGCCATGGACGCTCTCCATGATGCTGTCGTCGGGTATGGCGCCCATGGCTATCAGCTCCGAGGAGGGAAGAGATTCCACGTCGGTATCCTCGTGGATCTGGACTCTGTCGAGCCTTATGCCCATGTCCATGATTACTATGTCATCGCCGATCTTTATCGCGGTCATGTTTCTTCCAATCTCGTTGTAACCGCCGACCGCGATGATTCCTATGTCCTTCATTTTGCCATCTCTCTGTAAATAGAAAATTTCTTGGTATCGAGGCCCCTCTGCTCCAGGATCTCTCTACATCTGCCGAGGATCATCACCGTGGAGGCATGTTTTAAGCTTGCAAGGTCTTGGCTTCCGGTGAGGAACATGCAGGTCCTAAGAGCCCTGACGTAGGCTTGGAGGGTTGATACAACTTCTTCTGAACCCAGGGTAGCAGGCTTTAGGAAAGGAAGCGCTGCTCCTGCAATGGATGCGCCAAGAGCTATGCTCTTGGCAACGTCCAGGCCGCTTCTTATGCCCCCGGAGGCCACCACCTCGGCTCCAGCCGATGCGCACTCCACTATGCTTACAGGCGTTGGTATTCCCCATGACCGGAAGAGCTCTCCCAGATCCTTGGAGCTTATATCCCCTATCTCCTCTGCCCTGTAGGCCTCCACCCCTGACCAACTCGTGCCTCCCACGCCCGAGACATCTATAGTTTTAACGCCAGATCCCAATATTGTCTGGGCTACTTCCCTGGAAATGCCGGCGCCGGTCTCCTTTATAATGATGGGTATCTTTCCCGATGTAGCTATTCTCAAGGCCTCCAGAACTCCCGAGGCGTCTCTATCTCCCTCGGGCTGAATGCACTCCTGGAGGAAGTTCAGGTGAACGGCAACCGCATCGGCATCTACCATCTCAGCCAGGCGGTCCACGGCCTCCAACCCTAGCTTCCGAAGCTGGGCAGCGCCTATATTTCCAATCAAAGGTACATCAGGGGCTGTATCTCTAACCGTCGAGAAGGTCTCTATCTGCGCAGGATCCTCCAGAGCAGCTCTCTGGGACCCTACCCCCATGGCCACCCCCACTTCCTGGGCAGCTTTTGCCAGGTTGATGTTTATCTCCCTGGCCTCAGGATGGCCACCGGTCATGGCGGATATGAGCAGAGGGGTTTTCATCTCCTTGCCCAGGAACCTACATCGAATATCGATGCTGGCCTCGTCGATCTCAGGGAGGGCCTTATGGACCAGCATGACATCCTCAAAGGGCATCCACATGGACTCCACCTGGCGTTCCAGGCAGATCCTAACGTGGTCCAACTTGCGGCTAGATGTACTCAATCCGACCTCCTGATGAGGGTTCCTATGGCATCTCCAGATAGAGCCTTCTTGACCATTCCAGCCTTTCTGGCGTTGAAGATCAGAGAGGTGGTGCCGGCATCGGCCAGCTCCAGAAGCTCCAGGATCTTTCCCCTCATGCCACCAGTGACATCGGTGCCAGGGCCTTGTGTGAAGCAGCTCTCAATATCAGGCAGAGTCTTCCTGGTGACCTCTTTTAATGGAGCACCACTGCAGAGAACGCCGTCCACGTCCGTTCCCAGGGCCACTGTTTGGGCATCCAGGGCTTTAGCCAGGTAGGAAACCAACTGATCTCCAGATACAATGCCTGCTCTTCTGGAGGAATCCATGGCCACGTCGCCGTGGAGCACCGGGAGGATGCCCCCGGCAACCATCTCCTTGATGAAGTCAACCTCCATCTTTTCTATCCTTCCATCCTTCAGAAGGACGCAAGATAAGGGATGGACTGGAAGAGCATCGACTCCAGCCTCCGTCAGGGCCTCCACCACAATTCGATTCAGCTCCACCACCGAGGCGTGAGTGATTCTGAGGCCTTCGGGGCTGAATTTACCCGGAAGACCATATTTCTTGGCGGGGATGTGGCCGAAGGAGCCCGCTCCGTGGACGAGCACCAGGCCGGAGGTCTGATCCAAGATCTCCCCAGCGATCCGCTCAATCTCTTCATCTCTGACGCAGTCAGCCTTGGCCTTGTCGGTTATGGTGCTTCCACCTATCTTTAAGACCTTGAACATGGCTCCAGCCGCACCCCCTCGCAGCCCGTTCTAACCCTAAAAGCGATCCCTTTGGCCTGCCTTATGGCCGTAACGACAGCCTCTATGCCTCTGTCTCCTGGCAGGGCCACAATGCACCCTCCGCCTCCGGCTCCGGTGAGCTTGGCACCGAGCACCCCTCCGGCGCCTCTGGCGGCGTAGACGAGCTCCGATAGCTCCCTGGTGTTCACGCCTAAAGCATCCAGAAGGCCGTGGTTAACGTTCATGAGGGCTCCAAGCTCAGGGAGCTTTTCTTCTCCAAGAAGCACCACTGCCTTCTTTGATAAGGCACCTATGGCCTGGTAGATAGAATCAACAACCTCTGGATGGGCCGAGTGAAGGGACTGGACCTTCTGGACCTCTGACCAGGTGTCGTGGGGTATCCTCGTATATCCCACCACCAGGTCAATAGGAGGAAGGTTCACGCTTTCCACCTGGCGAGAGACGAGCTGGTAGCCTCCAAAGGAAGATAGAGCCGTGTCCATGGGGCTTCCAAGGCCCTTTTGCATCTCCTTCTCTATCCTGTGGGAGCTTTTTGCCAGATCCCACCTGGACATATCTAAACCCAGATGCTTGCTCAAAGCCGCCAAGGTGGCCACGGTTATGGCTGCGGATGAACCCAGGCCCGATCCAGGCGGGATCTGGGAGCTTATCTTAACCTTGAGATTCCTGGCGTCGAACTCCCTCAGGACCGCCGAGACGTACCTGGTGGATCTCAAGGCGTCGGCCGCAAAGCTGGATTTGATATCACCGGTTAAAAGATCAACAGAAAATCTCTCAACGGTGAGGTTGAGATCGCTGACCTCCACCAGAAGACTGCCGGGGGCTTCAACTACTTCCGCCGTGGCCCTTAGATCCACGGCAGAGCCCAGGGCGGGCGTCCCTGAGACCACGGCATGCTCTCCAAAGAGGATGACCTTGCCCGGGGCGGATGCAGCGGCCAAAAAGATAACCTCTTAGGTAAAGACCACCGCCGAGTAACCTACTACCTGGCTGTAATCTCCCGAGGTATCGCCGCTGGTGGCGTAGCGCAGGAGCTTGGCCGTCTTTGCTCCCAGTATCCTGGAGGTGGTGATGGTTGCAGATATTGGACCGTAGCCGCAAGCGGTGGCATTGAGGCCGTAGACCCTGTGGTAGAGCTCGGGTATGTCCATGTTGAGAACCGCTTCCAGCAGTTTGGCATCGGTGCTCCTGGCGACTTCCTGGGGCTCGTAGTGGGTGAAGTCGCTGCTGGCAATGATTGTGCAGCTTCGACCCAAGCCCTTTATGGCCTGGCCCAGGGCTGTGCCTACCTCAACCGCCGTCTTCTCATCCTGGAGCCTCATAGTTATGGGCAGTATCTTGAACCCGGAAAACCTGTACTGAAGGAAGGGAAGCTGGACCTCTATGGAGTGCTCCCTCAGATGAGCCGTATCGTCCTGATCTACAATGGTGCCTGCCATGGCTTTAGCGAGGTCGGCATCGACCTCCACTGAGCCTAGGGGTGTCTCCCAGGTCTGGGTTGACATGGCCACCGGGGCCCCAAGGCCAGTGTGGTTGGGACCCAGGATGACGTAGGTATCTCTGCGGGGCAGGCGGGCGTAAACCTCTGCTGCTACTGGACCTGAGTAGACGTAACCGGCATGGGGGATCACTGCCCCACTAGCCTGTACCTCATCTACTTTCCCCACTCCCTTGAAAAGCTCGTCAAGCTGGCGCCTTAGCGCCTCGGGACTCCTGGGGTAAAATGATCCTGCTACAGCCGGAGATCTCATCAGAACTCCATCTCGAAGTCCGAGATAGTGTACTTGAACCTACTCTCCTCGCCTCTCTCTCTCAGAACCTGTCTTGCTAGCAGCCAGTAGATCAGAGTTAAAGCCTTTCTGCCTTTGTTATTGGTGGGTATGACCAGATCCACATTGGAGGTCATGTTGTTGGTATCGCACAGAGCTAGGACTGGAACCCCCGCGTCCACAGACTCGTTCACGGCCTGGGCATCGCCGCTCGGGTCGGTGGCTATGAGCGCATCGGGCTCAGTGAAGCCTCTGAAGGCCGGATTGGTCAAGGTATTGGGTATGAACCTTCCAACCAGGGCCTTGGCTCCGATAGCCTTGGCGAACATGGTGGCGGGCCTCTGACCGTACTGCCTGGCGGATACGACTAAAATCCTGGACGGTTCATACTTGGCTAGGAACTTGGCAGCCAGACGAATCCTCTTGTCCGTGGACTGAACATCCAGGACGTAGAGTCCGTCGGTCCTAACCCTGTAAATGTAAGGCATCATGTCGTTCGTCTTCTGCTGGGTACCTATGTGCACTCCGGCAGCGAGGTACTCATCAATGGGCATTAGGGTCTCGTATTCGCCCTCCACCTGCATTACCTCATCTTCTTCCAACCGTTTCACCTCAATCATCTAATATCTCTTTTATTTCTTTTCACCGTAATAGGTATGACGCCCAGATTCATCTCTTCGAGAGCTATTTCAAGAGGATCTATGGACTCGGTATTGACAAATACCGGGGCGCCCATAAAGATCTGCAGAGCTCTAGCTCCGACTATCCTGGCACGCTCGTACCTGGTGTACATTTCGCTCTTCAAATAGCCACCTCAAAAGGAAGAGAGTGATGGGGTTGCTGAGATTCGAACTCAGGTCACAGCGTCCCGAACGCTGTAGGATGGACCAGGCTACCCTACAACCCCTTCATCAGACTTTACTGATACCGCCTCAGGATATCCACGATCTCTACGTGGGACAGGAGCATTCGCCTGCAACAGCATTTGTCCACGCCAAGGTCATCTAAGACTTTGCCGGGAGGCTCGGTCTTTATGCGCTCCCGATACTCTTCCCATACGTTGGCTATGACCTTGCCGCAGGAGAAGCACCTCACGGGTATCAAGAAGTTTCACCTGTAGGACTTCTGGTACTTCGACCTTGCGCCAGGACCGCCGAACTTCTTCCGCTCCTTCTGACGGTGGTCGCTGACCAGTAGATTCCTGTCATACTCGACAAAGGCTTCCTTAAGCCCGGTATCGCCGGTCCACTCCACTATTCCCTTGGCAATGGCTGTGCGGATGGCGTCGGCCTGGCCTATAAATCCTCCGCCTGAGGCCATCACATCTATGTCCATGCCCTTGATTACATCTCCGGCGATCTCTACCGGCTCAGCTATCTTTCGCCTTGCTAGAATGGGCTCCACTACCTCTAAGGGTACCTTGTTGACCCTAACCCTGCCCTTGCCTTCTTTCAGGGTCGCCCTGGCAGTGGCGGTCTTCTTCTTGCCCGATGTGTTGATTACTTTCATGGATATCCTCTCAGAATTTGGCGCCGAGCCGCTTGCTCAGGACGCCCAGCTCCACGTAGTTGGCGTTGCTCGTCTGCCTCATCATGGCATCCTTGGGCTGCTCGAAGGTCTGACCCTTAAGCTCCCTGGGAACGCCTATGAAAACCCTGAGCTTCATCATGGCATCGCGCCCGCGCTGCATCTTGTATGGAAGCATTCCCCTGATGGTGCGGGTCATTATCCTGTCGGGCCTTCTTGGGAAGTAAGGTCCCCTTTCCTTGGTACCCCTCTGCCTCGACTGGCCATAGTCATCGAAAATACTCTCCTTGCGCCCTGTGACTATGGCATTCTCGATATTTACTATCTTTACCTCTTCACCAGAAAGGAGGTGCTTAGCGGCCACGCTTGCTAATCGGCCCATGACGAGCCCAGTTGCATCTACTATCATCAAGGTCACCTCAGGATCTTAATCCCCGCTCCCTTGGGGTGCTCTTTTACCAGGTTCTCTATAAGCAGACACCTTCCGCCGGCGGACTGTATCTTCGTGGCTGCCTGGCCTGAAAAACCTAGGGCAGCAACGGTCACGCCGTGGCTGATGTCGCCCGTTCCTAAAACCTTCCCGGCTACAAGAACAGTTTCATCGGGGGCGGTGTACCTGTTGATCTTGCTGACATTGACGGCAGCATAATTCCTACTGGGCTTCTCCAACCGCTTGGCGACGTCGCGCCAGAGGGCAACACCGTTATCTCGAGAGGCCGCCTTGAGATCATTGATAAGGCGGGTGAGTCTAGGGTTCGTCTTTCCAGTTTGTCTCATGAAATCCTCCGCACAGCCCCAAAACAGGGGCCTACTCACGCGGCAGAGCGCGTTCGGGACCCATTTTTGGCCCATGCGCCGCGAGATGATAGCCTCGCGTGCGGGATAAGTTAACCGAAGCCCCTCCAGTATTTAAGTGTTTTCACGCGGTCCCGTCATATGGGAGCTAAACGATCTGCGTTTTTAATCGAGAGGGGATAAGACCAACTGCATATTTAATCATAGCTCTTAACAAGTTATTAATGTCCTGGGGACATATCAAGATGGGCACGGGTAAAAGAATGTTAAGGGTATGCAAAAGATTGGCAGCTATAAACCTCATCCTGTGTGCCCCTGCAAGCTTCCTTATGGGGGCGTTAAGTGGCCATGCCCCCTGCCTCCATTTGAACAACTTTGCTGCCAGGATCAGGGACTTATCCTCAGCGCCTATCTCCGAAGGCCTGACAACCTTCCAGGCGGCGGCCATGATCCTGGCAGCAAGAATACCCCAGACCTTCTTTGATACCACACCCACCGCTTCATAGAAGCCCCCACTCCGGTACAATCCTGGCACCCCTTCCAGATCAGGCCATGATGAGGGGGAAATGGTCTGGAAGCAGTGAAGCACTCCATCCTAGGATCGGCAGGCACGGTCTTGAGGACTCTCCTCTTCATATAGTATCCTCTATCTGCATCTTCTCGGCCTTTTACGACAAAATTAATGTCTACTTCGGCCTCATACTTGAGGACAGCTATTCTTATGGTAAAATCGCAGACAGTGCGTGTAATCGAAGATCAGGGGCCTTTAGTCCACTTAAAATACAAGGCTCTGACAGCACTCATCTCCCTTTCATGTGGCCTCCTTGGCCAGTTCTCCTATGATCAAGAGGACCTTTTTACCACACCCCTGGGCCTGGAGCCCCAGTTGCTGTTGGCACATGCCCTCAGGCCTCTTCGGAGCCTTATCCCTGATACTGAGCAGCTCCTCGGGAGAAGGGGTGCCAAGGCAGGGGGAGACCAAGTTCACCCTGCCTGACAGATCACTGGCCAGGTCCATCTTCTTCTGAAGTCTGGGATGATCCTTCAACGCCTGGCTTCCAGAGTCTCACAATCGGTGGTCGTGGTGGTTACCAGATTCGGGGCGCCGTCCTCCGGGGAGTAATTTCTTGTGTCTATATCCAGGGTGAACATGGCAAATGCTATCTTCTCCTTGATTGCCCTCTAGACCGTAAGAACCCATGGGCGGGGCTGCACAGCGGCAGTAAAAAACCTGGTGAGCCCGTATCAGGGAGACCTGCTCCGGATGCTGACCATAGTGATCTTCGTGGCCGATGTATCTTACATCTTGGCCCTGGCGTGCGCGAGAGCCCTGGGAGAGATCACGCCCAGGCTGGGCTATGGGGCAATATGCACTTAAGTCCTGGTGCCCCTGGCAGCCATAACCCTGGCCTTCACGGGGTTTACCGGGCTTTTTGTCTTCGTGTTCCCGATTTTGGAGCAGGTGGCACCTTTGATGTGGATTAATAGTATTCACGCCACGAGGGTTCTAATGACGCCATCGATAATTTATTATTTTTCTTAGTGAATTATCTACTAGCCACTCAAGATTCAAAAAGCCCAAGATAGATTTCAAAGTTCCCTGCCGAGATCCAAGCCGCCCCATCCTAAATGTGATTAGCTCCTTGCAAGCCCCATAAAACTTTTGATTTTAATGCGCCAAGCTTTCTGAGGGATGGTTGATTATTATGACGCCGAACATTGCCAACAGGGTGCAAAAAAAACAGCAAGGAGGCCTAAGGGTTGTTTATAAAATAAATTACATAGTATTGGAACCGGTGGGATACTTGCTCTAGGCCATACCGCATATACGGTTCTAATTTGAATACTTCCATTTAATATGAAGGAAAGGAATGAAAAATCTGCCCCATATCCCAAAATAACCACCGCAGGTGGGGCAATTTTTGTAAGCCCTTCCTATGCTTTTAATGCAGATGTGGCGATGACTTTCCCTATTGTGCTATAAATAAGAATATTCGTTGAATATTTCACCAATATGGGACATTTCACAGTAATTCATCACCATATATTACCAATATGCTGGGTAATATTACACTCAATCGATTGAGCTAAACTCCTCGGCGCACTCCAATGCAAGCTGTGAGCTATTAGAAGTTCCGGCTCTTGGATCTTTAATCTTGCCTGGGTGAAAGGTTTACCCAATAAGCACGAAGGCCCGAGAAAAGCATCAAGGTATGCCGGATATGCAGGAATCCTAGACACCAGAATACTCATCTACTTTTTTTACGCTATTGGCACCTACAGGAATAATACAAGAGGGTCATCGCAGTCTCGGATGTCCACCTCGGCTATATGGATGAGGGCGAGGAGCATAGCATCTAGGATATGTATGGCTTTCCTGGACTTCTTTATCGATGAGGAAGATGTGACGGATTTTTTCATCGTAGGATATATGCTGGATGTGTGGAGAAGGGATGCCGTAGGAGTGGCCATAGAGAACAATGATGCTCTGGACATGCTTAAGGAGGTGTCATTGAGAACGAAAGTTCATCGTATGGCGGAGGGCCATGATTGCCGAGCCTGCGGGTTGACCAATTACAAACACCCACTGGGCATCTCAGAACGCCAGCGCCCGAGGGTTGGCGTCACCTTTCAGCCTTATAAAAACCACCCCCTGGACGGCCATTTAGCTACTCGATATCACTCCAAGCAGGGCTATGACTTTGAGGCCGCCATGCTGCTGTGCGAGCCTCTCTTCAATTTCCTCTGCAGGATCAATGACGAGTCAGGATGCTCCTGATCCAGGCTGTATAATATTCTAGCAAACGTGACAGGTCAGCTGATTAAGAGGCGCCCTGAATCTGATGACATTGGCATCTATGCAGAGAGATCCGGACTAGGTCTAAGCGATGACATTTTCGGCAGGTTCAGTAAGTATCTGGCACCTCTGCTAAGCCTATATAAATCTTCAACGGCATACAGCCTCAGCCATGCCAGATAAATCGTTCCTGACTTCTGACCCGGAGAAGAGGTTACGCAATAAAGAGATACATTTAGTATAAAGAGAGATCCGGCTCCAGAAAAGGGTTACAGGACGGCCCTCATCTTTGGCCGCACCCATATGTCTTTTCATTATATCGATGGTGAGGACCATAGTGATGTGATCAGCATGGGGGCCTGGGTGAAGACCTGTAAACCATATCATAACACCTATCCGGAGACGAAAGACGGGGTGGAGGCCATGGAGAGGCATCACAGCTGGGAGGTAATCCCTACCATAGAAGACATGCCCGGAAGCTTTGTGCGCTGGCCAACTGCACCATCCTGAAGAATAAATGCTATAAAACCCGTTTTATTTGGTATACTTTCTAGCTAGCCCATCGTAGTTTATGCCTGCTTGCCTGATCCCACCAACCAGTTAGCATAATGTTCCTGTAATTTTCCCTGTGGATGGATTATGGGTAGCCCATGCGGTGATTGAGTACATCCTTTATCAACAGGAGCGTTCCTAGAAACTTAAAACGCTATCTTAATGCTTGCTTCCAGTATGGCCTTATTGGGATGCTGATGAGCGATAATCACTCCCAAAACTCACTATTATTACTACTATTAGGGCAAAAATTTCTCAATACCATCCAGCGCTGTAGCCTTCATCCCTTGTTGCTGAAGGTGCTGAGCGAGCATATTGGACATCTGCCCTCCTGGGTGGTAGACCAAGATCTCCTGGGGATTCACGTGCTCTATCATCTTCATGAGCCCTCTGAAATCCAGATGGTCGGAAAGCCTTATGGTCGGATAATAATAATCGTTCCTGCCAGTGAGGACATACTTGTTTCTTCCCTTCACCTTGGACAGGTTCCAGGGAGTTACCACATTCAACCCATCGCTTACCTCGGCGAAAGGGCCTCTATCGGCCATGAGCGCCTCGGTTAAGGCTAGGCTCTGGGCGTCCATCCCTATCTCACCTTTATAGCCCATGGCCCTGATCAAAGCCACTGCTCTCTGAGCCTTACCGAAGGCGTAGGCTCCAAATGTGGCAGCTCTCGTCTCCAGGGCCTCAGAGAAGCCCAACAGATCATCATCGAAGATGCAGTTCTTGTCATAGGGGTCGCCGTAGTTGGCCTCGGATATGAGAAAGTCACACTTGGGCAGGGCACGGTAGTCCTTGACGTCCCCCGTAACCAGGGTTCTCGTTCCTACCTCGTTCTTCCACAGGAAGGCGGCAGAGCCTATGGTATGTCCCGTGGCGAAGGTCGCGATCTCCACGCCATTTGCCTCTATCTTCTCACCCACCTTGAAGGTCCTGCCTTTGTACTTCTTGCCGTACCGGATCTCTAAAGCCCTGGCCGTTTCTTCCGAGGCTATCCCCCTTTCAGAGAGCATGGCCGACTTTCCATAGTGATCGCTGTGGGCGTGGGTTATGAGATAGGCATCGGGCTGAAAAGACCGCTGGGGCGATCGGCTGGTGTCTATGGAAAAAATGTGGGAGTCGAACTTCACGGAAAGATGGGGCGAGGGCCTTCCACGGCCATTCACCCTCCGAACTGACTCCACCCCTAGGTCCATGGGAACTTCTTACTTCAATGCGTCATTTAAAGCCTTCGTCAGCTCCTCTTTGGAGGTAGCGCCCATCCACCTCTTAAGCTCCTTACCATCTTTCTCCACGACTATGGTAGGGACGACGAAGATGCCGTACTTGGAGGCCATCTCGCTCTCCTTATCCACATTGACCTTCTTGATCTCAGCCTTATCTTTGAAGTCATCGGCAATCTGATCCACTATGGGGCCCTGTATCCTGCAGGGGCCGCACCAATCAGCATAAAAGTCCATGAGAATAGGCCTGGCCAATTGATCCACCTCTCCTTGCTGTGGAAGTTTTACCCCTTCATTCTATATCAAGATGTAATATCACCGCGTATCAAACACCGTCGTTATACGCCGAATGATATCAATATATATCGAATTTGACACCTATTTTAAAGATCCTTAAAGTCGGAAGGATCAGGATCTTGCAGCCGGTCCTGGAGAGGACGTCCTTTAAAATCTCCTCTATCCTCCCCTCATCTGCGGAGACGGTGAACCATAGGTTGTAGCCGGTCTCATTGGGCCGAAGGTAGTTGTGGGAGACCTCACGGTAGCTGTTGACAATTCTCGCAACCTTGCAAGCCTCCTCATCGGGGACCTTGACTGCCACAAGAACCCCGCGTCGCCCAAGTTTCCTAAGATCGAGGACTGGGCCTATCCTCCTAATAAGCCCCTGCTCCTGGAGGGAAGAGAGCCTGGATATCACCTCAGAGCTCGGAATCCCGAGCGTCTCCGCCAGGGCCTTGAAGGGTTCTTCTACTAGAGGAAACTCCTCCTGAACCTCAGCCAAGAGCTTTCTATCTACCTCATCCACAGCTGGCCTCCAGGCAGAGTGGGTCTTGGCCCAGGAAATCCTCGCTCTCGGCGTAAGCCCTGGCCCTACACCCGCCGCAGGCCGTCTTGTAGCGGCAGGAGCCACATCTACCATTAAGCTTTCTATCCCTCAGGGCGGTGAACACATGCGAAGTCTCCCAGATTTCCGCAAAGCTCTTTTCTCTGATATTCCCTGCCAGGACGGGCATGTAGCCGCAGGGGAAGACCTCCCCCCGCCTGGAAATGAAGGCAAAGCTTCTTCCGGCCAGGCATCCGCCGCCACCTCCCATCCGAGCATACTGGGGGGCGCAGGTGACCCTGAGCTCCATGCTCCGTTTTGGGCCTTCTTCCCTTATTAACTTTAGGAGTTCCTCTTGCTTCTCCGCAGATATGATATCCCTTACCTTTCCCCTGCCGGTAGGGACAAGGAAGAAGAAGTGGAGTGCACACGCTCCTAGCCTCTGCGCCAGGTCTAGCATGTGGACCACATCGCCCTGGTTTCTCCTGGTGATGGTGAAGTTGATCTGAAAATCCACCTGGCTCCTTAGAAGCTCCATGCCCCTCAGGGACCTCTGATAGCATCCTTGGCCTCTGGCCTCATCATGGGTCTCTGGGGTCGGCCCGTCCAGGCTTATGCTCACCCGACTAACGCCTGCCTCCTTTATCCTGAAGACGATATCCGGGGTAAGGATGGTGCCATTGGTGGCCAAAGAAACCCTAAGACCCCTGGAGATGGCGTAATCTATTATATCAAAGATATCGGGGCGCATGAGGGGCTCCCCCCCGCTAAGAATAAGCATGGGTTTTAGGGGGGCAGCCTCGTCTATGAGCCTTCGAGCTTCATCTAGGGTTAGCTCGTCTTTATCTGGCGAGGCGCATGCAGCCGCCCTGCAGTAGCTGCAGCAGAGGTTGCAGGCCGCGGTGACCTCCCATGCCAGTATTAGCATCTTCAGAGCAGACCTTTCTTATGGAGGAGCTCGGCATTGAGGATGCTGGCTCCAGCCGCTCCGCGGACGGTGTTATGGCCCATGCAAATGAACTTGACACCGGTGACCCCCGGTCTTATCCTGCCTACGGAGACAGTCATGCCCCTGCCCTTGTTGCGGTCCAGCCTGGGCTGGGGACGGTCTATCTCCTCCATTACCGCCAGGGGAACCTCAGGCTCCGTAGGAAGGCCCTTTAGGCCCGCGTCGAAATCCCTCATGGCTTTCTTGACCTCCGCAGGGGTTGGGTTTTCCCTCATGGTCACCCAGACAGCCTCGGTGTGTCCATCCATGACGGGCACCCTGTGGCAGCTGGCGCTCACGGTGAATGGGGCATCTACGAACTTCTCGCCATCAAACTTGCCCAGGATCTTCTGGGCCTCCATCTCCACCTTCTCCTCCTCGCCACCTATGTAGGGTATGACGTTCCCCAGGATTGCCATGGAGGGAACGCCCTCGTAGCCTGCGCCGCTGACGGCCTGCATGGAGGCCAAGTGGACCGTCTCTATGCCGAACTTCATCAGAGGTTTTAGGGGCAGGCAGAACATCACCGTGGTGCAGTTGGGATTGGTGGTCAGATAGCCTTCCCAGCCTCGCTTCTCCTGCTGGACCTTGATCATGCCTATGTGATCAGCGTTGCACTCGGGTATGAGGAGGGGCACATCTGCCACCATCCTGTAGGAGCTGGTATTGCTGGCCACGGCCATGCCCGCCTGGGCAAAGGCCGGTTCTGCGGTCTTGGCCTCGTCGGAGGGCAGAGCTGAGAAGACTATGTCAGCATCGACCTCCTTGGGATCGACATTCACCACGGTCATCTCGGCGATATCTGCAGGCAGCTCGCTCTCCAGGCGCCACTTGGCGGCGTCCTTGTACTTCTTGCCCGCGGACCTCTCCGAGGCCGCGACGCTCGTAAGGTCGAACCAGGGATGGTTCTTAAGTCCCTCGATGAATCGCTGTCCTACAGCGCCCGTAGCGCCCAGAACGCCGGCTTTGATCTTGACCATGAGAATCACCTGAAATGCTTCGGCATAAGGTAGAGGTCTATATATTTCTTCTCAAGCAGAGGGACGCCCTGAGCAAAAAGGGTAAGAAGGGGTTTACTTACAACCACAGGACTTGGCTTTCAATGAGTAGCTGCTCGCGAACTCGCGGTTGACCTTGACTACCTCATCATTGAACTCCTTCAAGTGCTCGGGTATAGGCCCCAAGGCATCGGCTTTATCCTGGGAATCTATAATGGCGCCGTTGGGAACGAAGGACCCATCCTCGAGCTTCACCCCTATGACCATGGCTCCATGGCCCACGAAGCATTTCTGGCCCAGAGTCGAATTGTGGACCACTGAGTTGAATCCCACGAAGGATTCATCCCCTATTTTGAGAGGTCCGTGGACCACGGCCCCGTGGGCGATACTTATCCTTCTTCCTAGCTCAATGGTCGATCCCATGAGGCCGTGGAAGATTGCTCCATCCTGGACATTACACTCATCGCCGATGATTATGGGCGTGGCCTCGTCGGCTCTGACTGAGGCACCGGGCCCTATGTAGACCTGGCTTCCAATCCTTACATCGCCAATGACCGTGGCCGCATCATCTACGTAAGCGTTGGGGGATACGAGGGGGCTCCTTATACCGCCATTCCATGAGGTCTGTGGATTGCTCTTGAGCATTTAGCATCACCTTCTCAGTTAATTGCCATTCGGGTTAAAAGAGATTGCCATTAAAGATGATTTCTATTGATGGCAGACTTTACCGATCAATACATATTGAACCTGGCCTTCAACCCGTCCTGGCATTCGGTAAGGAGTGTATGTGATCCCCGTGCCGGACACGGGCACCATCCAAGGGATCGATTAGGTGGCATTAATATAATGTATAATTGATGACAAATACCGCCAATCTTAAATAGAGGGTGTGCAAAAAAAGAGGCTAGCCATTCAAATTCCTTTAAGGGTATCGATGAGGAGGGGTTCCAAGAAGGAGATTAATACTTATCTTGATATAGATATTCATGTCATTCATTGTATAGTATATGACCAAATGGTATAGGTTAAAGGTGCTCATATGTCGGATGATGTAAAAGTACTAGGCATGCCTGCGGCCACCGGGCGTTGGCTCATGGTGATCGTGGGCTTAATAATTCAGCTTTGTCTGGGCGCTATCTATGCATATGGCGTGGTAAGGGTCCCAATACAGAAATACTTCACGGACCAGTATGGTTTGAAACCAACTGCAATGGACATGACGTGGCCTTTTATTACGTTCCTCTTATTGTTCGCCCTGGCCATGCCTCTAGCTGGGCCATATATTCAGAAGATGGGCCCCAAAAAGGTCGGCATGATAGGTGGGGCTCTGGTGGGAATCGGCTGGTTCGCGGCTTCTTATGCCACATCTCCTTACATGCTCATCCCTCTGTACGGTATAATAGGAGGCGTAGGTGTGGGCATAGCTTATGGTGTCCCTATTGCTGTTTCAGCGGCGTGGTTCCCGGATAAGCGCGGCCTGGCAGTGGGCTTGACCGTGCTGGGCTTCGGATTCTCCTCAGCGCTGATCACTCAGATAAACAAGTTCCTTGCAGCGGGCGGCATGGGGATCATGGATATACTGAAGCTCTTTGGAGTGGCCTTCCTCATCATAACCGTGGTGCTCTCTATGTTTATGGCATTCCCGCCAGCGGGCTGGTGCCCTGCGGGATGGAAGCCGCCTGCACCCAAGGCAGGAGCCGCTGCAAAGCGCGATTTCATGCGCAGTGAGATGACCAAGACCACCACATTCTACGGGCTGTGGCTCTGCTACACCATAGGCGCCCTGGCCGGCCTTACCGCCATAGGAATAGCCGGTCCTGTAGGCCAAGATATGCTGACCGGTGCAGGCATCACTGATGCTGCAGCAAGGACTGCTCTTATATCTAACCTGATCATACCCTTCGCCGTATTCAACGGCGGCGGCAGGCCGATCTTCGGCACTCTGACGGATAAGCTGGGCCCAATGAACACGGCCCTGATAACCTACGTGCTCATCATAATCTCTTGCCTGCTGATATACACCAACTACGCCTCTCAAATGGCCTACATGGTTGGCTTCATTATACTCTGGGGCTGCCTCGGCGGCTGGCTGGCCATAGCACCAACGGCTACTGCAAGCTACTTCGGAGCCAAGGACTACGCCAAAAACTACGGCCTGGTCTTCACCGCTTACGGCATCGGCGCAGTCATCGGTGGCGTCGTGTCTGCGCAGGCCAAGGATCTGCTAGGTGCTTATCAGCCCTTCTTCCTGATCGTGGCCGCCCTGGCTGTCGTAGGCGCCATAGTATCGGTAATGCTTATGAAGCCTCCTGCTGTAGCACCATCTGCAGCTTCTGTGGGAGCAGAGGCCAAGAAGAGCACAACTTAACCTTTTTTTCTTTTATTTCTTTTAGCTCAGATCCTCTTTTAACGAAGGTTTTCATTTCGAATTAGGGCGCTTTATTACACGAAAATGCTTTTTAATAATTAATGCTAATGGAATCCAATCCGTAAACCTTTATTCGCTAACGTTCATTCATAGCTAATCTATAAGCTCTCACTATAGCCAATCCAAAGAAAGCAATAATCCTCCAGGCCAAATTTCTTTGACCCGTAACTATGGATGATACGGCATATATGGCGTTCTGCTGCAATGATCTAGAGCATCCCCCTGTGATTTCAGGCTCCAGGCCAGGACTGTGGAGGAGGTCATGAAGCATGCTAAGATCCACCTGGCGAGGGAGCCTGTAATGGAAGGCCGGAGGCAACCAGCAAAATTGAAAGAGATATAACGCCTGCAATCATTCAATGGTATGTAGAGCAAGGTCCAGAGGCGTTCTGATGGGGTCGGCATCTCAAGGCCTAAACTGCTAATTTTTACCAACTGATGAAGTATTATTTTAAAACCGTTCCCAAGCGCTGGCCCTTCTTCAGCAGCAAGGAGTCATCTTCTCCCTCTAAAGCCAGATACTCAGTGAGCTTGGTCTGGGCTGCGACGCACTTCTCGCCCGGAATCTCTAAGGGATACATGCCGGTCAAGCATCCCATGCATAGGTGCTCCTTGGGTATGCCTATGGCCTCCACCAGGCCCTTGTGGCTGACGTATCCCAGGGAATCGGCGTTGATGACGGCCTCGACCCCTGCGACGGTCTTGTAGGCGGCTATGAGCTCCTCTCTAGAGGCCATATCTATTCCCAGGTAGCAGGGGGCCATGATAGGCGGAGAACCAATTCTCACGTTAACCTTCTCTGCTCCGGCCTTTCTCACCATGTCCACGATCCTTCGGCTGGTAGTGCCCCTGACGATGCTATCATCGACCAGGACCAGCTTGTGCCCCTGGACGTTGGGCTTTATTACGTTCATCTTGAGCCGGACTGCGGTCTCCCTCATACCTTGGTCAGGCATTATGAAGGTCCTGCCTATATACCTGTTCTTCATGAGGCATTCTTTGTAGCTTATCCCCGAGTGCTTGTGATAGCCCACAGCTAAAGTTATCCCCGAATCAGGTATGGGAGAGACGGTATCGGCATCAGTAGGGTGCTCCTCGGCCAGCTTCTGGCCTATATTTATCCTGGCATCGTAGATGAGCCTGCCGTCCATGATGCTGTCGGGCCTGGCAAAATATATGTACTCGAAGATGCAGTGGGCGGGGTTCTGGGTCCTGGCCAACCGGTAGCTTTTGACCTCGCCGTTCCTTAAAACGAGCATCTCCCCCGGTTTCACATCCCTGATAAGCTTTCCATTGAGGGTATCTATGGCAGCGCTCTCCGAAGCCACGATCATGCCCGTGTCCATCTCACCGAGGCAGAGGGGCTTTATCCCCAGGGGATCGCGTACCGCCAGGATGGTATCGCCGAAGAGAAATACCAGGGTATAAGAGCCAACGATCTTTCTCATGACCGCCCTCATGGCCTCAGGAAGGTCGTGTCTTAGAAGCTCCCTGACCAGGAGGTGGGCAATGACCTCGGTATCAGAAGAAGAGTTGAAGATGTCTCCGGATTGCTCGAGCTGCCCCCGGAGAAGAGCGGAGTTGACTAAGTTGCCGTTATGAGCAACAGCTATGGCCCCGTCTTTGTACCTGACCATCACAGGCTGGGTGTTCTCTATACATGACCTGCCTGTGGTAGGATATCTGGCGTGGCCTATTCCCACGGAGCCTCTAAGAAGACCTATCTGGGCATCGTTAAAGACCTCAGCCACCAGGCCCATCCCTCGGTGGATCCTTATGGCCTTGCCGTCATGGACGGCTATGCCCGCTGCCTCCTGTCCGCGGTGCTGAAGGGCATATAGGGCATAGTACACAGACTTTGCCACGTTGTTGCAATTCTCCTTGAGGGAGATGCCAACCACGCCGCAAGCGTCGTGCAAGCCCCTCACCGCCCTAATAGCCGGCTTTTCTCATCCACTTATGGCTTCTCATCTTGGGAGTTGAGCCAAAGCCACACTTGACGCACACCTTTCTCTTGAAGTTGAAGGATATACTCCCGCACCTTCTGCACCGGGTGTGCGATCTCTTGTGGCGTAATCCCATAGAAGGAGTTCCTTTAGTCACCTACATACACCTCACGGCGAAATATATACTACGTTGTCTCCGCGCACGATTACGGTCCCAATCTTCCTTGCGACCGCCCCTTCTGCTATCTCTTCGGTGTTATCGAGCACCAGGTTCATGTGGATATCGTATCCCTGTAGCTCTCCCCGAAAAGCCCTGCCATCCTTGAGCTTGACGATGACGGGCTTATTCAGTGATTCATTCAGAATATCAAGCGGTCTCTGACCCATTAAACCTCTCTCCAGCGATGTAACCGCAAAAGGCTTCAAAAACAGACTTGCTCGTTGCATATTTAAACCTGTCGGGATATCTCACCTTCATGAAGGTGAAATCCAGGCATCACCTCAAGGGCAGCGAGGCCAGGAGGATCGTCTCTGCCCTTGAGCCTTTTGTTAAGGATGCCTTAGCCCTGCGTAAGGCCTCCTTGGAGATGACCGTGACTGATGATGGCGTAGATGTGGTCTTCGTCAACGGCAAGCCCCTTATCATGATCGTGGAGGGCCAACCCTTCTTCACGGTCCAGGGTGCCATTGACCTTCTCCCCCAGAAGAACCTGGTGGTGGTGGATTCGGGAGCGGTGAAACACATAGCCAATGGAGCCGATATCATGAGCCCGGGCATCGTGACTGCGGATCCAGATATCAAGGAGGGTGATCTGGTCATAGTCATGGAGGAGAAGCACAGAAAGCCCCTGGCTATAGGCAGGGCTATGATACAGGGGACGGAGATGCACGGCTCAGGCAAGGCCGTCAAGTCCCTACACCACGTGGGCGATGAGATCTGGAAGGGGCTTGAGAGCTAGATAGTGACTCCCTCCCAACCCTTCATGGTAGGCTTTCCTGCTTCACCGGCATGATAATTACTTGGGCATCTGTCCACGATGGAGGTCGCATCTCCGTAGGCTCACCCCCGTAGTCCACGGGCGCGGTTCTCGATATCTCAGCAAGCTGAAATACGGTTCAGGTCGTCGCTCAACCTTCGGGGTTTTACTTATAGGACTCCCCAATGAAGCCAGACACCTTGAGTTCAGAGCGATTCTGCGAAGCAGCAATTTAATCTTCTATCGCATGTCTGATATAAAATATATGGCCGACATAACTTATACGATTGATCCGGTTAGAGTGAAACATATGAATGGGCTCCCCATCCTGTTGCGAGGTAGCCATAAACCCCGTTAATTCGGATAGTTAATGAGATCAGCTTAAAGACAGGGGACCTTCGCCCATCTCCACCAACCTATAAGTTAAATCCCATGAGGAAGTCTACGGGCCTATGTACGAAGATCTGGGCAAGGTTATAGGCGATGGCTTCGGAATCTGGAAGAAGAACCTAAACCTAGCCCTGCCCTTCATCCTATACGTGGTTGTAATTGCCATGGCGGTAGTTTCCCTGGCAGGCCTGATAGTGGGCCTTATCCCACCGGAGATAGCTCAGTTGAAAACCTCGGAGGAGCAGGTCGCCTGGATGCAACCTTACTTGGGGGGGATCCTGGGAGCGCTGATGGTCTTTATGGTCGTCCTATCCCTGGCCAGCTCATATTTCACCGCCGGAGCCATATCCATGGCAATCCAGGCCATGAAAGAAGGCAGGAGCACCCTTGCATCCATGTGGTCAGGGGGTAGAAGGAACTTCCTTCCCATGTTCCTCCTCATTATCATTTCTCTCCTTATCACCCTGGCAGGTTTTGTCTTCTTCCTCCCTGCCGTCCTCTCCTGGTCTCCATCCATGAGCCCCGAGGCCGCTGCCCAAAACCACACATTCGTGGGTATGATAGTGGCTGGCGCCGCTCTCTTCGTCATCTACGCCCTGGTCGTCACCCTTATCCTGGCAGCAGCTCCTTATGCCCTGGTGGTGGACGGCCTGGGAGCAGTCGAGTCCATAAAGGCCAGCATCAACTTCTTCAACTATAACAAGTTCGATGTCATGGTGCTCTGGCTGGTGGTGGAGGCCATATCAGCAGGCCTTGGGATGCTCGGAAGCTCAGCATCCTTTACCGTGGCGCAAAATGTCCAGGTCCAGCCATTCCCTCTGGTCACGGGGCTCATAAGCCTCCTGGCTCTGGCACCCCTCTCTATCGTGTGGTGGACGAGGCTTTATATGGTTAGGACGGGCAGGCTCCATGAGGTGGAATCTTGGACCCCAACAGCTTGATAGTAAAGTATAGACGCCTGGGAATTTTACAGCAGGCAATAGTTGCCATGGTAGCCTTCTTCATAATCAATACTGCCTACCTTTATTTTACCCAACCCCTTACTAAAGACGTGATATTGACATCGGCCTCGTCATCCCTCCTATTCATGTCGGCATTCTACTTCGTCTCGGCCGTCATCGCCAAGAGGAATGCAGCAGAGTACGAGACGCGGAGCAAGGGACCTAAAAAAGGCCTGAGAAAGGTTTGATGGGTATTCTTAAGTCCTGAGGAATCCTCCTTTTAGCTCGGTGGGTAAAGAATGGAGCTAAAAGTCGTGGAGATGAAGATCCCCGAGGGCTCTAACCTCATCTTGGGCCAGAGCCATTTTATAAAGACTGCCGAAGATTTGTATGAGACAATAGCCGGTACTGCACCCGGAGCCAAGTTCGGCATAGCCTTCTCAGAGGCGAGCGGTGATTGCCTCATCCGCTTGGAGGGAAACGATGATGAGATGAAGGGTGCAGCCAAGGAAAATTCAGAGAGGCTGGCCTGCGGCCACACCTTCGTCATCCTCCTCAAAGGAGCTTTTCCTATAAATATTCTGAACTCCGTCAAAATGGTCCAGGAGATCTGCAGCATCTTCTGCGCCACAGCCAACCCCCTCAAGGTGGTAGTGGCTGAGACCGAGCAGGGCCGGGGAATCATGGGCGTCATCGATGGCTTCCCTCCCAAGGGAGTCGAGGATGGGGCAGCAGTCGATGAAAGGCGCAAGCTCCTGAGGAGGTTTGGATATAAGTTATGACATGAGCGTGGTAAACGGCAGGGTTTACACGCCCCAGGGCCTGAAGGCCTTCGATATCTGGGTCAAGGATGGAAAGATAGCAGCTCTGGGTGGATCCCACAGGGCAGATGAGGAGTTGGATGCCAGAGGAATGCTGGTTCTTCCGGGGGCCATCGATGCCCACGTCCACTTCAGGGACCCTGGCCAGACCTGGAAGGAGGACTGGGAGAGTGGATCTATCGCAGCTGCGGCCGGCGGCGTGACCACGGTTGTAGATCAGCCCAACAACGATCCAAGGACCCTGGACAGGAGGTCCTTCGAGGCCAAGCTGGAGGAGGCCAAGAGGAAATCCCTGGTCGACTTCTGCATCAACGGCGGCCCAGGAAAGACCAAGGAGCTTATGGACCTGGGCATTACAGCCATCGGGGAGATCTTCACCTACGACTACACCGATGACAATCTGCAGAAGCTTCTAGCAGAGGTGGAGAACGCGGGGGCTCTGCCTACCATCCACGCTGAGGATGGCGAAGTCGTCCGGGAGCACGCGGAGCCCCTCATGACCCAGATGGATGCGGATGTCTGGTCCAGGGCCAGGCCCAACTCGGCCGAGGCCGTGGCCCTGCAGAAGGTTCTGGGATGGCTTGGCAAAAGAGCCCACATCTGCCATCTCAGCACCTGCCAGGGCTTGGAGCAGATAGTGAGAGCCAGGGCTCTTGGCAGAAAGACCACCTGTGAGGTTTCCCCTCACCACCTGATCTTCAACAGGAGCGATTATAGAAAGCATGGAACTTTCCTTAAAATGAACCCCCCCTTGAGAAGCAGCGAGGACAACGCTGCCCTCTGGGCTGCTCTCAGAAGCGGGGCCATAGATATACTAGCCTCTGACCACGCGCCCCACCTCCCTGAGGAGAAGAAGCTAGAGGTCTGGGAGGCTCCCTCGGGCGTTCCGGGTGTGGAGACCATGCTGCCCTTGATGCTCACGGCTGTAAGATCGAACCTCGTATCCCTCGACCGGCTGGTGGACGCCATCGCGACCAGGCCGGCCATGATCTTTGGGCTCAAATCCAAGGGATCCATCGAGACCAGAAAGGACGCAGACTTGGTCATAGTGAATCCAAAGAAGATTACTAAGGTCTCCGCAGACAGGCTCCACAGCAGGGCCGATTGGACGCCCTATCAGGGCAGAGACGCCATCTTTCCCCAGGTCGTCCTGATCAGGGGAACTGTCGTCTATGACGGGGATGTGGCGGTCAGGCGCGGCTATGGGCGGTTCCAAAAGGCCGTCTAACGCAAAAACTTTTATCAGAAACGGGCAATAGTTACTAATATGTCACCCCAATCAGGCGGAAGCGAGCTCGAGCAGATGGTTGGAAAGGCTGTCATGGAGGCAGCTAAGCTTTCCTCCCAGGCAGGCCAGGCCGCCAGAAAGATAATAAGTCAAATGTCTTCAGAGATGGCGGATATGAAAGGCTACGATGTGCCACTGATCGACCTGATAGATACCAATGAAGAGATTCTAGCCATGATAGCTCTGCCGGGCATAGCCAAGGAGAATATAGACCTGGCTGTGACTGAGGACGCACTCTCAATCACAGCCAAGGCCATGCCCAGGACTGCCAGCTACCTGTGCAGGGAGATGAGCCCCGAGGGCTTCAAGAGGGAGATCAAGCTGCCCGTAGAGGTCAAGCCTGAGCAGGTCAAGGCCAGGTTCGATAATGGCATCCTGGAGGTACGCCTTCCAAAGCTGGTGGTCACCTCTGCCACGACGGTGCAGGTCCAGTAATTCTTAGAAAAAAGAGTTGTCACGCAGAGCTTTCAAGTGGCTCTGTCGTGATAACCCGGCAGCTGTAGCTGATAGTTCTCTTTTCCCAGGGCGAGAGAGTCAGCATCCACTTCATTCCCGTAGCATTCGGCTCCGTGGCGTTCATGGAGACGTTTATGAGCTTTGAATCCACGGGCATGGTATCGCTTATCTCCAGCATAGCCGGGCGGTCCACGTTACTCTTGATACCTAGGCCGTAGGTCCAGACCTCGGTCGTCTCCTTGATGGTGTGGTTCGCGCCTTCCCGGGGGGTGATTCCCTTGAGGTTCTCGGTCTTGTTGTAGACACCGAGCTTCTTGGAAACCTTCAGGTCAGCGGAGGGTCATATGGTTATGGATGCATTGGTGCCGTTGGGGGTGTAGGGTATGGTTATTGTAGAGATGTACTCATCGTCCTTGTAGCGCATGGCGCTTCCGGAGGGCCAAGGGGCCCTCATGGTGTTGTTGGCATGGATCTCCTCCACAGCCGGGTCCCTCTCATTGGAGGAGACATCCCGTATGGAGCTCCTCTGTGTGGGCGCCAAGTCATGGAAGCGCGGGAAGCCCGCGTCCTTGCTCTGCTCCAGGTTCTTTCGGTCCTCCAGCTGGAAGATGTAGAAGGTCTCAAGCTTCGATGGGCTGCTGGGGGCATAGGACGGAGCCAGGACAGGGGCCATGGCAGCCCCCGTGGAGGCACCTGCGTAGTTCGCCTGCTGCAGGGTGAACTTATCCAGGTAAGGCTCTGTAGCCTTGGGCATTCCGGCCACCAGGTTGAGGTTGACCCCCTTCTCGTCCACTCTGCCTTTGTTCTGGATCGCGGCATTGGCCGAGATTAGAAGAGACTGGTTGGAGAGATGAATGTCGTACCTAGACTACCAGGAGCCACCGTAGTATATGAGGTAGCTCAAAAGGAATTTTTGGGCAGCCGAAGTGAAGAAGTTCTGGGTGTATGTGGGGTTGGCGTTGTATACTACCTTCTCCACCGTCGAGTCCATCGCCGAGAGTAGCACCGAACTTGGTGAGGCCGAGCTTGGCAGATTCACCACTAAGTCATGGGTTCCCTGGGCCATATACATGCATCCAGTGATCTTCACCGATACCAGGGCCGTCGGTGTAGATGGTGACCGAGTCCACGGGCGGGGTTATGGCAGTCATGGCCTTTACGGCATCTTCGCCGCTCTCTAAAGCTATAGTCGGCACAAACAGTGGCAACAATATAAGAGCTATTAAGGGCTTCATTCGGATACCTGACCCCAAAGAATCTTGCAATGACAAATAATTTACCATTATGTAAAAAGAGGTGATTCCCCAATCTCCCTCTTACAGGAAGCTGAGGCATAAAGCAGTATGTTCTACCATCCAACAGGGTGGCCTGTTGTACTCCTGGAGCATAGAGTGCCAGTTGGGGGAATCCTTGGCAAACATGGTATCGGCGTAGTAATAGATACGTCCATAAGAGCCATGAGCAGGTAGATGGATGTTCCGCAGTACTTGCTGAACCAGGAGCACAGGTGGGATTCTGCAGATTTGCACTAACGTGGTTCAAACTCCGAGGGTATACGCGCTGTCATCCACTACTGTCAAAAGTGAAGGCAAGTTTCAGGATCATAGCATACCCTAAGAAGCATCAATATCCAGAACCTTCTGGTAGAATATAGTGCTTGGATAACATATCTAATTTCTACTATAATTTTATAAATACATGGTGCGAAGGCGCCCAGGGCAACGCAACCCTTATATCGATAGGTCCAATTCAAATAGGAAGCTTAAGTACTGGTGTTCACATGTTTCTGGATTTCACGTCTGAAGTCGAGTCCCTTCTGAAAGCTGCCCTGGAGCGCCGTGGATTTAATGTGTATATGGAAGGGGTGAACAGCCTGGCCCTGGAGACCAGCCCTCATGCCGATCTGGCCTCCTCGGTGGCCTTCAGGCTGGCTCCCGTTCTCAAGAAAAGCCCCGTAGCCATTGCCTCAGAGATCCACAAGGCCCTGTCTAAGAGCTTTGATCTGGTGGACAGGGTTGAGCTTAAGGGCCCTTACCTGAACTTCTTCATCAACAGAAAGTTCCTGAGCTCGGTGGTGAAGCAGGCCCAGGTCGGTGACCCCTGGAAAGGCAAGATGGCTGGGTCAGTCATAGTCGAGCACACCTCGGCCAACCCCGACGGGCCCCTCCACGTCGGCCATATAAGGAACTCGGTGATAGGAGATACCCTGGTTAGAATCCTACGGAAGGCCGGGTGCACTGTGGATGCCGAGTACTACGTCAACGATATGGGCCGCCAGACTGCCATGGTGGTCTGGGGCATCGATCACTTCAAGCTCGACGGCTCCAAGGCCGACCACGCCATAGCCAAGGTCTACATAGCAGCCAACAAGGAGGCCGAGAAAAACCCCTTGGTGGCTCAGGAGGTAGCTGCGCTCATACAGCATTACGAGTCCGGCGACGACCCAGCGGTGGCCAAGAAGTTCGTCTGGGCTGCCGAGTACGCCATCGGGGGAATTTTAGAGACCCTGCGCAGGATGAACATAAGCCACGACAGCTTCCACTGGGAGTCGGAGTTCGTCAGGGATGGCTCCGTCTACGAGATAATTAAGAACCTGGAGAAGACCGGGCTTACCGTGCGGGAGGAAGGGGCCTTCCAGCTCGACCTTTCCCGCTTTGGTTTCGACAAGAAGATGGTCCTCAAGAGGGCCAACGGCACGACCCTTTATATCACCCGTGACCTGGCCTACCACCGCTGGAAGGCGGCACACTCCGAGAGGGAAGTGGACATCCTTGGGTCGGACCACAAGCTGATCTCAGCCCAGCTAAGGACGGCCTTGAAGCTCATGGATATCAGGGAGCCCGAGGTCGTGATCTTCGAGTTCGTGTCCCTGCCAACCGGCTCTATGTCCACCCGGAGGGGCAAGTTCATCTCAGCTGATGAACTCCTGGATGAGGTGGAGAAGCAGGCCTTCATCGAGGTGACCAAGCGCAGGCCCGAGGAGACCGAGGACTTCAGGCATGAAGTGGCCAGGCAGGTAGCCCAGGGAGCGGTCCGTTACGATGTGGTGAAGGTATCAGCGGACAAGGCCACGGTCTTCGATTGGACGGCGGCCCTGGACTTCGATAAACTTTCGGCGCCCTTCATACAGTACTCCCACGCCAGGGCCTGCAGCATTCTCAGAAAGGCCGGAACCCCCGCCCAGTTCAACTCCGACCTCCTGACGGGAGAGAATGAGATCGCCCTGATAAAGAAGATCTCAGAGTTTGATTCGGTCATAGAGAGAGCGGCCAGGGACTTAAAGCCCCACCAGTTGGCGACCTACGCCAGGGAGCTGGCGGAGAGCTTCAACATCTTCTACAGGTACAGCCCTGTCATCGATGCCGAGACTGAGGTGAAGGATGCAAGGCTCGCCCTGGTGAACGCATCCAGAAATGCCCTCAGGGAGACCCTGGATACCCTGGGCATACCGGCTCTGGAGACCATGTAGGCCCGTAGATACTGCATGTCTGACAGATACAAAACAAAAATACAAGGCATTGGATACAGGCGGCTGAACGGCTGCCCCTCTTTTTGCTCTGGCCCTCCTTTTTTCCTAAGTAGAGTTTACATACTCAGACCACTTATTGTAATCCAAAAACTGCGAGGGGACAAGGATATTCCATGAATGTCCTATGGCTTACAACATCAACCTGGACGCTCTCCACAGAGTCACCGGGGAGGGGATCTCCGATCTAGCCTCCAAACTGCCTCCATCAAGAGGCCCTCCCAAGGCCATAGCCAGTCCCAGGGATTTCCTGGCCGTTCTCCTCTCCTATATAAAAGACGGCTCGGGAGGGGAGCTTCTGGTAATGGATAGTGAGACTGCCAAATTCATATCCAGGTCCCTTCTCCTGGGAGTGTAGGCTTGGGGGAAATGCCAGCAACATGGCCAATGTCCTGGCCTCGGAGGGTGCCGAGGTAGTTCTCAATGTGCCCTTCCTGACGTCCAGGGGGGCCTCCTGCATGGGATCCAAGGATCAAGGTCCCGATTGCATCGGGAAAGGCGCTAGCTGAGCCCTTGATAGTGGCGCAGCTGGATGATGGCTTGGCCCATTTCGTCCTTCAGCTCGGAGCGTGTGTGAAGGCCGATTTGCCCCATGACACCATAACCTCTACCAGGGAGATCCGGTTCATTGCCACCTTCAACCCCCTTAATCGGGTGCTTTATTCAGACCCTAACTTCGATGACTACTGCCGCGACCATGTCAATTAGGCAGCCAACGGCAACCCTCATAGGCGGCTTTCACCTGGTGCCTACCCTGGACCTCAAGCCGGTCATGTACGAGAAGGCCGAGCAGATAATGCCCTGGAATGAGGCCAATCATGAGGTCTACATCAACTCCGAGCAGGGAAGCTTCTAGAGGACGGAGATCATGAGGTACCTCCTGGATAACCTGCCCGCCGATAGCATAGGAATGAACTAGAACGATCTCTCCTTCCTCAGGGCCTTTGATCCAGGTTGGAGGGAGATCATGGACGCTGCCAGGGACCTAATGCACGGCCTCGGTATATCTCGGGCCTGGATCTACATTGAGGATTACGTCATAAGCGCTCCAACGGAGATAATACTGCCTGAGTACTAGGTGGAGGCCTTGATCCACGGGACGAACTCAGCTGCAACCCTGGCCGAGTCGGTGAGCGTATCGGGGCTGGTTCCGTCCACGGTAAACTACAGGGTTGCTGCCGCCAGGGATGCATTCTATGCCCAAGGTGCTCAGCCTTATGACAATGGAGCCTTCATTAATCCAGGAGGACGATGTCCTATGCCAGGTTCCCTCCCTATCGATGGAGCGTCCGAAGGTTGTGGTGGGACTTGGTGATGCCATGACGGCTGCCTGCTTCTACAGGGAGTTAGTTGCGATAAGATCAAAAACCTGGTGATCATCATGACCTTCCATGAGATTATTTCCTTACCTTCTTCTGATGCGGACGATGGTGCTTATGCTCACACTCACTGGCTCCTCCCAGGGGGAAGATGTAGACACTCCATGGAGCATCGAGCCCTGGATGAATGCGCAGGCACCGGCAGTCCAATCCCAGAACCAGATATTCTCCCTATCAGGTCTGGAGAGAACCGACCTATCGGACGTGGAGCCCCTCCATAGCTATGACCCTAATGGTTCCAGTACCTCTAATTATAGCGATATTTGGATAACAAACAATGGAAGCTTTGATCGACATTCTTTAGCCGATCAAGGCGATATTCTGGACCTGATAGCCTATATGCCCTTGGGAGGCAGATCCGATCTTTATGCGATCTCTGTCTCAAGAGGGATCGTACTTCACAAAGGAATGGAGGTCAGACCCGGCTACTATAAGGCCAACCTCCAGGTGGGCGGAGCTGGAAGGATCTTGGTGATGTGCTCAGTGGATAGCCAGTCATCCAATGCCCTGATCATAGACGTCCTTCCAGGGGAGGAGCAGTCCCAGGGGACGGTGGGCATCGGCGGGTTACACCAGGGAAGCGCCAAGGTCACCATTATCTCGGCCCAGTTGAGTGGCTATGATGTCTACGTTGACGAGGCGTTCTACAGCTCTGATGGAGCCGACGGTATGATCGATGGAAAAGCGAGGTTCATGGTCAGAGGCGACCGGTTGCACACCATTGTGGTCTCAACAAGGGGAGACAAGAACAATAAGCCCCACAGGACAGAGTACATCAATACCTTCAAGAGCGGATACTCCTATACCTTAAGGATCTAAATTTTTTACCGATTTCCTTAAGTTTATTCAAAAATGAGCACTGGGGCGTCGGCCTTTAATTCCAGCGCCTTTGTTCTATAGTGCCTTCAGACTACTATTTTAGCCTATTTTGATGCTCCCACCATTAGGCCTGCCCTTGGTGCCCATGGTGTAGACGAAGTCTCCCTTGGTATCGGTATCCTTTCCATCGGGAATCCTTCCACAGGAGAAATCATTAGCTTTGGTATCATGGAGTAGAGGCGTGGAATCCACCGTGTTCCCTGAGCCATCAGTGAGAATGACTGTTCCATTGCTGCTCTTGATCCAGCTGGTCTGGCCCTCGGCCACCATGAATCCCTTGGGCTCAAGGATGCCCTGAAGGTGCATCTTCCCCGCCCAGGACTGGTCCTTTATGGTGATGGCCCAGCCGGTCACATCCACTACCGCATCTCCGGGGTTGTAAAGCTCCACCCACATGGGCGCCTCCTCATTAGAGGGACTCAGCTCCACCTCATTGACGACCGCTGATGCCGCGGCCAAGTCGCAGGCAGTCAGGGCCAGGATCGCGACCAGCATCACTGTTACAGGTGATCTGCTCTTCGTAATAAACTTCATAATAAGATTCTCCTTAGTTCAAATCTTGTTGGGCTTTCCTTTGGTCCCTCTGCCCAGGCCGAAGTCGCCATCGGTGTCCGTATCATATCCATCCGGCCGCCTTCCCCAGGCGAAGTCGTTATTCAGGCTATCGATCCTGGTGGGAGTTTCGTCCATCTTGATGCCGGACTCGTCGTAGAGTGTCGCGAAGCCCCCATCGTTGTGGTCCCAGGATGTGCTCCCTTCCAGGACGTAAAAAGCCTTGGGAGGTATCATGGCCCCTTCCGGTGCCATAATCTTGCCAACCCATCCCCCATCGGTGATGGCCGCTGTCCAGTCGCTTATATCCACGCTGCTATTCCCCGTATTGTAGAGCTCCACCCAGCCAGTCCCACCCTCAGGCGGGTTCAGCTCCATCTCATTGATCAGTATACTCCCTGCGGCGGCCGCGGTCAAGGCCAATGTACAGGCCGCCACCAGTGGCAGAGACGGTAATGGATTGTAAGACATACCCCTGTTCTCCGTTTAATGCAACCAGGCCTCCATATATTATCATATCGGAGCGAAATCTAAATGGTTTTATACCTCATGGGACTCTAATGATTACTGATTTAAACTTCCCTTAAGGTGCGCCCTCAGGACTTGCTGTGAATTCCCGGGCGCCCTGGAGATGATGATATGTCCACCCTAAAGCGATTCATAGAGTCCGCGGCAGTGCTGGCAGCGCTCTGCCTCCTCCTCTCAGCCTCGGCCCAGAGCCCTAGCCATTCCTGCCAGAGCATAAGCCTGGGACAGTATGCGTCCTTCAGCTTCTGCCTGCCATCGAATGCCACTTCTACCCAGGGGCCCTCCTACCAGGCCGATTATGCAGGCGGCAGGGATGTGGGAGCATCCTTCTTCATTAACGGCTCTGCAGCTTCCCTGGATCTCCTCTACCCATGCCGGATCGAGGAGAATCTCACCAGGACCCAGATCATATCGGCCTTGAAAACTTATGATAGCCACCTGAGCCAGGCTTTCTACAGTCCCGATGAAGCCGAGGTTAGCGGCAAAAACGCCGTCTTTGGAAGCTATGAAAGTGGGTCCTTCGTCGCCTTCCAGCCCTCGGCGAATACAGTAGCCGCCCTCTTCTTCAGCAGCGATGTAGGAAGGAGCACCCAGGCCGAGCTTTTGGGCAACCTGGATCTGGTCATCAATGAGACCACCACACCTCTGACCCCCAATTACTGCTCCCAGATCAACAGTACCTCTGCCGGGAATGGCAGCATGGCCAGCATGCCCAGTTCCAGCAGTGTATCTCAGCCAATGACCATCATATCTCAGGCTCCCATGCAGCCTCAGCAGGCCTTCTTCAGAGGTATGGGCCCTAGCTCCGAGTCCAGGATGGCCAGGATTGAGGCCGCCCTGGAATCCTTGAATTCTGCTCGTGAGGCTTCCCAGGAGAAGTTAGGCCAGGCCAAAGAGAACCTGGGTGGCCAGAAAGGGGCCACCAAGGAGCGGCTGGGCCAGGCCAAAGAGAACCTGGCAGGTCAGAGCGAGTCCATCCTAGTGGAGATTGGAGCATCCAGGGAGCGCATGCTCTCTAGTAGCGAGGCCACCAAGGAGCGGCTCGGCGCTGCCATGGAGGGCCTTAAAAGCTAGCCCTTTTTTACCAAAAAGAAGAGTAATTTTTTATTAATTAATGCCTTTGGCAACTCTTTTCTATTTTTAAATATCTCAAGTGATTGCTGTTAACTTATTCCGCCCGCTCAATAGCCAAGGACATAATCTACAAGCATCAGCATCACCCTATTCTTTATCCTCTCGGCAAATAGGACGATGCATTTTCCTATGATGCTCCCGGTGCCGCTGTAGGCCCTATTGGCCCTGGCATCCTCCAGTGGATAGGCGAACTCTTTCACTCGCAGAAAAGCCCTCCGTAGATCTGGAACTACCTTGTTTGCCCCACTCACTAGTATCATCAGGTGCTTGGTGGCGTAAGGCCAGGCTCCAATTCTGCTGCCGCTAGCATCGCAGGCAATCAGTTCTCCGGTCTATGCTATGGCATTCATCTGGATACGTCTACCGAGACGTCTCCAAGGAGGTTAGATTCGCTGTACTTGTTCTGCATGGTCATGAAGGGGCTTCATCTTCCTTTATTATCCAACAGTCTTAAAATTTCACGCTGAATGTCGTGAGACAGGCGTGGTGGAGGGGGGCTTAAAATGCCCTCCTTAGACGAGCCTTCGCGCAGTATACTATTGATTATATCTTCTTGGCAGCCATGGATATCACTTCATTAATTTACCTAACCGATTTAGCCCCGAGATACCTTGGGATCTTAGTAAACTGTATATAACCGTATAGAGGGCAGATAGTAGTATATCAAGCCATGAATAGGCGAACTTAGGGGGTAATATATGAAATTATTGGCATTTGCATTGACTGCGCTGTTTGCCATTGGCGTGGCCCAGGGATACCCGCTTCAGGGCGGCAACGGCGCCACCAACTGCACTATCTTCGGGTTCATCAAGGGACCTCTGGATAACTCCAGCCAGGATTCGGTCCTAAAGGTGGACGTGGGGATTACCACCCCAGATAATGTGACCTACCAGGTCATGGACGATAAGGACACCTTGTATACAGCCGACTCCACTCTATCCGAGCAGCTCCAGCCAGGGCGCAGCATCCAGGCCTTCGTAGTCCCCAAGGCCGTCCGCGTCTTCAAGCTCTTCAAGGCGGTGCCGGCGTCTGGGTCACCTATCACCATCAACTGGTGGAAGACGCCCAAGGAATCCAATGAGGATCTGGTCATAAGGTACTACGGGGTTGTGGATTACGATCTATCGGCCGAGCGCGAGTCCTACATCTACGAGATAGGCCTTGGCAATAATGGGACTAAAAACATCCCAGTGAGCCCCGAGAATTTCACACTCCTGGATCAGAACGGCTGGGATTACTACACAGGGTACGGCTTCAGCCCGATGGTAATAGAGGCCGGCAAGGCCATAAGGGTGAGGCTCAGCTTTACCGATCTCTCACCACTGAGCATTCCCAGAGCCCTAGTCTTCGATGCCTTCGGCAGATTTCCCATAGCCATCGATTTTAGGAAGGATTACGGCCAGATCACAGATGAGATGGTAGGCAGTAGCCCCAATGCTACTCAGGCAGCTTCGGCTCCTGCTGCCCAGATTACGAACCAGGAAGCTGCGACGCCCCAGATGACGACTCCGGAACCTGCGGAAACCCCGGCTCCAACCGGTGGGGCCATCAAGGCTGCCTCCCAGCGGATCCTTCTTGAAAACCCGGCCCTCTCCAAGAAGAATGAGGCCGCTGATCTCCCGAAGGGATCGAGCGGTACTGGCAGTGTGGCTCCCGCAGGGGTTACCTCTTCGACAAACTCGAAAAGCCCTGCTGCAGAGGGCACGTCGGATAGGCTGGCCGAGGTCCAGGCAAAGCTCAAGGGCAGATGATAAGCGTTTGGTCCGGGGGACTCCTCGGGCCTATCAGGTCTTTTTAACGGAGCGATGATTTAATAAAGGCAAACATCTCATTGCAATATTTAGGAAGTTATGAAAAAGCCATCCAAGAATAAACCACATCATTGGCTTCCTAGGCCCTCTATAGGATGGCCACCATATCGGAGGTAAATTGTAGATGAGATCGGAGGCTATAATCCTTATCCTGGCCCTGGCAGTGACGGCAGTCCAGGGGTATCCGCTTATAGGGAGTAACGGCGATGTAGATTGCGTAGTCTTTGGCGTCTTCAAGGAGCAGTTCAACCCCGGTGACGTGAACGCGGGGAAGAATGCCCTGCTAGAGGTGGATTCAAGCCTTATCTCGGCCAACACTTCAGGGCTGATAAATGCATCCTATACCTTGGTGGATGGCAACGACAGGGTCTACTCGGCCAGAAGGGATTACCGCAGGGATCTTCAGCCAAGCCGCCGCATCCTGGGGTTTATAGTGCCCAAGGAGGCCCTAGCAAAGAAGCTCCTGGTTGAGCCCACCAACAGCAACTTGGGGCCGCAGTTCTCCGTGGATCTTCAGGCCCCCATCAACGTCAGCGCAGGGCCCGTGAAAATCGTGTACTATGGCCCGATAGGTTCCAAGGAGGAATACAAGAGGAAGACCCTCAACTTCGACGTGGGCGTGACCAACAACGGTACAAAGAAGCTTCAGGTCAGCTCCAGTAACTTCACCCTCCAGGACCAGTGGGGCTGGAACTACAGCAGCAGTGGCTACAACAGATACAATGGCCAGGGCTTTGCCAGGGTGGAGCTCAAGCCCAATGAGACGGTCAGGTCCGGCTTGACCTTCGCCGCCATATCTCCATTGAGCAGGCCCTCCAAGCTCGTCTACAGCTACTCAAAGAACGACTCCGTGGCCATAAACATCGATGAGACCGCAGGTTACGGTCTCTTCGCCAACGCCGATTCAAAGGGCTGCTGCGGTGGCGGATCTCCCGCAGAGGCTGCCCCCACCACCTTATCGGGCTCCATAAAAGCGACCAAGGCTCGCTTGGCCAAGGTCAAGTCGGATCTCGGAGGGATCGGGAAGTGATCAAGGCTATCCTTCTTCTGCTCCTGACCCTGCTCCTGGCAGCAAAGACATCGGCAGCCTCCGATGAGGCCTACGGCCAGGTGACCTACGTGGTGGATGGGTCCACCCTGGACATAGCCGTGGAGAAGGCCGATACCAGAATGGCCTCGGCCTACGAGCGGGTGGTGCTGGCCGAGATAAAGGCGCCCGACGCCAGCACCCAGGAGGGAGCCCAGGCCAAGGAGCTAACCTCAGCCCTGGTGATGGGCAGGAGAATCTACCTGGACATAGATGATGTAGCCAGCCGGGACTCTTATGGCAGGCTGGTTGGGGTGGCCTATCTCTCGGGAACACACGGGCAGCTCATAGCCAGGCCCTGCCTGAACAGGATTCTGGTGGACTCGGGCTATGCCACCCTGGTGAGGTCAACGGGCGGCGAGTTCGATCCATCGCTCTGGTGGGAATCGGCCCCGTCTTCGGTGGTTCAAAAGCCCTTTGTGGAATGGACCAACTCGGACAATACCGATCCGGAGCGGTTGAGAAGGTGCCTCCTTTCCCAGGCTGAGGCTGGTATCTTCAGAGAGGGCAACAAGCTGGTGGTTCAGTCCCTGGATTGGCTTAGAGGTGAGATTACCTCCAGAACCTCGATGCCAACCCTTTGAGCTTTTTTAAATCTTGAAAGATTCGCCAAACGAAAGGTTCTTCTGGACGTTGATGTGAGAGTCTCACGATGAACTGCAGCAAGACCGCGGTGCTCATGATGAGGGAGAATCCCAACCAGGCCTCAGACCCCCACAAGATGGAGGAGCTCAGGGGCCTGGCCGAGGCTGCAGGCTACTCCGTCCTGGCCGAGGTCGCCCAGAGGAGGGGTCGCGATCACAGGTACCAGGTAGGCCGGGGCAAGATCAATGAAGCCCTGTGCTATCACCCTGATAAGCTGATCTTCTACAATCCCTTAAGCCCGGGCCAGGCCGTCACCATAAGAAGCGAGTTTCCCGTGGCGGTCATAGACCGGTTCAATCTGATACTGGAGATCTTCGCCACCAGGGCCACCACAAAGGAGGCCAAGATGCAAGTGGAGCTGGCCAAGCTCACCTACGACGCCCCTCACGTGAAGAGGGCCCTATCTGCCAGGAAGCTTGGAGAGCAGCCTGGCTTTGGCGGCGCCGGAGCCTACGAGGACTTCGCCTACCGCGATATGCTGGGAAGGATTGCAAAAATAAAAGATGTCCTAAAGGACGTGGAGGCCACGGGCGTGGACAGGAGGCAGAGGCGCAGGGAGCTTGGATTTGACCTGGTGGCCCTGGCCGGCTATACCAATGCTGGCAAGAGCACACTCCTCAACATACTCACCGGCGCCGGGGTCCAGGTTGAGGACCAACCTTTCACCACCCTCACCCCCACCACCAGGGCGGTAAAGGCCGGCAAGAGAAAGATCCTCCTCACGGATACGGTAGGATTCATAGATGATCTGCCTCACTTTCTCATCAAGGCCTTCAGATCCACCCTGTCTGAAATATCCCAGGCCGACCTCGTTCTCCTGGTGGCAGACCTAAGCGACCCTCCTAAGCTCTTGAGGCGGAAGATGGCCGCCTCCCACAAGGCTTTATGGGACTGCAGCTCCTCTACGCCCATAGTCACCGTCCTCAATAAGGCAGATCGCCTCTATCCGAAGGATGCAGAGGAGAGGATGGAGTTCATAAAAGATCTGGCCGCAAATCCCGTCTTGGTCTCAGCCTCCAGCGGGCAAGGGCTGGATGAGCTCATGGACCGCATAACTAGGCGTCTATCTCCCTTGAAGGAGTTCCAGATCCGGCTTCCATATTCAGATAAGGGCCTAAGCCAGCTCTCCAAGCTCTACCAAGCAGGAGAGATGCTAGACGTAAGGTACGAGGACGAGGTTGTGATAAAGCTCAGGGGCAGGGCCAGGGAAATAGCCCAGATCTCTATGGCCAGGAAGTAAATTACATGGCGCAGTCCAGGATCATCAAGGAGCACTTCCAGCTCAAGGAAACCATAGTCACCATCTCGGCCCTGGAGTCTGGCCACATAGATGCTGCCAAGGCCTCCATCAGGAAGCAGAGAAGCTACCTGGAGGCCTTCATAAGGGAGGACCCTTATTTCATGCTCACCCTGGAGCCCTACGACCTTCCTTACCATGGCGCCCCTGATGTCGTCAGGCAGATGATTCAGGCTACGAACGCCTTCTGCATAGGCCCCATGGCTGCGGTGGCGGGAGTCATAGCCAAGCTTGCCCTGGAGGCCATGATGGAAAAAGGGGCGACCTATGCCGTGGTGGACAACGGTGGCGATGTATCCGTACTGAACGACAGGCCCGTACTCATAGGTATCTATGCAGGGTCGTCGTCCATCAAGGACCTGGCCCTGGAGCTTCCTCCCAGAAATAAGCCCCTGGGTGTCTGCACCAGCAGCGGGACTGTCGGGCCATCCATCAGCTTTGGCTTTGCCGATGCCTCCCTGGTGATCTCGGAGGACCCGGCCATGGCAGATGCGGCGGCCACGGCCCTTGGGAACGCCGTCAGCGCCGACGGACCCTTGGGTGACTGTTTCAAAGCGGTAGAGAAGCAGGGGATTGAGGGAGCTTTGGTCATAAGAGGTGATAAACTTGCCCTCTGGGGAGATCTGCCGAAGATCACCCGGGCCAAGCTTGATCCTGGTCTCATCACCAGGGCTTAAGGCCTTAAAATTTCCTACTTCAATTTGGATGAAATGGGAAGAGGTACGGCAATTTCACTTTGCACTATCTTAATGCTTTTAACATATATTTTCCACGAACGGTTTAAGATTTCAAAGTTAAGGCTAAGTGTACAGATTAATTTAGCGTCCCGATCTCTAAGAAGTGCAGAGGGGCGAAACGCCCAGGACTTCCGTCATTATTAGATGTAGGACCCCTCGCGTGCTTACTATATAATACATCCAAGCCTAATAACTTCACGAGTGATGTACTGATTGCTTCGCAACGCAGCTTCAGCATTTTAGTGCTACAGGGTTCGCCCCTCCGGGACAACCAAGCACATTTGGTCGCCTAGACCTCCAAAGGGATGCTTTGATCTGAGGACTCTATGATGGCAGACCAATCTACGGCAGACAGAGCTGTCGTGGAAGCGCGCACAGACGCTCTTGAAGATGCTCTGGCTTGATTCGGCTAACATCAGAACCCCATAATAGGATTTTCTCAAGATATCGAAAAGGCTATACTGAAATTGGAATTAAGTTAATCCTTTGCGTCTTTGTGGTGGATAATTAGGCTTTTCAGATCGTGGGGTCTGAATAGCGATCTACCTCGTTATAAGCTTGCCTTCAAGCGTCTCCCACGCAATCTTAACTTTCACCATGATATTCTCTTCCTATAGCGATTTCTCACCACTATGGCTAGCATGTTGGTGCTTAGGACCAGAGCCAGCAGGACCAGGGCCGTACCCCAGGCCTTTCCCTCCACATCCCAGGCTCCCATGAAGTAGATGAGATTTAGTAGATGATAATCTAGGTTGTTCACCGGCTGGAAGATGTTTGGTATAATGCCGTAGACCATCTGCACCGGAGTGGCAGTGAAGGTCACGGCCGTCCACATGATTGGGGCGGTCTCACCCGAGGCCTTGGCCACGCCTATGATGATCCCAGTCAAAATCCCTGGAAGGGCAGCAGGAAGGACCACCTTGGTGATGGTCTGCCACTTGGAGGCTCCCAAAGCCATGCTTCCCTCTCGCAGAGAGTTGGGAATGCTCTTCAAGGCCTCCTGGCAGGTCAGTATGATGGTGGGGATATTTATGAGGCCCAGGATCAGGGACCCAGAGAGCAGGGATACGCCGAATAGGGTGACCAGAAAAGCCAGGCCGAAGAGGCCGAAGACCACCGAGGGAACGCCATTCAGGATGCTCACGGCGATGGTCACCAACCGATTCAATCTGAGGTTTCTTGAGTATTCGTTGAGGTAGATGGCAGTCCCTATGCCCAGGGGCGCGGAGACCATCATGGCCCCGAGGACCATCCACAAGGAGCCTGCGATGGCCGTGCTTATGCCACCCTCCTGGCCAAGCCTCCTGTGGGGCTGGGTCAAGAACTCCCAATTAATGGCCCATATGCCCTTGTAGATGATCACAGCCAGGATGCCTCCTAGGATGAGGAGAGCTATTACCGCCGAGAGCCTGATGGCCGTAAAGATAAGCACCTCACGCCCTTTCTGGCTGTAGTTGTACATGGCCTCCAAAGACTCCTTTACCCCAAAGACCCCGGCTACTATAGCCAGAAGGGAGAGGATGAACCTGTAGCTAAAGGATGCTCCAAGGCCAAGCGGCCTCATTACGGTAAAGTTTGGATTGAACGCTCCTCCAAGGATGATAAGGAGGACCACTGTGGCCATGACCAGATAGAGAAGTGTGCCCGCCCTGGGCTGCACTTTCCTTGGGTTCCCAGACCAAAGGAAGAAGGCTGTCAGGAAGGTGATGGAGACAAGGATTATCCCCCCCCAGAGAGGGCCGATCCTCCCCAGGTCGGGCTGCATGAGAATGCAGGCTGTCGAGGTCACAAAGAGCAGGGATGAGGCTGCCAGGGTGACTATGAGAAAGGGATTTGGCTTCAATCAATATCCTCCGAACTTTCTCTGAATCCGGGCCCTGACCAGATCCGCCATGAGGCTCAGGAATGTCACCATGACCAGTAGGACGAAGCCGACTGCAAAGAGGGCGTGGTAATGCAGAGAGCCCCGGGCCACCTCGCCCATCTCCCCGGCTATCACCGAGGGAAAGGTGGCGCCCTGCTCAAAGACATCGAAGAAGGGATTGGGGATTCTGGCGATGTTTCCCATCACCAGGAGAACAGCCATGGTCTCCCCAACGATTCTTCCGACATTTAGGAGGATCGCCGCCGTGACACCCGAGGCCGCTGCCGGAAGGATCACATACCTTATCGTCTGCCAGCTAGTGGCTCCCAGGGCCAGAGAGCCCTCCTTGAACTCCTTGGGAACGGCCCTCAAGGCATCTTCGCATATGGTGGTGATGGGGGGGATGAACATAATCCCTAAAAGGATAGAACCCGCCAGCATGGATCTTCCGCTTAGCATATCGAAGTGGTCCTGAAGGTAGGAGACCAGTATGAGAATTCCCAGAAGTCCGTAGACTATGGAGGGTACGCCCGCTAAAAGCTCTATGGCTGGCTTTAGCACCGACCTCTCTCTCGGCCCAGCCAACTCTGCCAGATATATGGCCAGGGGAAGGCCTATGGAGATGTTTATAAAGAGGGCTAAAACCGTCACCAGGAGAGAGTTCACTATCAGGGGGGCCATGCCGAAGATGTTGCCTGCAGCGTGCCATTTCTGCCCTATCAGAAGCTGAAAGACGCCGATCTCCAGGAAGGCAGGCAGGCACTCCCTGACAAGGAAGTAAAAGATCAGTATAGTGACGATGATGGACGTTGCAGCTGAAAGGAATAAGAGTGCTTCTATAATTCTCTCACTAAACGTTCTGCCAAGCCTACCGGCGCCTAGAAGACCCATACGCCCGGTGAAGGTGCCGCGTCAGCTTAAAGTCCTTATCTATATTATCTATATAATCGGTGTAAAAAGTGCCATAGTATATAGATCTTATTCTAAGATTTATCCAAGTAAAATGATCAGGAAGGTGGGATGCGGCTTAGAATCACCTCAGGGTCATATCTGACCTTGATTATCCTATACCTGCCTCTGGTGCCCATGCCGCTAAAATCGGTATTGATGAGCCTTACGGCATCGAGCTTGTTCAGTATGTCGTGGAACCTTGTATAGCCAGCTCCAGTCTGGTCGTGGAACTTCTTATATAAGTTTCCGGCCTGAGTCTCGCTGCTCCCTGCTGCCAGCTTGAGAACCAGGATCTCGTCGTCTTTGAGGGATTTCAAAGCATAAGTAAGGTGCACGAGCCTCGAGCGCTCGTAAGAGCCCTCCACGTCCTCTGTGGAGATGATCTTGGAGGCCCTGCGCTCTGCGGACATCGCCGCCCTCCTGAGGAGGTCGATGCCCACTCTCAGGTCGCCGGCTTTCTCAGCGTAGTCCATCACCATCTCCAGAATCTCGTCTGACATCACACTAGGGTAAAAGCCAAGCTGAGCCCTTCTTTCCAGTATGTCCCTAATCTCATCCCTGGTGTAGGGGGGAAAGGGTATTTCCTCCGCTTGGAAGACCGAGGCAACCCTGGGATCGAAGACGTACTTCAAGGCAGGCTCACTTAGAACGCCTATAACGCCAATCCTTGCCCCGGGGCAGGTCTCGTGGGCCCTCAGGAGGGAGTAAAGGACGTGATCCACCTCCTTCTCGTGAAAGAGGTAGTTGATATCGTCTAACGCGACTATGAGGACCTGGCCCGTCTCAGCTAAGCGCTTTACGACCTTATCGAAGATCCTCTTGAAGGATATGCCGCTCACCGGAGGCGCGTGATCGAAGATCTTCTTGTAAAGCTGGTAGAAGATGGAGTACCTGGTGTAGTCCATCTGGCAGTTGATGTAAACCGGCACGGCTTTGGCCGAGTGTACCTCCACCTCCTCAAATAGCTTCTTTATGGCCGTGGTCTTGCCCGTGCCGGGAGGCCCCAGGCACAGGGCATTGACCGGCCGTGCACCGGCTAGGGCAGGCCTGACGCAGAATTTCAGTGAATTCATCTGCGGCTCCCGATGGAGGAAGTGCTCTGGAACGTAGTCCAGCTCGAACATGTCCCTATCCTTGAACAGGGTCTCCTCCCACAGGAGCATATCAGGCTTCACTTCGAGATCACTCGTTCAGTATATTTTGTATCTCCTTCTTCAATATGGCGCTCACCAAAGCCCCATCCGCCCTGCCACGTAGCTCCTTCATAACCAGGCCCATGAGGGGACCGCTGGCTCTCTCGCCCTTGGACTTCACCAGGTCTGCCTTATCGATGACTATGCCGTGAATTATAGATTCCACTCCGGATTCATCCACGCCGGCGAGGCCAGCAGACTTGGCGGCCTCTTCGGTGCTTGCCATGGGGTTCTCTGCCATCGCCTTAAGCAGGTTGGAGATTCCTTCCTTGGCGATCTTTCCTTGGCAGACCATGGCCAGGCAATCGCAAAAGTGTCTGTCTACCAGGTTGGCTACAGGTACCTTTTCCCTGGCAAGCTCTATGGGCACCGTCTCCAGGGTTCTTACGACCAGGGATGGCTGGACATCATACTTAGCTGCGATCTCCTCAAAGAGCTGGTAGTTGGGCGACGAGGCCATGACCTTGGCCATCTCCTTATTGATGCCGAAGTCCTTCTCATAACGCTGTGCTCTCTCAGTGAAAAGCTCAGGAAGCTTCAGTTCCTGGAGCATCTCATCGGTTATGGCCACGGATGGGACATCGGTCTCGGGGTACATCCTGGCCCTTCCAGGAAGGGGCCTCATGTACTCTGAGGTGCCGTCGGTAAGAGCTCTTCTTGTCTCCTCGGGCACCCCCCTCAGAGCCTCCTTAGCCCTGCCGATGACCGCCTTCAGGGCCTTCTTGGCCCTGGCCTCGGTCCCAGTGACCATTATCACAGCATCGGACTGCTCCGCCTCCAGGGCATTTCTCACGGCAGAGACCTCCTCGGAGGTTATGCCATAAGCGGGTAGCTCATCGGTATGGAAGATTCCACCAACCCCGGCGCGCTTGGCCCTATCAGAAATTTCAGACCCCAGGCGGCGCTCAGGCTGAATCTCCCTGCCTACCAGGCCGTTGAAGCCCTTGAAGACGCAAGCCAAGACTATGCCTCCATCCTTCAGCGATCGGGCTATCACCTTGGATTTGGTCGAGGCCAGAAGGGATGTCACGTCGGTTGGGCTGCAGTCGGCGCTGGCCTTGCGGCGTGAAAGCTCGTCCCTGATCTCCAGGAGGCGGGCCTGCCTTAGAGACTCCAGGCGGACGATCTCACTTACCAGATTCAGGTCCTGAACGCCCTTGATCTCCACCCTAGCCCCACCTCTTATGGAAACGTTGACATCCTGGCGTATGGTGGAAAGGCCCCTCTTTACCCGGCCAGTGGACCGCAGAATCATGCCTAAGGTCTGGGCGACCTCCCGGGCGTGCTCGGGAGAGACTATATCAGGGGCAGTGCCGATCTCTACCAGGGGAATTCCTAGGCGATCCAGGGAATAGACAAGCTCATCGCCGCGGTCCTCTATGATCCTGGCAGCCTCCTCTTCTAGGCAGAGAATGCCTATGCCCACCTTGCCTTGAGAAGTATCTATGCCCCCATCGGAGCCTATGTAGGCCGTCCTCTGGAACCCCGATGTGTTGGAGCCATCGATGACCGTCTTTCTCATGGTGTGGACCTCATCCACCACATTCATGCGAAGGAGCTTGGCGATGGTGAGGGCGATCTCCATGGCCTCGGGATTTATGATCCCTGGGGGCTCCTCGTCGGCCTCCACCAGGCAGGTGGTGTCGTAGGACTTATAAATGAACCTCCTGGAGATTAAGGCCTCTTCCAGTGCAGCTCTGTCTATCTCCCCAAGCTCGCTTCTTGCCGGGCGAAGATATCTGAAGAACTCGAAGTTGGAGCCCTCAACTTCCCTGACTTTTGTGGGGCAGCCGCAAAAAAGCTTGGACGATGTGTCAAGCTGCTGGTGGATCTCTATGCCGCACACAAGGCCCAAGGAATGGTAATCGAAATCCTCACTATATGGCATCGATCACCTTTCAAGGATCACTGGAGGTTTAACCCTTTTGACAGCCTCTCTTATATCCTCGGTCTTGACCGTCTTCCTCTTGGCATGGTTAGCCCAGCCCACCGCCTCCCGGGCTATCTCTAAGCCATAGCTCTCCAAGATATCCGCTAAAGCATCTCTAGCACCTTCACTGACTCTTTTGGCTCCTGCATCGCGGATGAGCCTGCTCACAGGGGCTACTGGAAGTATCGGCATCAATCTTCACCTCGTATATCGTGATCAATAGGAGAGAAGGCCTATAATTGGGGCTCTTCTTGATCTACAGACCCAAATACGCAGTGCATCCTCTCCCAGAGCAATATATATACCTTTCGCAGCACTTACATCCTTATTTTAAGCAATATTGGCGGAGAATCAAATAAAAACAGCTTAAAGCCCATCCAAAGCCTCGTAAGCTCCATCTTTTTAAATCAAGGAGCAAAAAGAGGGTTGATTGCGGCAGGACCCCGACAGGGCTCTAGTACAGAGAAAACATTGGAGAAAACACCAGAGGAAACGTTATTAGACTGCAGGGAACAAGACCTGTCAATCGTCGGAGGACTCCACAAATGAGCGAATTCACCTTCAAAGCGATCATATACAAAGATCCAGAGGATGTCTATGGACCCTGCGGCTGCGGCATGGACATGGCCACCCTACCCATCCTCCTTCCCAGAGCCTGGCTCCTGGAAGAAAAGCCCCATGAGGTCGATGAGGATGGCTTTTGCGTAGGATTCGATTACAGGAGGGTTTCAGGCTTCAGTTGCAGCAGGGTCTTTGAGCACGAGATGGAAGGGGATGAGTACCTTGCCAACTACTCATGTTGCAAGGAATGTGCTGAAAAGGCAGTGGTCCAGGGGTATGCTATTTGGTCAAAGAAAGAGTATCCCATGGTCCTGAGGTGAGGTCCTTGAAGTACGTGGTATATTCTACCGAGGCCTGCCCAAGGTGCGAGCAGCTTAAGAAAGTTCTCAAAGGCTGGGGAGCCCAGTTCGAAAACGCGGACATGGCAACTCCTGAGGCCCTCACCGAGCTTAGGATAAACAGCGTCTTCACCTTATCGGCGCCGGTGCTCCAGGCAGGGGAGAATTTCTACACCGTGGAAGATCTCTTTGAGGGAGATACCATTAAGGACCTGGAGGTCATGGGTTTAAAGCCTAAATAAATTAGGAAATCCAGGCCGAGGATTAAAACTCCTTGCCTCTCACCTTGTTTATATCGAAGACAGCGGTGCTAGCTATGTGCATTACGGCAAAGGTCCCCGCCTGAATGGGATCGGTGACCACCAGGTCTGCCTGTTCGGGGACGGACCCTGCCATCTTCAATGCGATAACAGGAATTCCCTCCTCCTGGAGCTTCTTTACCTCATCGGTGATCCTTCCGCCCATGAGGGAACCAGCAAGGACCAGGATGGAGGCCCTGGGCAGCCTGCTCACGGCGCTGACTGCGTCAGCAATGGCATTCTCCCCCACCAGGGGTATGGTGTCCACGCTTATCCTCTCGCCGCGGAGGTTGTGCCTATCGGCCTCGTTGACGGCACCCACCGCCACCTGGGCGACCTGGGCCCCGCCGCCGATGATGAT